>NZ_CP051516.1:3963646-4268542 GCF_012689525.1 Paraburkholderia aromaticivorans
CTTCGCGGCGCAGATTCGCGTCGAGCGCGATGTCGCCGTGCATTTCGCCGTCCACGTGCAGGTCCGGCGCGCGTTCGCGCAGGATCGCCAGCGTGTCGCGCATCTTCTGCGCGGTCGGCGCGTTGCTCGTGCCGAAGTTCGAATGCGACAGCAGCGCGATTTTCGGCTCGATACCGAAACGGCGCACTTCTTCAGCCGCCATGATCGTGATTTCGGCCAGTTGCTCCGGCGTCGGATCGACGTTCACGTGCGTATCCACCAGGAAAATCTGGCGATTCGGCAACACCAGCGCGTTCATCGCCGCGTAGACCTTCGCGCCTTGCTTCTTGCCGATCACCTGATCGATGAAGTGCAGGTGGCGATGCGTGGTCGAGACCGTGCCGCAGATCATGCCGTCGGCCTCGCCCTTTTCCACCAGCATCGCGCCGATCAGGGTGGTGCGGCGGCGCATTTCGAGCTTCGCCATCTGCGCGCTGATGCCCTTGCGCGACATCATCTTGTGATATTCCTGCCAGAAGTCGCGATAACGCTCGTCGTGGTCGGTGTTCACGACCGTGTAGTCCTGACCCGCGACCAGACGCAGACCGTAGCGCGCAATGCGCTCCTCGATCACGGCCGGACGGCCGATCAGGATCGGCTTGGCCAGTTTTTCGTCGACGATGATCTGCATCGCGCGCAACACGCGCTCTTCTTCGCCTTCCGCGAACACGATGCGCTTCTTCTCCGGCTCGACGCCGCGCGCGAGCTGGAAAATCGGCTTCATGGTCGTGCCGCTGTGATACACGAACTGCTGCAGATGCTGTTCGTAGGCTTCCATGTCCTCGATCGGACGCTCGGCGACGCCCGAATCCATGGCGGCCTTCGCCACGGCCGGCGCGACCTTGACGATCAGACGCGGGTCGAACGGCTTCGGAATCAGGTATTCCGGGCCAAACGAGAGATCCTGAATACCATACGCTGTCGCGACGATGTCGCTCTGCTCCTGGCGCGCCAGCTCGGCGATCGCGTTGACCGCCGCGATTTCCATTTCCCGCGTCACCGTCGTCGCGCCCGCGTCCAGCGCGCCGCGGAACAGGAACGGGAACACCAGTACGTTGTTCACCTGGTTCGGGTAGTCGGTACGGCCGGTGCACAGCACGGCGTCCGGACGCACTTCCAGCGCCAGTTCCGGCAGGATTTCCGGCGTCGGGTTGGCGAGCGCCAAAATCAGCGGCTTGTTCGCCATCTGCTTGACCATGTCCTGCTTGAGCACGCCGCCAGCCGACAGACCGAGGAAAACGTCCGCGCCGCCGATCGCTTCGGCCAGCGTGCGGGCGTCGGTTTCACGCGCGAAGCGTTCCTTGTCCGGGTCCATCAGTTCGACGCGGCCCTTGTAGACCACGCCGGCCAGGTCGGTGACGATGATGTTTTCGAGCGGCAAGCCGATATCGACCAGCAGGTCCAAACAGGCCAGCGCCGCCGCGCCCGCGCCCGAGGACACCAGCTTGACCTCCTTGATGTCCTTGCCGACCACCTTCAAACCGTTGGTGATGGCCGCCGCGACGACGATCGCCGTACCGTGCTGGTCGTCGTGGAAGACCGGAATCTTCATGCGCTTGCGGCATTCGCGTTCGACGATGAAGCAGTCCGGCGCCTTGATGTCTTCGAGGTTGATGCCGCCAAACGTCGGTTCGAGCGCGCAGATCACATCGACCAGCTTGTGTGGATCGGACTCGTTCAGCTCGATATCGAACACGTCGATGCCGGCGAACTTCTTGAACAGGACGGCCTTGCCTTCCATGACCGGCTTCGAAGCGAGCGGCCCGATGTTGCCGAGACCGAGCACCGCGGTGCCGTTCGTGACGACGCCGACCAGGTTGCTACGCGCGGTGAAGCGCGCGGCGTTCAACGGGTTCTCGACGATTTCCTCGCACGCGAACGCGACGCCAGGCGAGTACGCCAGCGCGAGGTCGCGCTGGTTGATCATCTGCTTGGTCGGGGCGATCGCGATCTTCCCCGGGGTGGGAAACTCGTGGTAATCGAGGGCGGCTTCGCGGAGTTTGCTATTGACGGGAGTCGACATGGGGCGGGCTTCGGAGGGCGGATTAGAATAGACGTTCGACGGCATTGTAGCCCCAATTGCGGGCCCAATTCCTTCAATACGGGTACAACTGCCGCGACTGAAACATAGCGAAAGGCTGACGTGGCATGCTGTGGCTGGAACGCGACCCGAATCGGAGTTGCCGGCGGATCGAATGTTTACCCGTCGTTCGCTCCGTACAATGTGCGCCGTTAGCCGAACTTCGCGGCACTTAATCGTTCACCCTCGCGCCCACCCATCGCCACCATGCTCTCCGAGTTTTCGCTGATCGATCGTTTCTTTGCCCGCCGCGCCGCTGCCCGGCCGGCCAACGCCGCGAGCGGCACACTCGGCATCGGCGACGACTGCGCGCTGCTCGCGCCCCGCGCCGGTGAAATGCTGGCCATATCGACGGACATGCTGGTCGAAGGCCGCCACTTTTTCGCCGATGTCGATCCCGAGGCCCTGGGTCACAAAGCGCTCGCGGTGAATCTGTCGGACCTCGCCGCCATGGGCGCGCAACCGCAGGCGTTCACGCTGGCGTTCTCCTTGCCGAAAGCCGAGGAAGCCTGGCTCGCCGCGTTCAGCGAGGGCCTCTTCGCGCTGGCCGAACGCTACGACTGCGAGTTGATCGGCGGCGATACGACCGGCGGCCCGCTGAATCTGTGCATCACCGTGTTCGGCAGCGTGCCGCCGCACGCGGCGCTGCGCCGTGACGCCGCGCAGCCCGGCGACGACATCTGGATTTCCGGCACGCTCGGCGACGCGCGCGCCGGTCTCGGCGTGCGGCGCGGCGAATGGTCCGCCGATGCCAGCGACACTGCGACGTTTCGTCGCGCCATCGAACGCCCTGAGCCGCGTGTCGCGCTCGGCCTGGCGCTGCGCGGCATCGCCCACGCGGCGCTCGACCTCTCGGACGGCCTTGCCGGCGATCTGCTGCACATTCTGGAACGCTCGAACCTGCGGGCCACGGTCGACGTCGACGCCGTGCCGCGTTCCGCCGCGCTACGCCGCCTCGCGCTCGAAATCCAGCGACGCTGCACGCTCGCCGGTGGCGACGACTACGAGTTGTGCTTCACCGCGCCGATCGCGGCGCGTGCCGCAGTCGAAAAGGCAGGCCGCGAGGTGGGCGTGCCGCTCACCCGCATCGGTACAATAAGCGCTCTCGAAACGGCGGCCGACCGCCCGGCGATCGGCTGGCGCGATGCCGCCGGCGCGCCGCTCACTCTGACGTTGCAAGGCTTCGACCACTTTCATGCAGACTGATCCCCCGCTCGGCCCGGCCGACAAAATTATCGGCGCCGAGCCGCCGCAGGCGCCGCGCCCGCCCGGCCGTCAGCCGCGCCGCGCCACCGCGCGCTTCATGCTGTCTCATCCGCTGCACATTCTGTCGCTGGGGTTCGGCAGCGGCTTGTCGCCAGTTGCGCCGGGCACGATCGGCACGCTGTTCGCGTGGGCGTCGTTCGCCGTGCTGAGCCGCTATCTGACTGTGATCGAGTGGGGCCTGCTGATCGTCGCCGGCTTTCTCGGCGGCATTGCGATTTGCGGATTCACCGCGAAGAAGCTCGGCATCGACGATCCGTCGCCGGTTGTGTGGGACGAAATCATCGCGTTCTGGCTGGTGCTGCTGATGGTCACGCCGGTGACGCTGACCGGCCAACTGTGGGCGTTTATCGTGTTCCGCTTCTTCGACATGGTGAAGCCGCCGCCCATCGGCTATTTCGATCGTCGTCTGAAAGGTGGCTTTGGCATCATGTTCGATGACCTGGTCGCCGCGTTTTTCACGCTGCTCGTGATTGCGCTCTGGCGCATGTCCGTTTGATTGCTGCCCGGCGGCCGCCGCGCCGCCGGGCATTCACCGCCAGCCCCCGTTTTCCGGATTGACGCCATGCCTACCGATTCCGTCGTTCACCAGCTTGCGATTCGCGTGAGCAACCGTCTGCGCGACGAGCGCCTCATGCTCGTCACCGCCGAGTCCTGCACGGGCGGCATGGTGGCGACTGCGATCACCGATATTTCCGGCAGCAGCGGCTGGTTCGAGCGCGGCTTCGTCACGTATTCGAATCAGGCGAAGAGCGAGATGATCGGCGTGCCCGCCGATCTGATCGACAAGCACGGCGCGGTCAGCGAGCAAGTGGCGCGCGCCATGGCGGAAGGTGCGCTGCGCAATAGCCGCGCGCAAGTCTCGCTGTCGATTACCGGCGTCGCCGGACCGGGCGGCGGCACGGAGACCAAGCCGGTCGGCATGGTCTCGTTCGGCTGGAGCAACCGGCTGCATACGTCGGTGGAAACGAAGGTTTTCAAGGGTGACCGCGAGAAAATCCGCGTGCAGGCTGCCGCGCATGCGTTGCGCGGCGTCCTCGCCTTGCTCGACGAACGCGAGCATTAACCTTTGTTCGAAGCGGGAAGCCCATGCCTGATTCGCACGCAACCAAAGACGAACTGATCCGCCGCCTCGATCTCAAGCCGCATCCCGAAGGCGGATTTTTCAGCGAGACGTATCGGTCGGCGCAACGGGTGATCCGCGATAAAAATGATTTAGCGCAGACGCGCTCCGCCTCGACCGCGATCTACTACCTGCTGTGCGACGGCGCGCATTCGGCGTGGCATCGAATCAAGTCCGACGAAGTCTGGCATTTCTATGCAGGCGAACCGTTGAACGTCCACGTACTCGACGAAACGGGCGCAGTGGTGACGCATAAGCTCGGCAGTGCGCTGATGCATACGGATGCTGTGTTTCAGGCGGTGGTGCCGGCAGGTTTATGGTTCGCGGCGGAATGCGCCGACCCGGCTACCTTCGCGCTAGTTGGTTGCACTGTGGCGCCGGGTTTTGAATTCAGCGAATTTGAGCTGGCGGATATCGACGCGTTGAAAGCGCGGCATCCGCAGCATGCCGCGTTGATCGAGCGGCTGAGGCCGAACTGAACCCCACGCGCTCCCGAACAACGACAGCCCGCGATTACCGGAACGCGTTGATCCGATCCCGCGTTTCCATCGCGGCCTTCGCTGCGGCTTCGGCGAAATCGTCACCCTTGCCCGCGTAAATAATCGCGCGCGATGAGTTGATCAGCATGCCCGTGCCGTTCGCGGTACGGCCGGCGTTGACCGTCGCTTGCACGTCGCCGCCTTGCGCACCGATGCCCGGAATCAGCAGCGGCATATCGCCGACAATCCCCCGCACCACTTCAATCTCTTTCGGGAAAGTCGCGCCGACCACCAGACTCAGTTGGCCGCTCGCATTCCATTTCTCCGCCGCCAGCTGCGCGACGACCTGATACAGCGGACGGCCGCCCGTCTCCAGGAATTGCAGATCGGAACCGCCCGGGTTCGACGTGCGGCACAACACGATCACACCTTTGCCTTCATGTTCCAGATACGGCTGGATCGAGTCGAAGCCCATGTACGGATTCACCGTCACCGCGTCCGCTTGATAGCGCTCGAACGCCTCCCGCGCATATTGTTCGGCGGTGCTGCCGATGTCGCCGCGCTTCGCGTCCAGAATCACCGGCAGGCCCGGATGGTTCGCATGAATGTGGGCAATCAGCTGCTCGAGCTGGTCTTCCGCGCGATGCGCCGCGAAGTAGGCGATCTGTGGTTTGAACGACGACGCATACGGCGCGGTCGCGTCGACGATCGTGCGGCAGAAGTCGAAAATCGCCTCGGGACGGCCCGCAAGCGCGCCCGGGAATTTGCTGGGCTCGGGATCGAGGCCGACGCACAGCAGCGAGTTGGTGCGCTGCCAGGCGTCGTTGAGTGTCTGGATGAAATTGGACATGGTGGGTCTCGCGGCGAGCGGGAAAACGGAAGAGGCGCGTATTTTACCCGTCCCGCGTGGCGGGCCGCGCCACCTCCCCCCGCTACTGTCGCCGCTTCGAGCCGCGCGCGCCCGGCATCGAGCGCAAACCCGTGCGTTCGACGGTGAAGCGGAACGTGCGCGTCAGTCGCTCGCCACGTCCCAGCAAGGTCATGCCGTTTTCGCTCGCGCCTCCGGCCAGGTTCATCGCGTTGATCGGATGATCCACCGGTTCGAAGCAGAAAAAGTCTTCGCCGGGCGGCGTGTACAGCACGTAGTAGTCGGTGTCGGCGGCAATGTTCAGCGACAGGCGGCGCTTCGGCCACACCACCGCCGCTTGCCCGCTCCAGCCGGTAAAAGCGTGATTGACGATGGTTTCTGGCAGCGGATACGCCACGCCGAATTGCCAGGCGGGTGGCGCCTGCACATGCCGCACCGGCAGCCAGTCGTCGCCAGAGAGCCACAGGCCGCCGGCTGCGGCCGACAACTCGGTGTCCGCGTCGCGCACGAAGAAGGGATGCACGCCCAGCCCGAAAGGCAGCGCCTCACGGCCGGCATTCTCGATTTCGAGCGCGACGACGAGCGTCGGACCGTCCAGCGTATAAGTTTGCGTCGCACGGTAGGCGTACGGCTTGCCGTCGCGGCGGTCGAGCGAGAGGCGGACGTTTTCACGGTCCGACTCCGCGACCTGCCAGACCGATTGCCAACCGTCGCCGTGAATCGGCAAGGGTTCGTCAGCGCGATTGCGCGGCACTTCGACGCGCCGTCCCGCCACGTTGAATTGCCCGCCGCCGATGCGGTTTGAATACGGCAGCAGCGGATAACAGGACAACTGGTTCGGTTGCGTATCGGCGGCGACGTGGCGACAGCGGCGGAAGATCGGCGTGAGCGCGCCGTCGTTGCGCCAGTCGAAACGCGTGACGCCGCCACCGAGCGTCGGCGCGACGTCGAGACGCAAATGCGCATTGGCGAGCGTGATGCACGCGACATCGCCGCCGCTGTCTTCGCCGACGGCCACCGCCGACGTGCTGGGGCCCGGCAGCACCGGATTGGCCGCCGCGGCGAGTCGCGAGCGTCGGCTCTGTGAGGTCTGAGGGGAGGAGGAAACAAGATTCGCAACAGTCATATCTGGCTCCATCGAGAGGCTTGGGACGTTGCCGTCATTGCTGACGGATGCTGTTGGGCGATTTTCTTAAAACGGGTCGCCTCTGGGTCCGAACTGCATGCTGCCGATTTGCTGCCACTAAAATTGCAACATCAACCTGCGATTCACTTTCAGATTTACTGCCCGGCCGCGCTTCATTGCTTCATTGCTGCCTCGAGAGCAAGGCAGCGTCATTCTGCGCTAAGCGGGCGCGCCTTGGAACACCGGCTCCGGCAAACCTTGCCGTCCGGGCATGGCGACGAACACGCCGCCCGCCTGCATATCGTCGGCAAGCGCCGCTGCATCGAGGTCGCAGCGCGCGCTCGTGATGTACAGCGTGTCGAGCTGCGCGCCGCCCAGCGCGACGCAACTCGGCTGCGCGGTCGGCACGTCGACGCGCTCCGTTTCCACGCCGTCCGGCCCGTAACGCACCACTCGCCGACCGCCCCACTGCGCATTCCACAGGCCGCCGTCGCGATCGACGGTCGAGCCGTCGGGTTCACCGGTGGCGTCGGTGAGCCGGGTGAACAGACGGTCGTTGGCGATGCCGCCGTCCGCGCGATAGTCGCACGCGCGGATCTCGCGCGTGGGCGAATCGCAGTAATACATCGTCGCACCGTCGGGGCTGAACGCGATGCTGTTCGAGATCGCCGGCGCGGGCAACGGCAAACGCTCCAGCGACAAATCGTGACTGAGCCGGTAGAAGCCGCCGATTGGCTGCAACGGCGCGCCTTCATCTTTAGTGCCGAACACGAAGCGGCCCTGACGGTCACAGCGGCCGTCGTTCACGCGCGTGTTCAAGCCGGGTTCGACATCGATGATGCGCCGCGTCTCGCCGGTGGCCAACTCGAAAAACGCGAGATGCGTGGCCAGACCAAGCAACAGGTAACGCGGGTCCGCGCATAGCGCAAACGTGGCGAGACGCTCGGGCATGCGCCAGGACATGCTGCTACTGTCCCTCGGGTCATAGCGCCACAGGCGCGCGCCTTCGATATCCGTCCAGTAGAAACGGCCGGTTTGCGCGCACCATGTCGCGCCTTCGCCGAGCGTGCATTTCGTGTCGAGCAGCAGCGCGGCCGTGCCTGGTGAACCGCTCGCGTTCACGCCCAACCTCCGTCGACGATGAGGTCCTGCGCGGTGATCATTTTGCTGTCGTCGGCGGCGAGGAAGAGCGCCATACGGGCGAGGTCGGCCGGTTCCAGCTCGGCGTCGATGCACTGCCCTTCCTTGATCGAACGACGGCCCGCGTCGTCGAGCCACAACCGCTTCTGCTTGTCGGTCATCACCCAGCCCGGCACCAGCGTATTGACGCGGATATTGAAGTGGCCGAGGTCGCGTGCGAGACCGCGCGTCAAACCCTGCACCGCGGATTTCGACATCACATAGACCGGATAGCCGCCGTTCTTCAGCATCCAGCTGATCGAACCGAGGTTGATGATCGAGCCGCTGTTGGCCGCCTTCATGTCTTCCATCACCGCTTGCGCCGCAAAGAACTGGTGACGGATGTTCACCGCGATGCCCGCGTCGAACGACTCGCGCGTGACTTCGCCGATCGTATGGCGCTTGTCGTTCGCGGCGTTGTTCACCAGCACCTGGATCGGACCCAGCGCGGCCTTCACGTCGGCGATCGTTTTTTGCAGCGCGTCGACGTCGGTCAGATCGCATGGCAGGAACAGCGGCTTGTGTTTCGAATCGCCAAGCTCGTCGGCGAGCGCTTCACCGGCGCTTGCGTCGATATCGAAGAACGCGACGAGCGCGCCTTGCGCCGCGAAATGCTCGACGAACGATGCGCCGATGCCGGTCGCGCCGCCCGTGATCAACACCGTGCGGTCGACGAGGCTCGGATAGCGCGCGAAGGCGCTGTCCGCGAGACGGACGTTTGCATTGGCCGGAGACGACATCGTTCGATTCCTTTTAGAGCAAGTGAGTGGGTCGCGGGTTTAGTCCCGTGAGCCGCGGTTCTTCAACTGGTCGAGCAACACGGCGGCGAGCAGGATCGCGCCACGCACGAGGTACTGGTAGAACGCGTCGATGTTCATCAGGTTCATCACGTTCTCGACCGTGCCCATGATCAGCACGCCGATCACGACGCCGGAAATCGTCGCACGTCCACCGAGCAGCGACACGCCGCCCAGCACGCACGCCGAGATCACGTTCAGCTCGAAGCCTTCCGCGGCATTCGGCTGACCCGACGTGATACGCGAAGCCAGAATCACACCGGCCAGCGCGGTCACGGCGCCCTGAATCAGGAAGATGTAGACGCGCGTGCGTTCCACATTGATACCGGCTAGACGCGACGCTTCCGGATTGCCGCCGATCGCCAGCGTATTGCGGCCATACACGGTCTGGTTGAGCATCACGCCGAACACGATGAAGCACAGCAGCGTGACCCAGATCGGCAACGACACGCCGAAGAAGCTCAACCCGCCCAGCGCGATAAACGTATCCGACGACACACCCACCGCCTGACCGTGCGACACGATAAAGCCGAGACCGCGGACGATTTCCATCGTGGCGAGTGTCGTGATCAGCGCATTGATGCGCAGATACGCGATCACCGCGCCGTTGACGAAACCGATCACGCCGCCCGCCGCCACCGCCGCGATGATCGCGATGAAGGTGTTACCGGTGGCGTTGAGCACCATCGCGCACAGGACGCCGGCGAACGCGACCGTCGAGCCGACCGACAAGTCGAAGTCGCGCGAGGCCAGACAGAACATCATCGTGCACGAGACCATGCCGATCTGCGAGATCGACAGCGCGAGGCCGAGCATGTTCTCGATCGAGAAGAAGTGATCGACGGTTAGCGACATCGTGACGAACATCAAGATGAAGATCACGATCAGGCTGTACTCGGTGATCTGTTGCCACCATTTCGCCTTGTCGTTGGACTGCGGAATCAGCGCATCGGCGGCGCTCTTGGCGGCCTGTTGCGCGAGGTTTTCTCTGGCTTGCATGTTGAAGACTCCTCCCGTTCCCCACGGGTTGCCGGACTTTCGTCCGAATGATGTTCAGGCCGCCTGTTGGGCAGCGGTTTCCGTTCCGGGCAACGCGGTCGAGCTTTGCGGCAACGCGAGGCTCAAGACCGATTGTTCCGTGGCATCCTTGCGCGCCAGCTCGCCGGAAATCCGGCCCTGGCGCATCACGACGATCCGGTCGGACACGCCGAGCACTTCCGGCAACTCCGACGAAATCATCACGATCGCGCAGCCGCGTTCGGCAAGCTGATAGATCACGTTGTAGATTTCATGCTTCGCGCCGACGTCGATACCGCGGGTCGGCTCGTCGAGAATCACGACTTTCAGATCCGGCTCGGCCAACCAGCGCGACAGAATCGCCTTCTGCTGGTTGCCGCCCGACAGAAAACGGATCTTCTGGCGACGGCTCGGCGTCTTGATCTTCAGCAGCTTGATGAAACGGTCCGCGGTTGCCGCTTCTTTCTTGCGATCGAGGAACATCCCCGCGCGCAGATAGTGGCGGCGGCAACTGATATTGATGTTCTCCGACACGGTCGCCATCGCGACGATGCCCTCTTCCTTGCGGTCTTCCGGGCACAGCACGATGCCGTGTCTAATCGCTTCGCCCGCGCTGCGCACCTTGATCGGCTTGCCGTCGAGCATCAGCTCGCCGCCCTTCTTGTGATCGGCGCCGTACACCAGATGCATCAGTTCGCTGCGGCCCGCACCCACCAGGCCGAAAAAGCCGACGATCTCGCCGCGCCGCACTTCGAAGCTGGCCGGTTGCGTGAGCGCATGGCCCTCGATCGCTTTCGCCGCGAAGCGCACTTCGCCGAGCGGCCGCGCCGAGTAGTTATAGATGTCCGAGATTTCGCGCCCCACCATCTCGCTGACGATGGTGTCGCGCGACACGCCTTTGAGCGTCGGATGCGAGGCGATCTTGCGGCCGTCGCGGAAGATCGTGCAGGCGTCGCACAACTCGTAGATCTCGTCCATGCGGTGCGAGATGTAGATCATCGCGCGGTTGTCGGCGCGCAGGTCGCGCACCAGCTTGAACAGCACCTCGGTCTCACGATGCGACAGCGAACTGGTCGGCTCGTCCAGTGCGATCACGCGCGCGTTGCGCAGCAGTGCCTTGCAGATTTCGACCATCTGGCGTTGCGCGATCGAGAGCTTGCGCAGCTTCGCGTTCGGGTCGAGCGCCACGCCCATCGCTTCGAGACGTTCACGCACGAAGCGCCGTCCTTCGCGCTTGTTGACCCAGCCGAATGAGTTCGGCAGTTGGCCGAGCAGCAGGTTTTCCGCGACCGTCAGATCGGGCACGTATTGCAGTTCCTGGTGAATCACCGCGATGCCCGCCGCGATCGACGACGCCGCGCTCGAGAAGCGCACCTCGTTGCCGTCGATCATCACGCGGCCCGAGTCGGGCTGATATTCACCACCGAGAATCTTCAGCAGGGTCGATTTCCCTGCGCCGTTTTCGCCCATCAGGCCGTGCACCTGGCCGACGTTGACGTCGAAGGACACACCGTCGAGCGCGCGCACGCCTGGAAAGACTTTACCGATATTGTCAAAACGTAGCGTCGCTGACACTTCGCCTCCTAATGCTTCATGTACACCGCGCTTCAATCTGCCTCATGGGCAGCAACGCAAAGCACGGCCTGTCTCTACTGCTGATCTTTTATTGCTGACGCCGGCGCGCGAATCCGTGGAGAAAGACGCGCCGGCAGTTCACTTCATGTCACCGCGGGCTGAATCAAACCGCTTAATTCGCCGCGAGGCCCATCTTCTGGCGCACGTCGGCGACGTTGTCACGCGTGGCCAGCATACCGCTGGTCAGCGTCAGTGCCGGCGGTGCCTTGCCTTGCGTGATCCAGTCGTACATCAGCGTCGAGGTTTCTTCGCCGTGGCGCTTCGGGCTGATGATGACCGTGCCGTAGAAACCCGTCGGCGACGGCTTCTTGAACTCGTTGAGTGCCGACTCCGAGCCACCGATGCCGATACCGATCATGTTGTCCGCCTTGAAGCCGCGGCCTTCCGCTGCGCGCACCGCACCGAGCACACCTTCGTCGTTCAACGCGTAAGCCACCCAGTGCTTGAAATTCGGATTCTTCGTCAGCGCGATGTTGGCGGCGTTGAACGCGTTTTCCGTGTCGGTCTTCGCTTGCGGCGCGGCGATGATGTTCGCCTTCGGGAAGCCGGCGGCGATCAGCGCATCGGTTGCGCCGCTGGTGCGGTCATGCGCGGTCGGCAGTTGTTCGTAGGTCACGTCGATCGCGCCCACGTCCTTCATGTCCCAGCCGCGTTTCTTGATTTCCGCGGCCAGGCCGTCGCCGACCTGCTTGCCGATGTTGTACGCCGAGATGCCCATATGCGGCACCGATGCGATCGGCTTGCCCGCGCCGTCGACCAGACGATCGTCCACCGTCATCATCTTCAGGCCGTCAGCCTTTGCCTTCGCGACGATGCCCGGTCCGAGCTTGACGTCAGGCGTGCAGATCACGAAGCCTTGCGCCTTTTGCGCCGACAGGTTGTCGATTGCGCTCATCACCTTCTCGCCCGACGGCGCGCCGATCTTCACCAGCGTGAAGCCCTTTTCCTTGGCGGCGATTTCGGCGAACTTCCACTCGTCCTGGAACCACGGTTCTTCCGGCTGCTTCACGAGGAAGCCGATCTTGACCGGATCGGCGGCTTGCGCGACCGGTGCGTTGAAGAGCACACCCGTCGCCGCTGCTGCCAGCGTGAGGAAAATTCTACGTTTCATGATGCGTGTCTCCTGACTAATTGATAACGAGAAGGTATCGGCCGCGTCTTCTTGTACCGGGTCTGACACACGCGGCCAGCGCGTCGTCCGGTGTACTCCTTGCGCCCCTGCGCAATCCGAGTTCTGTAAATCAGTCGTGATACAGCGCCGAGCGGCCGCCATCCACGGTGATGCAGGTGGCGTTGATGAACGGCGCTTCATCCGAAGCGAGAAACACCGCCGTCATCGCCACTTCTTCCGGGCGGCCAATGCGTTTCATCGGCTGCAGATCGAGCGTCGCCTGCTGCGCGGCGGCCGGATCGGCTTGTTCGTTCCACCAGTCATGCGTCAATTGCGTTTCGATGTAACCCGGCGCGATCGCGTTGACCCGCACATTGCGCGGCGCGTATTCGATGCCGAGCGCGCGCGTCAGGCCGATCACGCCGTGCTTCGCTACCGGGTACGGAAAACAGCCCGGAATGATCTTGAACGAATGCGTCGACGCGATATTCACGATGCTCCCCGCGCCGCGTTCGACCATGCCCGGCAACGCCGCGCGGCAACCGTTCCACACGCCGTCGAGATCGACCGCGAAGCAGCGGCGCCAGTCGTCGTCGGTCATGGTGAGCGGGTCGCAGAACACGTTGATGCCGGCGTTGTTCACCAACACGTCGAGCGCGCCGAATGCGCGTTCGGCTTCGCTCACCGCGTGCTGAACCGACGCGGATTGCGTCACGTCCGTGTGCACCGCGAGCACCCGCGCGCCGGTCTGCGCCTTGATGTGCTCCGCCGTCTGCTGCGCCGTGTCGATATCCAGTTCGGCCAGCACGACCGCCGCGCCCTCGCGTGCGAACGCATGCGCGATCGCCGCGCCGATGCCGCGTCCGGCGCCAGTGACGAGAGCGACTTTACCGGCGAGCCGTTTCATTTCTTCACACCCGCGCGGGCGATGCGCAAACCGTTGATGAACGCCTTCGCGTGCGAAGCGGTCACGGCCGCACTCTGACCCGGCTTGTACAGCGCCGAGCCGAGGCCGAAGCCGTTCGCGCCCGCGCTGAGAAACGGGCCCATGTTGTCGGGCGTGACGCCGCCGACCGGCACCAGCGGCACTTCTGCCGCGATCACCGCGCGCCATGCCTTCACGACCTGGCAGCCGAGTTGTTCGGCGGGGAACATCTTCAGCACGTCCGCGCCGTTCTTCAACGCAATGAACGCTTCGTTGGGTGTCGCGACGCCCGGCGCGCAGGCCATGCCTTGCGCCTTCGCGGCGCTGACGACTTCAGGATCGCTATGCGGCATGACGATCAGTTCGCCGCCTGCCGACTTCACGTCGTTGACGAAACTCGGGTGCAGCACCGTGCCCGCGCCGACGATCGCATCGGCCGGCAACACCTTGCGGATCGCGGCGATGCTGTCGAACGGCTGCGGCGAATTCAGCGGCACTTCGACGATCCGGAAGCCGGCTTCGTACAGCGCCTGGCCGTGCTCGGCGGCGTCGGCGGGCGTCACGCCGCGCATGATCGCGATCAGCGGACACGCCTCGAATGCCGCGATCAAACCCGCGTGCGGCATGTACGGAGCGGGCAGATTGATGTGAGGTTGCATGTCGGTTCCTTGTTTCGTGGGCGGCGGCGCTGCCGGTCAGGCACGCGCCGTCTTGGCGGCCGGTTTGACGAGCCCCGCCTGCGAGGCGACGCGCCACAGGCCGCGCTCGGTAGCGTGCTTGACCAATTCCGCCTGGGTGCAGCCGAATTGCGCCAGCGCGAGGCGATAGCGCTCGCACAGCGCTTCGTTGCCGATCAGTCGCAGGCTCTGCCCGGCGAGCGCGCTCTGCTGCTGCGCGAGCACCGCGTCGAGACCGGCCAGTTCGTGTCCGATCAGCAATCCCGACAGATAGTCGGGTTGTTGTTCGCGCGAAAGTTGTCCGGTGAGGCCGAGCGTGCGCGAACTGAACACGGTCGCGAGCACACCTGCCTGGCCTTTTTCCCGGGCGATGTTCACGCCATGCAGGAACGCGCCGGTGTCCGGAAGATCGGGCGTGAGCATCGTGCGGCCGAGAATCGTGTGTTCGCGCAATGCCGCGAACACTTCGCCGGTCATGAAAGTGTGAAAACGTTCGATGCGGTCCGCCTGCACCACCGCCCATTTCGCGTGGGTGCCGGGGAGGCCGATCAGCGAGCGCTTGCCGCTGTCGACGGTGTTCGCGGTGTTCGTTTCCTCGCCGAGTGCGCCGAAGATCTGCGTTTCTTCGCCCCGCATCACGTTGGGCAGTTCGCCGCGTTGCAGGACGCCCGGCACGATATGCAGCGTCACGCCGCACGCCGCCTTCACGCGGACGATGCCGGCCACCAGCGCATCGGCGCTCGCCGGCGTGTCCACATACGGCGCTTCCAGCCAGCCTTGCGCGCTGCCGACCATGCCTGCCGCGATCACCGGCGCTGTGGGTGCGTGTTCGATCCAGGCGCCGCAGGCGTCGTCGAAGGCCGCGTCGAAGCCGCCCTGTTCGGCGCTGCGCGGCAGATTCATGATGCCCGCCGTCGATGCGCGCGTCGCCAGCACGTTGCCGGACGCGTCGTACAGATAGGCGCGCAGCGACGTCGTGCCCCAGTCGAGCGCGATCAGCGCGGCGTGCTCATGGCTGGCGTCGACCGCAACGGCTGCGGCGTGGCCGGCTGCCTGGGAGGGAGAACCCGCTCGCTTCATCGCTTGATCCTGCGGGTTGCCGGTTGCGGGGCGCGCCAGCCGAGTTCTTCCGAGATCGCGCGCGCTTCGCGCTGCACGACCGGAATCAGTTCGTCCATGCGTTCGAGCGACATGTACGGAATCGTGCTCGCCACCGACAGCGCCGCCACCACCGCGCCCGACGCATCGCGCACGGGCGCCGCGACGCAGCGGATCGACGCTTCGTTTTCTTCGAGGTCGAAGGTGTAGCCACCGGCGGCGTAGTTGGTCATGCGCTGCATGAAGGTCTGCGCGTCGGGGCGGTTATCCGGCTTGAAGCTGACGCTGGCGAGCGCGCGGCGCGATGCGTCGAAAAGCGACTGCCAGAAGTCCGGCGTGAGGTCGAGCATCATGGCTTTGCCGATCCCCGTCGACGCCAGCGGCATGCGGTGGCCAACGCGCGAGCGCATTTCGAGGCCGCGGGTGCCGGGGATTTTGTCGATGTACAGGACGTCGTCGCCGTCGCGCACGCCGAGGTGGATCGTGTCGAGCGTCTGTTCCGCGAGCGATTCGAGATGCTGGCGGGCGACTGCGGTGAGCGGCATCTGTTCGAGCGCGATGGTGCCGAGTTCGATCAGCTTCGGGCCGAGCAGGTAGCCGCCTTGGACTTGCCGCAGGTAGCGGGCTTGCACGAGGCTGCTCACCAGACGATGCGTGGTGCTGCGGGTCGTGCCGAGTGCGGCGCCGAAGGTGCGCAGGTCGCGGACGCCTGCTGCTGCCGCTTCGAGGATCGCCAGGCCGCGCAGGAGCGTTTGGGTGCCGGCTTGCTGCGGGGTGATGTCGAGCAGCGTGCTGGGTAGCGCGATTCCGTCCACCGGGGCCGGGTGGATGCTGGCGTTCGCGCGCGCTGCTTTGGCGGCGGGCGCCGACGGGCGCGGCGGCGTGGCGCTGGTCGCGTGGTCGGCTGATGGCGACAGATCGGCTTGGGACTCGCTCGCGGCGTGAGTAGGCATCGCTTTGTTCATGGCGATTCGCTTTTCGGTGGTTTTTTGCGCTTACAGCGCGGGGCCGGAGATTAGGCCTGGGTTGCCCGCGGTGCCGCGGGCGTGGTGCTGCTGCCTTTGCGGTTTAGGCATGGTTGGGCGTTGTCTCCGGTTTTTTTTGCTGTCGCATTTGGCGCCTCGCGGTGGGGTGGTGTCCCTTGCCGATGCGGCGCTTTTGCGTGTTGGGTTGGATTGTAGGGCGGTTTTTGAGAAAGCTCCAATATGTGAGTGTTGGATTCATATAATGGGATTTTTTGCCGTGGGCTGGGTTTTTTTGGGTGTTCATTGGGCCTTGGCCTTTCCTTGATTTCTTAGTGGTCTATTGGCGTCGCCCCTGTGCGGGGCAGGCACCTACTTTCTTTGCCGCGGCAAAGAAAGTAGGCAAAGAAAGCCGCTTTACACCGCCAACTCATAAGCGGCGCCCCTAGCTCGGAGGAGATAGTGGTGCATCTGGAATCAGTGCTCTCGCACATTCGACGCAAGTGACAAGGCCGTCATACTTCCCGCCTCGCGCTGCGCACTCGCCGGAAGGGTCTGCTTCTAACCAGTGGGTTTCTCTGTGCGCGGTGGGGCCGTCGGCTTCGCCTCGGCGCAGCGCCAAAGTGCCGGTGTTTGAAGAGCGGCGCCGGGGATGGAATCGCCGACAGTTTCGCGAGGTCTTGCAACCGCGTGACACCGCTTTCTCTCCAGCAGTTGCCCGTACTTCCTCTTCTCAGCACGGCCGTTGAGAACGCGAACTCGGGCTTGCGAAATTTCGGAATTGATAGCGACACGCACCTTTTAGCCTGCGCAAGTGCTCGCTCGCGGGAAGACACGTTTTAAAATTCTTTTGTCGTGTACTCCACGACATACAGGTTTAACAGCCTATTAGCGTAGTACCCCGTACGATTGCTCAAGCAACTGTGCGGCTGCCTTTGCACGTCTGTTCTCAATGGGCGGGCCTTGGCGGGGGAGCCTCACGGCTCGCCGGTTTTTGGTACTACGCTCCGGTCTGTTAACCCCGTCACTGTGCCCGCTCACCACCTTGCAAGCGAGTGTCGGGCGATCCAGGTAAGTTTCAGGGAGATCGCGCCATGAGTAAATCCGTCAAGCATTCACGAACCACGTCGCGCCCACCCGTTGACGCACTTCAATACGAAAAACTTGCCCTGTCGGCTTTCGGGCTGATTGAACGGCAATTGAGTCAACTAGAGAAGCTGGTCACACTTGCGGCCTCAATAGTTAGGAGTCCGTCGGTGACGCGAGAGGAGAGACATCGCCAGCGGAAATTGCTGGAACTGCTGCTCGACACGGGCGAGGATTACCAACAAGAAGTCGAGATCGACCGCGAGTTGTACCAGGTGATCGCGCTCGACGCGAAAGGAATTCCGCAGAGCCGCATCACAGCGCGCCACGCAGCGGACCTTCTGGCAAAGGCCACGAAGACAGCGTCAGAAGACCGTGAGCGTATTGGCGCAAGAAGAATGATGCAGAACAGGCCACCTCGCTTTAGAACCATCACGCGAGCGACGGCAACGGCGCATTGACAAAGCGCCGCGTCGATAGCGGCGCTTCGAGGAAGCGTCGAACTGAGGCGCACCAAAGACCGAAAGCCGTTACGGCACAACGCCGAGGCGAAGCCGACGGCCCCACCGCACACAAAACAAACCCACCGGAGGAGGCAGACCTTTCCGGCGAGCGCGCAGCGCGAGGCGGGAAGTATGACTGCTGTGTCACGAGCGCCAAATGTGCGAGGACACAGATTCCAGATGCACCACTACCGCGACTGCGCGATGGACCCGCTTATAAGCTGGCGGTGTGAAGCGGCTTTCTTTGCCTACTTTCTTTGCCGCGGCAAAGAAAGTAGGTGCCTGCCCCGCACAGGGGCGACGCTAATAGACCACTAACAAGACAAGGAAAGGCCAACACCTCAAGACACACAACCAAACCGCCGATCAGGCAAAAAAAGCTTAATCGGGCAACTCAGCCGCCCCCATCCTCCGAGCAATAACCCGCGACCGCTGCGCCAGATACGGCGACCCCCGATGCTCATCGAAATACTTAGGCTGCGGCAGCATAACGGCCAAACGAGCCGACTGCGCAGCAGTCAACTTACTCGCCGACGTCTTGTAATAATAATGAGCCGCCGCCTCAGCCCCATAAACCCCATTCCCCCACTCAACGGAGTTGAGATAAATCTCAAAGATCCGTTCCTTATCCATCAAGGTCTCGAGCATCCAGGTAATGATGAGCTCCTGCCCCTTCCGGATATAACTCTTCTCCCGCGACAAAAACAGATTCCGCGCCAACTGCTGAGTAATGGTCGACCCACCGCGCACAATCTTGCCCTTAGCCTTATTCCTCTCCCAGGCCTGCAAAATAGCGTCAGTCTCATACCCATTGTTATTAACAAAATTCGCATCCTCAGAAGCAATAATCGCCCGCTTCAGATTCCGCGAAATCTGGTCATACGACACCCACGTATGCTGCAACGAAAGATCCGGCCGATCCTGCGACAACCGCCACGCGTCCGACCGCATAAACGCGGTACTCCGCGGATTGACGTAATTCCACACCGCGATCTGTGCGAAGTAAAACGCCTGCGTCGCCAGCCACGCAATCGCCACCACGGCGCCCAGATAGACCATCCATCGCACCGGACCGGGCCGGCTCACGCGCCGCGTTGCTGTCATCGTGCGTCGAATCCTCGTGTCAATGGCCGCTGCAAAGTAAACGCCGCCTTAGGCGTGCGACGGCGCCGTCAACAGCACGCGCAATTCGGCCAGCACCGGCGCGCCGTCAGGCCGCACGCCGCGCCACACGTAGAACGATTCGGCTGCCTGCTCGACCAGCATGCCCAGACCATCGGCGCCGCGCGCGCCCAGCTTCCGCGCGTGCTCCATGAAGACTGTCGGATGCGCGCCGTACATCATGTCGTAGGCGAGCGTGCCGTTGCCGAACGCGCGGTCGTCGCACTCGGGCAACGACGCGTCCAGACTTCCCGCCGTCGCGTTGACGATCACGTCGTACGTGCCCGCTTCGATCGCCCGCGCGCTGCCGCCGCTCAGATGGCAAGCGGCATCGCGCGCGGCTTGCGCGAACTGGTCGACCAGCGCCTCGGCCTTTTCCGCCGTGCGATTGACGATGGTCAGCGTATGCGGCGCGCGGTCCAGCAGCGGCAGCACCACGCCGCGCGCGGCACCGCCCGCGCCCAGCAACAGAATGCGCGCGCCCTTCAGGGCCACGCCGAGATTCACCTCGATGTCGCGCACGAGACCGAAGCCGTCCGTGTTGTCGCCGTAAATACCGTTCGCGTCGATGCGCAACGTATTCACCGCGCCCGCCGCCGCCGCACGCGGCGAGAGCGTATCGGCGAACGCATGCGCGTCGAGCTTGAACGGCACGGTCACGTTCAGCCCGCGCCCGCCGGCATCGATAAAGGCCCGCACGTGCGGCACGAACCCATCCACCGGCGCGAGCAGATGGCCGTACTCGACGGGCTCGCCGGTCTGCACGGCAAAGCGCCCATGAATGAACGGCGACTTGCTGTGGCCGACCGGGTTGCCGATGACCGCATAGCGGTCGCGTGAATCCTGGGTGCTCATCGTCCCGGCTCCGCAATGTGCTGATGCGTGGCGGCATCGCCCGCGCCATCGCTGCTTTCGGCGTCGCCTGGCGCAGCCGCGTCGTTGCCGTCGAGTTCGGCTTCGGCCTGCGCCTCGGCTTCGCCTTCGGCGGTCTCGTCCGGGGCGTCGATTATCTCCTCTTCGCCCTCGTCCGCTTCTTCAGCCTCGCTGCCGCTCGTCACGGTCGGCGCGTCGAGCACATGCAGGAGACGCACGGACGCTTCGACGGTCAGCTCATCGATCGACATCACTTCCATCTGCAAACGCGTGCCACGCGCGTGCACGCCGAGGCCCGGCACATGCAGCAGCAGCGGAATCTCTTCGAGGCGCACCAGATCGCCCTTCACCACCGACGCCACCACCTGCTTCCTGTTCTCCTGCTTCAGCCAGCGCAGACACCAGAAGTACTCCATGCGACGCTGATGATCGGCATACGCGGTGTACGTATCGTCGAAACCTTGCACGACGGCGAACAGATCGGCGTCCTTCGGCTTGAACGGCGCGGCCAGCTTCGCGGTCACGCCATGCTGCACGCAGGCGATCAACTGCCACTGGTTCACCAGGTCGACGTAACGGCGCAGCGGCGACGTGCTCCACGCGTATTGCGTGACGCCGAGGCCTTCGTGCGGCGCGGCATTGGTCTGCATGCGCGTGCGCTTCGGACCGGTCGGCGCGCCGAATGCGCGTTGCGTGCGATAAATGCCCGGCACGCCGTGGTCGTGCAGGAATCCGCCCCACGACGAGTTCGCGAGAATCGCCAGTTCAGCAACGATCGTGTCGAGCGGCGAACCGCGCCGGCGCGGCGTGATCGTGATGTGCTCGCCTTCCACGTAGAAGTTGAAGTCGGTGTTGCGCTGCACTTCGCGACGCAGACCGTACCCGGCACGCGCGGCCTGGCGCTTTTCGAACAGCGCCTGCGCGAACGGCCACAGCACGGCAATGTCGTCCTTGTGCGGATAGTCGCCAGTGCCGGCGGCGAGCGCCTCTTCGGTCACCAACTCGTCGAGCGTGTTGTGGCGCAGGTTGTTCTTCACGAACACGCGCTCGGCGCGCGTTTCGCTCGCGACGATCTCCTGCGTCTCGCGGTTGATGATCACATACAGCGAAAGCGCCGGACGCAAGCCGCCTTCGGCCAGCGTGAACGCTTCGACGACGCTGTCGGGCAGCATGGTGATCTTGTCGCCAGGCATATACACGGTCGACAGACGCGTGCGCGCGATTGCATCGACCTCGTCGCCACGCTGAATGCCGAGCGCCGGCGCGGCGATGTGCACGCCGATCCGCACGCGGCCATCGGCCAGATGCTCGACGGAGAAGGCATCGTCGATTTCAGTCGTGGTGATGTCGTCGATTGAGAACGCCTGCACGTTCGCTTCCGGCAAATCCTCCGGCAAGGTGCCGACGGTAACCGGCGGAAAGCCGGTGCCGTGCGGGAAAAATTCGGAGAGGAATTTCGCTTCGTGCAACGCGCGCGCCGACGGAATGGCGCCGTTCTCCAGCATCAGACGCGCCTGCGAAATACCGCGCGCCGCCGCGGCGCCTTCGAGCGCCTTGTATTCGATCGTGTTCTTGTCCGGCTTGGTCAACAGTCCCAGCGCGTTGCTGCCGGTGAAGGCTTCCGGCAGACGGCCGGCTTTCAGCTCGTCTTCGTAGCCGGCCTGCACCAGCGCTTGCTGACGCTTACGCTCGAGCCCGGCGAGCGCCATCTTCAGTTGCTCCTGCGGCGCGCGCTGGTACATGCCACGGCCTTTGCGGCGGAAGTACACCGGCGAGCCATGCATGCGCAGCACCAGCGCGGCGCGCTCGATCGACCCGAAGCTTTCGCCGAAATACTCGGCGCCGAGCGTCGCGAACGGAAATTCGTCCTCAGGCGCGCACTCCCACAGGAAGTCCAGATCGATCTCCTGCGCGGCGGCGTCGGCCTGTTGCATCAGCTCGGCCGCACTCGGCTTTTCGAATTCGATCAGCACATCTTTCGCGCGCACCTTGGCGCGCCGGCCGCCCGGCAACTCGACCTGAAAAGCATCGCCCTGGCGCGACAGCACGCTGCCTGCCTTGAAACTGCCCGATTCCTCGAAGAAAACGTTCACTCAATACTCTCGTTCTGACTTGCATCTGCCGGCGCGCCCGATCTGGTTCAGCGATCGGTCACTGCGTGCGCGGCACGGCAACGTGTTCGTGGTAGTGGATCCGCGGCGCGATACGCGCGCGCCGGCGGCGGTATGAATCTGGTGCGCGGCAATCGCCTCGCTGCTGGAACGCCCAGCATTCAGGCAGCCTCGCGCGGCGCCGGCGGCTCGACGTCTTCGGCGTCGCAAAAGGCCAGCACGTCGTCGACGTATTGCGCGAACTCGCTGATTGCGTGGTCGCTCCCTTCGATCAGCGTAGTGCGTGCGCCGGGATAGTGCGCGAGCATTTCGCGATAGTCGAGCACTTCGTCGCCGGTGGCGGCCATCAAATAATAGCGCTCGGGCTGCGTGATCGAGGCGACGCCGAGCGCGCGCAACTCATCCAGATGATGCGGCTCGACGACGATGCTGCCGACGCCGTGCCACAACGGCTGCTCGCCGAGATAGGCGCTCAGATCGCGCTGCGGCACGACCGCCGGATTCAGCAGCACCGCCGGCCAGCCGTGCTTCTCGGCCAGATAGGTGGCGAAATAGCCGCCGAGCGAACTACCAATCAGCGTGACGTTTGCCGGCTGGGCCGCGGCCACCAGCGATTCGGCGAGCGCCACGGTCTCGAACGGCGAAACCGGCAACATCGGACAGCACCATTCGTCGCTGCGGCCGAGATCGACGAGCCGCGCCGCCAGCACGCGCGCCTTGAACGAATTGGGTGACGAGCGGAAACCGTGCAGATAAAGGATCACGAAGCGCCTCGCGCGGAAAGGGCATCGAGCAGTTTGTGATGCACGCCGCCGAAGCCGCCGTTGCTCATCACCAGAATCTGATCGCCGGGGCGCGCTGCGTGGACTACCGCTTTGACCAGCGCGTCGAGATTGTCGAAAGCCTGCGCTTTGCCGCCGAGCGGCGCGAGCGCCTCGCCGAGATTCCAGCCGAGCGCGTCACGGCCGGCTGGCGCGCCGTAGCCGAATACGAGGTCGGCGTCGGCGAGACTGGCCGGCAATTGCGCCTTCATTACGCCAAGCTTCATGGTGTTCGAGCGCGGTTCCAGCACGGCGAGAATCCGCGTGTTGTCGCGGCCCACCCGGGCGCGCAGGCCGGCGACGGTCGTGTCGATAGCGGTCGGGTGATGCGCGAAGTCGTCGTAGACGGTCACGCCGTCGACGCTGCCGCGCACTTCCATGCGCCGCTTGACGTTGCGAAAGCTCGCCAGCGACCGGGCGGCCTGCGCCGGCGGCACGCCGACATGGCGCGCGGCGGCGATCGCGGCCAGCGCGTTCATGCGGTTGTGCTCGCCTTGCACCTGCCACTCGACCACGCCGACGCGCTCGCTGTTGTGATAGGCGGCAAATCGCTCGTCGACCGGCACGCCGTCTTCCGCCGGCAAGGTTTCCCAGCCGCCCTGCACGCCGAAACGCTCCACTTCGCTCCAGCAACCGCGCGTCAGCACGCGCTCGAGCGCGTCTTCACGGCCGTTCGTGACCACGCGGCCGATGCCCGGCACGGTGCGGATCAGATGATGGAACTGCGTTTCGATCGCGGCCAGGTCCGGGAAAATGTCCGCGTGATCGAATTCCAGGTTGTTCAGAACCGCGGTCTTGGGCCGGTAGTGGACGAACTTCGAACGCTTGTCGAAGAAGGCCGTGTCGTACTCGTCGGCTTCGATCACGAAGAAGCTGGAATCGGTCAGCCGCGCGGACACGCCGAAATTCAGCGGCACGCCGCCGATCAGGAAGCCCGGATTGAGGCCGGCGTCTTCGAGCAGCCACGTCAGCATGGAACTCGTGGTCGTCTTGCCGTGCGTGCCGGCCACCGCCAGCACCCATTTGCCGTTCAGCACATGCTCGCCGAGCCATTGTGGGCCGGAGACATACGGCAGGCCGCGGTCGAGAATGGCTTCCATCAGCGGGTTGCCGCGCGAAACCACATTGCCGATCACGAACAGATCCGCGTTCAGGCCGTTCAACTGGTCCGCGTCGTAACCTTCTATCAGGCCAATGCCTTGTGCCTCGAGCTGCGTGCTCATGGGCGGATAGACGCCGGCGTCGCAACCCGTCACGGTGTGGCCCGCGCCGCGCGCGAGGACCGCGAGACCGCCCATGAACGTGCCGCAGATACCGAGGATGTGGATGTGCATAAGCCTGTCGTGCCGCGCGGGCGTTTTCCTGGAAGGGCCCCTACTAATCTGGCGCTTCGCGCCAGTCCCCCGAGGGGGCAAGAAAACCGGGCGCGGCCCGGCGTTTTCCTGAGAGGGATGGGAGCGCAGAAGAGCGGCCGAAACGACCGTCTGCAAAGGACGCTATTGTAACCGACGCCTTTCGATCGCCCTATGCGCGCTCGCCCGCGCCGCCGCGCCCGGCGCGCTGCGCGACCCGCCAGGAAAGGCCGTCGTCATTCTCTAGTATGATCGAGGGATGGTTCGCAAATCACACTTCGATCCGCAGCGCGTGCGCGAGGAAATCGCCATCGCGGCTGCCCGCATGATCGCCGAAGACGGTCTGGACTACGCCACGGCGAAGCGCAAAGCAGCCCGGCAAGTGGTCGGCGAGAGCCGTGTTGCCGGCGAATGGCTGCCGGATAACGACCAGATTGAAGAAGAAATCCGCGAGTATCAGTCGCTGTTCCAGGGCGACAGCCAGCCCGCGCTACTGCGCCGGCTGCGCCGTATCGCGGTCGACTGGATGGAGCGGCTCGCGCCGTTCAATCCTTATTTGACCGGCGCGGTCCTGAGCGGCACAGCCGGCGAACACTCGGATATTCACCTTCAGGCGTTCTGCGACAACCCGAAAGAAGTCGCGATCTATTTTCTTAACGCCGACATTCAGTACGACGTCTCGGAAACGCGGCATTTCGCCGGCCGCGGCTATGTCGAGACGCTCAGCTTCCTGTGGCGCCCCACGAATGAAGGGCGCGAAGCGGAGCCGGTCGGCGTGCACGTGGCGCTCTACGAAACGGACGACCTGCGCGGCGCGGTACGCGCCGACGCGCGCGGCCGCACGGCGCGCGCGAATCTGCAGGCCGTGCAGACGCTGCTCGACGGCAGCGACGTCGCTCCTTCAACCAACTAGACTGACCAAGATGAATACGAGACGGATTCTGGCGGGCGCGTGTGTCGCCATCGTCGCCGCGGGCGGCGGTGTACTGGCCAACCATTGGCTGAACGGCGGCGTTGAACAAGTCGCGCACGCAGCGCAACCGGCCTCTTCCCAAAGCGCGGTCGCGCAACTCTGGACTGCCCCCGTGACCACGGTGGACGGCAAGCCGCAAACGCTAAGTTTGCTTAAAGGACACCCAATCGTCGTCAACTTCTGGGCCTCGTGGTGTGGGCCGTGCGTTGAAGAAATGCCGGCTTTGTCGCAGCTTCAGCGCGATTACGCGAAAAAAGGCATCCAGTTCGTCGGACTTGGCGTCGATTCGGAGAAAAACGTTCAGGCGTTCCTGCAGAAAGTGAAGGTGGCGTACCCGGTCTACATCACAGGCTTCGGTGGCGCCGACCTCGCGCGTGCGTTCGGCAATACTGCGGGCGGGTTGCCGTTTACCGTCGTAATCGACGCAAAAGGCAACATTCGCTCGACAAAATTGGGACAAATCGACCCGCAAGCGCTGAAACAGACGCTCGACGCGCTTTAAATTTCACATTCTTTTGACGCTCGATTACCCGCGGAAGGCGCGAAATTACGCGCAAATCGCGCGGATTTGAGAGAAGATGGGCGCCCGGCGCGGCGGCAAAGCGCCGCCGGCATCGATCCGTACGTGCGCGAAACTAGACAAGTTTCTCTAATCAGCGCTAAAGTGCGCCCAATTCCACGGAAAAAGAAGCGACCATGACGCGACTGCTGGTACTGCACGGACCCAACCTCAACCTTCTCGGCACCCGGGAACCCGAGGTCTACGGTCGCGTGACCTTGCCGCAGATCGATCAGGCGCTGGCGGACCGCGCAGCGGACGCAAGCGTCGAGCTCGCGTCGTTCCAGAGCAATCACGAAGGCGCTCTGGTGGACCGCATTCAATCCGCGCGGACTGAAAAAACCGATTTCATACTGATCAATCCCGCCGCGTACACGCACACCAGCGTGGCCATTCGGGACGCACTGGCGGGGGTCGGCATCCCGTTCGTCGAGATTCATCTGTCGAACGTGCATCGTCGCGAACCGTTCCGGCATCACTCGTATTTCTCCGACCAGGCTGAGGGCGTGATTTGCGGCCTCGGCTGGAAGGGATATCTGTACGCGCTCGAATTCGCGCTCGACCGGCTATCCGCCGGCTCGTCGCGCGGCTGATTCCAAACACGTCTAATTTGCGCCGGCTGCGTATGCGCCGGCACTTTACGCATTAAAGGGGCTGCCTGATGGACTTACGTAAACTGAAAACTCTGATCGACCTCGTCTCGGAGTCCGGTATTTCCGAACTCGAAGTGACCGAGGGCGAAGGCAAGGTGCGCATCGTCAAGAATGCGCCGCCGGTTTACGTGCAGCCGTCCGCCTCGTATGCGCCGCAATACGCGCAGCCGGCACCGGCAATCGGTGGCGAAGCGCCGGCTGCCGCAGTCGCGCCGGCTACGCCGGCCGCCGTCGCGCCGCAAGGCCATGTGGTGACCTCGCCGATGGTCGGCACCTTCTACCGCGCGCCGTCCCCGGGCGCCGAGCCGTTCGTCCAGGTGGGCGACACGGTCAAGGAAGGCCAGACGATCTGCATCATCGAAGCGATGAAGTTGCTCAACGAAATCGAGTCGGACAAGTCCGGCGTGGTGAAGGAAATCCTCGTCGAAAACGGTCAGGCGGTCGAGTACGGCCAACCGCTGTTCGTGGTCGGCTAACGCGGCACGCTTTGCGCATGCCGCCCGCGCGCCGCTGTCTTAAGGCGCGCGACCGATCCTCTGAGGCAGCCGGCGTTGCGAGCAACCCGGCGCCCATTGATGAGTCGAAAAAACGCTATGTTTGAAAAAATCCTCATTGCCAATCGTGGCGAGATCGCGCTTCGTATCCAGCGCGCCTGCCGCGAACTCGGTGTCAAGACGGTCGTCGTTTATTCCGAAGCCGACAAGGAAGCCAAGTACGTGAAGCTCGCCGACGAGGCGGTCTGTATCGGCCCGGCGCCTTCGAATCTGAGCTATCTGAACATGCCCGCGCTGATCAGCGCGGCGGAAGTCACCGACGCCGAAGCGATTCACCCCGGCTACGGCTTCCTCTCGGAAAACGCCGACTTCGCCGAACGTGTCGAACAGTCCGGCTTCACCTTCATCGGCCCGCGCCCGGAAACGATCCGGATGATGGGCGACAAGGTCATGGCCAAGCAGACCATGATCAAGACCGGCGTGCCTTGCGTGCCGGGTTCAGAAGGCGCGTTGCCGGAAGATCCGAAAGAGATCGTGAAGATTGCTCGCCAGGTCGGCTATCCGGTCATCATCAAGGCCGCCGGCGGCGGTGGTGGCCGCGGCATGCGCGTGGTCCACACGGAAGCGGCGCTGGTCAACGCGGTCAACATGACGCGCGAAGAAGCCGGCCGAGCGTTTGGCAATCCGCAGGTCTACATGGAGAAATTCCTGGAGAACCCGCGGCACATCGAAATTCAGATCCTGTCCGACTCGTTCAAGAACGCAGTCTGGCTGGGCGAGCGTGATTGCTCGATGCAGCGTCGTCACCAGAAGGTGATCGAAGAAGCGCCGGCGCCGGGTATCGCACGCCGCCTGATCGACCGCATCGGCGATCGTTGCGCGGACGCCTGCAAGAAGATGGGCTACCTCGGCGCGGGTACATTCGAGTTCCTGTACGAAAACGGCGAGTTCTACTTCATCGAAATGAACACGCGCGTGCAGGTCGAGCATCCGGTGACCGAGCTGATCACGGGCGTCGACATCGTGCAGGAACAGATCCGTATCGCGGCTGGCGAAAAGCTCGCCTTCCGTCAGCGCGATATCGTGTTCAAGGGTCACGCGATCGAATGCCGGATCAATGCGGAAGATCCGTTCAAGTTCACTCCGTCGCCGGGACGCCTGACGTCGTGGCATATGCCGGGCGGCCCCGGCATCCGCGTCGACTCGCATGCCTACAATGGCTATTTCGTGCCGCCGAACTATGATTCGATGATCGGCAAGCTAATCGCTTACGGCGCGACGCGCGAACAGGCGATCAAGCGCATGCGCATCGCGTTGTCGGAGATGGTGGTGGAAGGCATTCTGACCAACATCCCGTTGCACCGCGAGTTGATGCTGGACGCGAAGTTCGTCGAAGGCGGCACCAGCATTCACTACCTCGAAAACCGGTTGGCCGCGAAGCAGCAGGCCGCGCCGGAAGAAGCGTAACTCATGAGCTACCGGGAACTGATCGCCGAGCTGGCACGCGAGCACGCGGAGGAATTCTCCGACGCGCTGCTCGAGTTGGGCGCGTTGTCCGTGTCGGTTGAAGATGCGGACGCCGACACGCCCGACGAGCAGCCGCTGTTCGGCGAACCCGGTCTCACGCCGGATCGCACGGCGTGGCAGCGTTCGCGCGTGATCGCGCTGCTTGCGCCGGAACATGAGCCGGCGGTGTTGCTCACCGCCGCAGCCAATGAAATTGGCTTGGAGGCAGCGCCGTCGTTCACCGTGCGTGAAGTCGAGGATCAGGATTGGGTGCGGCTCACGCAGTCGCAGTTCGATCCGATTAAGATCGGCGAACGCATCTGGGTCGTGCCGTCATGGCACGATGCGCCGGACCCCGAAGCACTGGTGCTGGAACTGGATCCGGGGCTCGCCTTCGGCACCGGCAGCCATCCCACCACGCGGCTTTGCATGGAATGGCTGGAGCAATCGGTGCAGCCCGAGCAGTCCGTACTCGATTACGGCTGCGGCTCCGGCATCCTCGCGATCCTTGCGAAAAAGTGTGGCGCGAATCCCGTGTACGGCATCGACATCGACCCGCAAGCGGTCGAGTCGGCGCGTCACAACAGCGAGCGCAACCGCGCGGAAGTCACCTACGCTTTGCCCGACGAATGCCCCACCGGCGAGTTCGATATCGTGGTCGCCAATATCCTCTCCAACCCGCTCAAGCTGATGGCCTCGATGCTCACGTCGAAGGTCAAGCCGGGTGGCAAGATCGCGCTGTCCGGCATTCTGGCGCGGCAAGCGGACGAGGTCGCGCAGGTCTACTCACGGTGGATCGACATCAGCGTATGGCGCGAACACGAAGGTTGGGTGTGCCTGTCGGGAACGCGTCGCGAAAGCCATTAGAATAAGGCGTATTGTCCAACCAACGGCCTTCTGGCTCATCGGCTCAATATGCTCCTGGCAACGCGTTGCCCCTTCTGCGAAACCGTCTTTCGTCTGCAAACGGAACAGCTTGCGCTGCGCCGCGGCCTCGTGCGCTGCGGGCATTGCCACGAAGTATTCGACGCGTCGAGCAGCCTGTTCGACATCAGCGAAGGCGGTGATTTTTCCACCGCCAAACCGGTCGCCGCGGCTGCGGCGATAGAAGCGCTCTCGGGCGTGCGCCCCAAGGGCCCCGACTTCAGCGCCGAAGCATGGGACCCGTGGGCGCCGGCGCCCGACGCCGCCATCGACAACCGTCTGCGCCATAACGCCGGCAATGTGCCGCTCTCACCGGTCTCCACCGGCGCGGGCGTCGCGGTCACGCCGCGCCAAGCTACGGAGCCCGAACTGCCGCCCGGCGCCTTGACCGCACCGACTCCGCCCGATGACGAACCGCTGCTGGCGGACGCGCCGCTCGACCCGTTCGCGTATCACCTGGATCCGCCCGAGGAAGAAAGCGAAGCGCCGCGCGTCTGGCACAAGACCGAGCGCGC
Source organism: Paraburkholderia aromaticivorans (assembly GCF_012689525.1). Lineage (NCBI taxonomy): Bacteria > Pseudomonadati > Pseudomonadota > Betaproteobacteria > Burkholderiales > Burkholderiaceae > Paraburkholderia > Paraburkholderia aromaticivorans. The sequence goes on from NZ_CP051516.1 coordinate 3,993,557, forward strand.
TTCCGACGCAGCACTGGACGAACCGCTCGAAGAGCCGGTTCTGGACGAGCCGGCTACCTTGTATGGCATTCCTGACCATGAGCCGCGTTTCGGCGCGGCTAGCTTAGGCGCGGCCGGCGCAGGGACGGCCGCACTAGGTGCAGCAGGCGCGGCTACGGGCGCAGGCGCGGCAAGCTTTGCCGCTGCCAGCCGCGCCGCCGCCGGCCCGGTCTCCGCCAGTGGCGAACCGTTCTCCGTGCAGCCAGTCAACGACGGCCCCGATCCCTTCCCCGTGGTGCGCGAAACCCGCCCGGCGGAACCGCGGCGCATGGGCTGGGTCATCGCCGGCTCGGTGGTGGCGGCGCTGTTGATCATCGCGCTGCTCGCGCAACTCGCCTGGTGGCAACGCGAAACGGTGATGGTGTATTTCCCGCGCTCGCAGACGCTCTATGCGAAGGCCTGCTTGACGCTCGGCTGCCAGGTCACGCCGCCGCACGACATCGACGGCTTGCAGGTCGAACCGTCCGATCTGCGGCAGATCGACGGTCCGCACAAGCTCGAACTGAAGATGCCGCTGCGCAACCGCTTCAATATCGCGCTCGCCTTTCCGGCCATCGAACTCACGCTGCTCGACGATCAGAACAACGTCGCGGTACGCCGCGTGCTGTGGCCGCAAGACTACGTCCCGCCCGGCACGCAGATCGCGGCCGGCCTGCCCGCGCATACGACGCAGACCATGATCGTGCATCTCGACACGGGCAATGCGGTCGCTTCCAATTTCCGCGTACAGATTTTTTATCCGTAACGCATCCTTGCGCGCCTGGCACTGGCCGGGCGCATTCACCGTCAATCCTGACGAATTTTCGGAGCACGACAACATGAGTCAAGTTACGCTGGGTGGCAACCCAATCGAAGTAGCCGGCACGTTCCCGTCAGTGGGCCAGGCCGCTCCCGCTTTTTCGCTGGTCGGCAAGGATCTGAAGCCGGTGTCGCTCGCCGATTTCGCCGGCAAGCGCAAAGTGCTGAACATTGTCCCGAGCCTCGACACGCCGACTTGCGCCACCTCGACCCGCAAGTTCAACGAAGCCGCTGCCAAGCTGACCAACACGGCCGTGATCGTCGTGTCGGGCGACCTGCCGTTCGCCGCATCGCGCTTCTGCACGACCGAAGGCATCGAGAACGTCGTCACGGCGTCCACGTTCCGCGGCCATGAGTTCGCGCAAGCCTACGGCGTCGACGTGACGAGCGGCCCGCTGACCGGCCTGACGGCACGCGCCGTGGTGGTGGTCGACGAGAACGACAAGGTCGTTCACGCTGAACTCGTCGGCGAAATCAAGAACGAACCGAACTACGACGCTGCCCTCGCCGCGCTGAAGTAACACCTTCGCGCACGAACCCGGCGCCGCGCTTCATGCGCGGCGCTGTCACATCGTCGCGCCCATTCTCTTTATCGTTTTTACAGGAACGCTCGCCTTGGCTACGCTGATTTGCGGCTCGCTCGCCTACGACAACATCATGACCTTCGAAGGCCGGTTCCGGGAGCACATCCTGCCGGAGCAGGTCCACATCCTGAACGTGAGCTTTCTCGTGCCGACCATGCGCCGCGAGTTCGGCGGCTGTGCGGGCAACATCGCGTATTCGCTGCATCTGCTGGGCGGCGACGCGCGCATCATGGGCACGCTCGGCTCGGTCGACGCGCAGCTCTACATGGACCGGTTCAAGCAACTCGGGCTGTCGACGGAGAGCGTGCTGGTGGTGCAGGACGCCTATACGGCGCAGGCCATGATCACCACGGACCTGGAAAACAATCAGATCACCGCATTCCATCCAGGCGCGATGATGCAGTCGCATCTGAATCGCGCCGACGAGGCCAAGGGCATCACGCTCGGCATCGTCGGGCCCGACGGTTACGACGGCATGATCCAGCACTCCGAGCATCTGGCGGCTGCCGGCGTGCCGTTCATCTTCGATCCGGGCCAAGGCCTGCCGCTCTTCGACGGCGCGTCGCTGCGGCGCATGATTGAACTCGCCACTTACGTAGCGGTCAATGACTACGAAGCCAAACTGGTGAGCAATAAAACGGGTTGGTCGACCGAAGAGATCGCCGGCAAGGTCGAGGCGCTGATCGTCACGCTCGGCGAGCAAGGCGCGCAGATCCATCATGCGGGCGGCATCGAAGAGATTCCGGCGGTCAAGGCACAGCAAGTGCTCGATCCGACAGGTTGCGGCGACGCGTTCCGCGGCGGCTTGCTGTACGGCATCGAGAACACGCTCGGCTGGGCCACCACCGGGCGTCTGGCGAGCCTGATGGGCGCGCTGAAGATCGAACACCAGGGCCCGCAAAACTACGCGCCCAGCCGGGCCGAGATCAACGAGCGGTTCAAGCAGGCGTTCGGATACGACCTGCCGTAATACCGAGAGCTATTGGAGTTTAGGGAATGAGAATAACGAGTCGTCTGGTCGTGGCCGCCTTGATTGCAGGTTCGCTGGCCATCTCGGGGTGTGCGTATAACAGCAGCTCTGCAGACGTGTACACGGCGTCGCAGGCACAGCGTGAAGAAACGGTTCGCATGGGCACGGTGGACAGCGTGCGCGCCGTGAAGATCAGTTCGAACAACGGCCAGCCGAGCGGTCTCGGCGCGATCGGCGGTGGCGCGTTGGGTGCGGTAGCTGGCAGCAGGATCGGTGGTGGCACCGGCGCGATCATTACGGGCATTATTGGCGGTCTGGCGGGCGCGGTGGCGGGCAATGCCGTGGAAAACGGCGTCGCGGTGCACGACGGTCTCGAGATCACCGTGCGGCTCGACAACGGCGACATGCGCGCCATCACGCAAAGCGCCACCGGCGAGATCTTCCGTGCCGGTGAGCGCGTGCGGTTGCTCTCCAGTGGCGGCGTCACGCGCGTCACGCACTAAGTTTCCCCTCTCGCGCGGCGAGGCTGTCTGCCGCCGCGACGACCTCACACGCATGCCCTCCCCTGTGCATGCGTTTTTTTTGCCGGTCCGTTTTTCGCTGGATGATTTCGCCGGGCGAAAAAAATCCCGTCGCCGGAAACCGGCAACGGGACTGACCGAGTAGCGCTCGCCACGCTACTCAAGCGCTACTCGATCATCGAACACATCATGCGACGTGTCGAAGTGCTTCTACCGCTTGTCGTCCAGGTTACGGACGGCTGCCCGTCGGGAACGGCCATGCCGCTGCCGGGTTCAGCGCGGTCTTCACCGTCGCCGCCGGTGCGCTCGAGACAGAAGTCGCTGCGGGTGCAGGAGCCGCCTTCTTGGCGACAGCCTTCTTCGCAGGGGCAGCCTTCTTGGCAGGAGCAGCGGCCTTCTTCGCGGCAGCCTTCTTGGCAGGCGCAGCCTTTTTAGCGGCAGCCTTTTTCGCGGGCGCAGCCTTTTTAGCAGCAGCCTTTTTCGCAGGCGCAGCCTTCTTGGCAGCAGCCTTCTTAGCCGGTGCAGCCTTCTTCGCTGCAGCCTTCTTGGCCGGTGCTGCCTTCTTTGCTGCAACCTTCTTCACAGCGGCTTTCTTAGCCGGTGCAGCCTTCTTCGCCGCAACCTTCTTCACTGCCACTTTCTTGGCTGCAGCCTTCTTGGCCGGAGCAGCTTTCTTCGCTGCAACCTTCTTGGCCGGTGCTGCCTTCTTCGCTGCAACCTTCTTCACTGCCACTTTCTTGGCAGCGACTTTCTTTGCCGGAGCAGCTTTCTTAGCCGGAGCAGCCTTCTTTGCTGCGACCTTCTTGGCTGCGGGTTTCTTAGCGGCGGCTTTTTTTGCAGTTGCCATCATTTTCTCCTTCAGGTTTTCAGATGAGAGTCAGTTCAAACTACACCCTTCGTCAAAACCCGCTTCCCGCGGACGCTTCTCAGGGCGCGCGCTACGAAGCGGGCTATTCATCGGCGTACGCAGGTGCTGCGCGCTTACGCTAATGAATGCGGTAAGGCGCGCCGTGCCAAAAGGCACCGCGCGCCAGATCTGATCGGCGTTGAAGCTCAACGCCGGCAATTGCTTGATCGAGCCGCCGGCAACGACGCCAGCGGCTTTTTCCGGGGGGAAGTTTGCCCATCCCACTGAAGGGTTCACAAAGTGCCTGTCATAGTTGTGGGCCGCGAAGGCACGCGGCGCACCGGGCATGCTTTGCATCAGGCGGTTCTGCTCCTAGCCAAAATTGCCGCGGCCCAAGCCGACGGCATCCCCATCGATGAATGCATCTGCAGCACGAACCCGGATCACTCCCAGGTCAGCGCGCCGCCAGTCTGATATTCGATCACTCGCGTCTCGAAGAAGTTGCGTTCCTTCTTCAGGTCGATCATCTCGCTCATCCACGGGAACGGGTTTTCCTCGTTCGGGTACAGCGGATCGAGACCGATCTGCTGGCAACGGCGGTTGCAGATGAAGCGCAGATAGCTCTTGAACATCGACGCGTTGAGGCCGAGCACCCCGCGCGGCATCGTGTCTTCTGCGTAACGATATTCAAGTTCGACCGCTTGCTGGAAGATCTCACGGATTTCCGCGCGGAACTCAGCCGTCCAGAGTTGCGGGTTTTCGAGTTTGATCTGGTTGATCAGGTCGATGCCGAAATTGCAGTGCATCGACTCGTCGCGCAGGATGTACTGGTACTGTTCCGCCGCGCCCGTCATCTTGTTCTGGCGACCCAGCGCCAGGATTTGGGTAAAGCCGACGTAGAAGAACAGCCCTTCCATCACACAGGCGAACACGATCAGCGAGCGCAGCAGCGTCTGGTCTGCCTCGAGCGTGCCGGTCTTGAAGGCCGGATCGGTCAGCACGTGGATGTACGGAATCAGGAATTCGTCTTTCGCGCGGATCGAGGAGACCTCGTGATACGCGTTGAAGATTTCGCCTTCGTCGAGGCCCAGGGACTCGACGATGTACTGGTAGGCGTGCGTGTGGATCGCCTCTTCGAACGCCTGGCGCAGCAGGAACTGGCGGCATTCGGGCGCCGTGATGTGGCGGTAGGTACCCAGCACGATATTGTTGGCGGCGAGGGAATCGGCCGTGACGAAGAAGCCCAGGTTGCGCTTGACGATGCGGCGCTCGTCTTCGGTCAGACCGTTCGGGTCTTTCCAGAGGGCGATGTCGCGCGACATGTTCACTTCTTGCGGCATCCAGTGGTTGGCACAACCAGCCAGATACTTTTCCCACGCCCACTTGTATTTGAACGGCACCAACTGATTGACGTCTGTCTGGCCGTTGATGATGCGCTTGTCGGCGACGTTGACCCGCGCTTCCGAAACGGCAGCCGTTTCAGCAGCAGCGTGGGTCACATGAGCGACGGGAGCGACAGCAATGTCGTTCGCGAAGACGTCTTGAGCCGAGGGAGCATGAGGAGCGGAACGCGTTCCGACTTGCGAACCGACAGCCGATCCCGCAGCGTTGCGCAACACATTCTGTTGCGTAGCGCTCGAGGGAGTTACGGCAGTGATCTCGTCATCCCAGTTGAGCATAAATGTCACCATCAATTTAGAACGGTTTGTACCATCTTTTCACGAGCGATAAAAGAGTTCGCTGATGAAAAATCCTGTTTTCGATTCGCGTTGCTACGTTCATACAACACTTTGTTCAACAGAGTGTGTGCATCACCTCATGTGAAGCGTGTTGAACGTGTGTCGTCGAGGTGCTTCGCGAGCCCGAAGAGCAACGTGTCGATGCGACGTTTCGCTGCTCTATCTATCTGTATTGCGGAGCGTGCTTGTAGCGTCTTGCGACTGCTGACTGCTCACTCGCGTTGCTCGTCGCGGTGGTCCGCGCTTGCCCTGCGTGTGCTTCGCGTTGCCTCGCGTTTGCCTGTTCGTCAGTGCCGGCGAGGCGAAGTTCAATGCCATGTCGAGCGATGCATCGGGTCGGCTGCGTTGATCGACCCATCGATCGAAGCGTTTGCTGCGCGCACTGTGTCGCGCGCTTCGTCGGGTGCTGCCGACTGCTGACTGCTGATCGACCGCGTCACGGCGTCAGTGACCTGCCCTGCTTCACTGCGTCGCTTCGCTGCGTTGCGATGAACGACGCGCTTTGAATTTCACTCGCCGCGCCGCTCATCGACTTCACTTCTACGTCACGTCTACTTCACTTCCTTCAGCTTCGCTGCTCGCTGCATGCGGGTGATTACCTATGACATGTCAGCAAGCAGCGATCCTGCTGCTTACCGACTGCCTTATTGGCAAGCCTCGCACTCGTCGAAGCCAGCGTCGCCCGGACGCATCATGCACACCGGACCATCCGCTTCCGGCGCTGCTTCAACCGCGACTGCTGGCGTGGCCGCTGCAGCCTGAAAGCCACCTGCGGCACCACCAGCCGCGCTGTTGTTCGCGCCGAAGCCACCGGCCGCGCCACCCGCAGCACCGCCCGAACCTTCGCCGCCACCCGAGCTCACCGCGTTCAGCGCGCCGTGCGCCACCGTCGATTTCTCGACGTGGGTCGCCGCCATTGTGCGGAGGTAGTAGGTCGTCTTCAGACCGCGCACCCAGGCGAGCTTGTAGATCTCGTCGAGCTTCTTACCCGACGCGCCGCCCATGTAAATGTTCAGCGACTGTGCCTGGTCGATCCACTTCTGACGACGCGAAGCCGCCTCGACCAGCCACACCGGATCGAGTTCGAACGCGGTCGCGTAGATCGCGCGCAGGTCGGCCGGAATCCGGTCGATGCGCGACAGCGTGCCGTCGAAATACTTCAGGTCGGCGACCATCACTTCGTCCCACAGGCCGCGCGCCTTCAGGTCGCGCACCAGGTAGTCGTTGACCACCGTGAATTCGCCCGACAGATTCGACTTCACATACAGGTTCTGGAAGGTCGGTTCGATGCAAGCCGACACGCCGATGATGTTCGAGATCGTCGCCGTCGGCGCGATCGCGACGCAGTTCGAGTTGCGCATGCCGTAGGTGGCGATGCGCGAACGCAGTTCGGTCCAGTCCATCGACTCGCTCGAATCGACTTCCACGTAACCGCCGCGCGCGTCGGCCAGCAGCTTCACCGAGTCTTGCGGGAGGATGCCGCGATCCCACAGCGAGCCGCGGTAGCTCGAGTAGCGGCCGCGCTCCTGCGCCAGTTCCGTCGACGCGTAGTAAGCGTAGTAGCAGACCGCTTCCATCGACGTGTCGGCGAACTTGACCGCTTCTTCCGATGCGTACGGCGTGCGCAGCAGATGCAGGCAGTCCTGGAAGCCCATGATGCCCATGCCGACCGGACGGTGCTTCAGGTTCGAATTACGCGCCTTGGCGACCGCGTAGTAGTTGATGTCGATCACGTTGTCGAGCATGCGCATGGCCACGCTGACGGTGCGCTTCAACTTGTCGTGGTCGAGCACCAGGGTGCCGTCGGCCTGTTCCTTCAGGTGAGCGACGAGGTTCACCGAGCCCAGGTTGCAGACGGCGATTTCGGCGTCGCTGGTGTTCAGCGTGATTTCCGTGCACAGGTTCGATGAGTGGACGACGCCGACGTGCTGTTGCGGCGAACGCACATTGCACGGATCCTTGAACGTGATCCACGGGTGACCGGTTTCGAACAGCATGCCCAGCATCTTGCGCCACAGTTGCGCCGCCGGAATCCGCTTGAACAGCTTGATCTCGCCGCGCGCGACCTTGTCTTCGTAAGCCGTGTAAGCCGTTTCGAACTCGGCGCCGAACTTGTCGTGCAGGTCCGGGCAGGTGGACGGCGAGAACAGCGTCCAGTCGCCGCCTTCCATCACGCGCTTCATGAACAGGTCGGGAATCCAGTTCGCCGTGTTCATGTCGTGGGTACGGCGGCGGTCGTCGCCGGTGTTCTTACGCAGTTCGAGGAATTCCTCGATGTCCAGGTGCCACGTTTCCAGGTAGGCGCACACTGCGCCCTTGCGCTTGCCGCCCTGGTTCACAGCAACGGCCGTGTCGTTGACCACCTTCAGGAACGGCACGACGCCTTGCGACTTGCCATTGGTGCCCTTGATGTGCGAGCCGAGCGCACGCACGCGCGTCCAGTCGTTGCCCAGGCCGCCGGCGAATTTCGACAGCAGCGCGTTTTCCTTCAGTGCTTCGTAGATGCCGTCGAGGTCGTCGTCGACCGTCGTCAGGTAGCACGACGACAGTTGCGAACGGCGCGTGCCCGAGTTGAACAGAGTCGGCGTGGACGACATGAAATCGAAGCTCGACAGCACGTTGTAAAACTCGATCGCGCGCGCTTCACGGTCGATCTCGTTCAACGACAGGCCCATCGCGACACGCATAAAGAATGCCTGCGGCATTTCGATGCGCACGCCGTCGTGATGCAGGAAGTAGCGGTCGTACAGCGTCTGCAGGCCGAGGTAGCCGAATTGCAAGTCGCGGTTGTTGTCGAGCGCGGCGCCGAGGCGCTTCAGGTCGAACTGCAGCAGCTTGTCGTCGAGCAACTCGGCTTGCACGCCGCGCTTGATGAACTGCGGGAAGTATTCGGCGTAACGCTCACCCATTTCCGTTTGCGTGACTTCCTCTTCGAGGATCTCGCGGCGGATGGTGTGCAGCAGGATGCGGGCGGTGGCCTGGCTGTATGCCGGGTCTTTTTCGATCATCGTGCGGGCAGCCAGGATTGCCGAGTCGTAGACCTGGCTCATCGGCACGCCTTCGTACAGATTCTTGACCGTTTCCGCGATGATCGGATCGGCGCTCACGGCGTCGCCCAGGTTCGAGCAAGCCAGTTCGATGATGCCGCGCAGCGCAGCCAGATCGAGCGGACGCGTCACGCCATTGTCCGTGACGTTCAGGCCGGGCGCGCTGGCGGCGACCAGGTCGTCATGACCGCGCGCCTGAGTGCGCTTCTCGCGATACAGCACGTAGGCACGCGCCACGTTGTGCTCGCCGCCGCGCATCAGCGCGAGTTCGACCTGATCCTGAATGTCTTCGATATGGAACGTGCCGCCGTTCGGGCGGCTGCGCACGAGTGCGCGCACCACGTTCTGCGTGAGTTGCTCGACCAGTTCGCGCACACGCGCCGAAGCGGCGCCTTGACCACCGTTGACGGCCAGAAATGCCTTCGTCACGGCGATGGCGATTTTCGACGGTTCGAACGACACGACGCTGCCGTTACGACGGATCACCTTGTAGTCGGCGAAGGTCGCTTGCGGCGCGAGCGCTTGTGCGCCTTGTGCCTGGCCGAAGGCCTGGCCAGTCGGTGAGCCCTCATACCGGGTCGTCACGTTGTCGGTGGTTTGCATGTGCAAAGCTCCTGGTCCTGGAAATGTTGCGGGAAGATCCGCGGATTAAAACGAACGCTGCGCCGCCGCGTGCGCAAGCGATGGGGTGCAGGAAAGGGACCGGCTGAGCCGGTTAGCGGGATGCGACTGCGATGAAGCCTGGTTCGAATTGATAACGGTCTTCATCGTGTGTGTCGCGATCACTTGCTAAGCCCCTTTCCTGAATGCTTCTGGATGCCGCCGGTGGTCTCTCCGGCCACGCCACAGGAATATTTTTTCGCTGCCTGAAATGCTTGCGGCGCCATGCTCGAAGAGCGGACGCCGCTGACTTATTCACCCAGTTGTGCACTTGGTTATTCACATGGTTATACACAGAACAACACAAGATATAGTGCACAACTGGATTTGTGGCACCAAGTATAGTGGAGATTCGAGACAGGTCAAATCGATTTATTTGCTTTCGAAGTCTTGACTTTTGCTTAGCGCGGCGCGAAGCCGACTCCCCGGAGAACAAGGCAGCGCCTTGTTTTCCTCGCATCACGCGAAGTCGCGCGAAGGGTCGTTACAGCGTTTTGGAAAACTTGAGATAGGGGAAGTACTGAGCGTCGAGCGAGGTGTCGCGCTGCAGACGCTGCCACTCGAAATGCGGCCCTGGATCGGTCTTGCGACCGGGGGCGATGTCCGAGTGACCGGCGAGCGCTTCGACCGGATAGCGAGCCTTGAGCGCGCTCACCAGGGCGCTGAGCGTGCGGTATTGAGCCGCTTCGAAAGGCGTGGTGTCGCTGCCCTCCAACTCGATGCCGATCGAGAAGTCATTGCAGCGTTCGCGGCCGAAAAAATTCGATGGCCCGGCGTGCCACGCGCGTTCGTTGCACGACACGAACTGCTCGAGCGCGCCGTCGCGATGGATCACGAAATGCGCCGACACCCGCACGCCGCGCAGGTGCGAGTCGTAGTATGGGTGGGCGTCGCAATCGAGCGTGTTGAGGAACAGATCGGCGATCGCGGTGCCGCCGAATTCGTTGGGCGGCAGGCTGATGTTGTGAACCACGATCAGCGTCGGCACGGCCGCTTCGGGCCGCGCTTCGAAATTCGGCGATGGCAGTTTGCGTGCGGCCGCGACCCAACCGTCGGCATCGACGGTGAACGCGACGCTCATCGAGCGTCGCGGCCAGTGGGTCGCGCGCCGTGGCGCTGCGCGTGCGCGGCGCTGCAGAACGGCTGCCCCGCCACCACCACGGAATCGCTCTTCGGCGCGTGCACGCCGCATTCGACGCACCGGATCATCGGCTCGGCGAGTTGCGCCGGCGCGGCAGCGCGCGCGCCGCCGTTCGGACCATTCGCACCCTTCGCACCCGCGGCGCCATTCGCGCCGGTGCCGTTGCGTTGGGACGCCTGCGCGTCATGACGACGCAGCGCCTTCACCAGCCACTGGCCGACGATGAACAACAGGATCAGCAGAAATATTTGTCGCATGGGACACGCTCACACTACAGCACGGTGCAACAGCACCTCGAAAACAAAACGGCTGCCGACGTACGCCAGCAACAGCGCGACGAACGACGCCAGCACCCAGCGCAATGCCGCACGGCCGCGCCAGCCGGAAACCTTGCGCGCGGTCAGCAGCGCGCCGAACATCACCCACGAAAGAATCGCAAACACGGTCTTGTGATCGAGCCGCAACGCGCGGTCGACCAGTTGCTCGCTGAACAGAATGCCCGACACCAACGTTAGCGTCAGCAGGACGAAACCCGCGCCGATCAAACGGAACAGCAGCTTCTCCAGCGTAAGCAGCGGCGGCAGCGTGTCGAGCCAGCTCGACAGCCAGCCGTTGCCCGCCGCGGCCGCGTGCCGCTGCGCGATGCCGCCGCGCATGGCATGCAGACGCCGCTCGACCAGCAGCATCAGAATGGCGTGCAGCGCCGCGATCGCGAACAGACCGTAGGCGATGTTGGCGATCAGGAAGTGCAGCTTGAACATCGGCGCGGCCGAATACGGCAGCACGCGCACGCCGTTGAACGCCAGCGGCAACAACGAGGCGACGCACGCGAGCGGCAAGACCAGCAGGCGCAAACCGTCGAGCGGAAAGAAAAAGCTCTCGATCCAGTAGATGCCGGCGCCAAGCCAGAACATGGCCGACAGCGCGAACGCGAAACCGAACACCATCGCGTTCTGCGGGAAGATGGTGGTATGCAGCAGCACGCCGTGAGCGAGCAGCGCCACGAACAGCAGCGCGCGTCCCGAGGTGCTCATGCCCGAAGCGGCCGACGGCGTCGACAAAGGCGCCGCGGCGGCAGGCACGGGCGGCACGCTCTCGAGCATAGGGCGCAGCGCGGCGTGCCGGTGCGAGCGCCAGCCGGCCACGGCTAGACCGCCGTAGAGGAGCGCAGTGAGGGCATACAGTACAATATCCATATTCGAAGTTTACACTAGGCCCCTACTCCGCGACGTCTTCCACTTCGCGCGCCGCCCGGGCCGCTCTGTTCATCGCTCCCCATGCTCGACAATCTGACTCAACGGATGGCGCGCGTCGTCAAGACGCTGCGCGGCGAAGCCCGGCTCACCGAGGCGAACACCCAGGAAATGCTGCGCGAGGTGCGTCTTGCGCTGCTCGAGGCCGACGTGGCGCTGCCCGTCGTGCGCGAGTTCATCGCCAAGGTGAAGGAAAAGGCGCTCGGCGAGGAAGTCATCAGCAGCCTCTCGCCGGGCCAGGCGCTGGTCGCCGTGGTGCAGCGCGAGCTGACCGCGATCATCGGCGGCGACTACGAAGGCAAGGCGGTCGAGCTCAACCTCGCCGTCACGCCGCCGGCCGTCATCCTGATGGCGGGCCTGCAGGGCGCCGGTAAGACGACCACCGTCGGCAAGCTCGCCAAGCTGCTGCGCGAGAAGTACAAGAAAAAAGTACTGACCGTGTCGTGCGACGTTTACCGCCCTGCCGCTATCGCGCAGTTGAAGACGGTGACCGAGCAGGTCGGCGCGGATTTCTTCCCGTCGGAACCGGATCAGAAACCGGTCGACATCGCGCGTGCCGCCGTAGATTGGGCCAAGCGCCACTATCACGACGTGCTGCTGGTCGACACGGCCGGTCGTCTCGGTATCGACGAAGTGATGATGCAGGAAATCACCGCGCTGCACAGCACGCTGAAGCCGGCGGAAACGCTGTTCGTGGTCGACGCGATGCTCGGCCAGGACGCGGTGAACACCGCCAAGGCGTTTAGCGACGCGCTGCCGCTGACCGGCGTGGTCCTCACCAAGCTCGACGGCGACTCGCGCGGTGGCGCGGCGCTCTCCGTGCGTCATGTCACCGGCAAGCCGATCAAGTTCGTCGGCGTCGCGGAAAAGCTCGACGGCCTCGAAGTCTTCTACCCGGATCGCATGGCGAACCGGATTCTCGGCATGGGCGACATTCTCGCCCTCGTCGAAGAAGCGCAACGCGGTGTGGACGTGCAGGCCGCGCAGAAGCTCGCCGACAAGGTCAAGAAGGGCGGCGACTTCGATCTGAACGATTTCCGCGCGCAGCTGACGCAAATGAAGGGCATGGGCGGCCTGTCGTCGCTGATGGACAAACTGCCCGCGCAATTCCAGCAGGCCGCTGCCGGCGCCAACATGAGCCAAGCCGAAAAGCAGATGCGCCGCATGGAAGGCATCATCAATTCCATGACGCCGCAGGAGCGTGCCAAGCCCGATCTGATCAAGGCCACGCGCAAGCGCCGCATTGCCGCGGGCGCGGGCGTGCAGGTGCAGGAAGTCAACCGCATGCTGAATCAGTACGACCAGATGCGCACCATGATGAAAAAGCTCAAGGGCGGCAATCTGCAAAAGATGATGCGCGGCATGAAGGGCATGTTGCCCGGCATGCGCTAAGCTTTAGCAAGATGGTGGCGCGCGCGTTCCGCGCATGGACCACGGAACACGCGGCTGACTCCGGATTCGTGCGGGTTTATTCTGTACCGCGCGCCGCCGATCTCACCCACACTATGTATACAGTTACCGCCCGTCAGACGTCATGAACCGCGAAGAAGCTCTCCACATTTTTAGCCACTCCGAAGAAATCGTTTCGGCCGACGACGTGAACGCGTCGATCAGCGGCATGGCAACCGCCATCCGCAATGAGATGAGCGAGGACTTCCCGCTCGTGCTGTCGGTCATGGGCGGCGCGGCGGTGTTCACCGGCATGCTGCTGCCGCACCTCGATTTCCCGCTCGAATTCGACTACATCCACCTGACCCGCTACCGAAACACCACCAAGGGCGGCAACGAGATGCAGTGGCGCGTGGCGCCGGCGGAGTCGGTGAAGGATCGCGTCGTGCTGGTGCTCGACGATATCCTCGACGAAGGCGAGACGATGGCCGCGATCCGCGACCGTATTCTCGCGATGGGCGCGAAGCGCTTCCTGAGCGCGGTGCTGTGCGAGAAGATCATTCCGAAAGCCAAACCGCTGCGTCCGGATTATTGCGGGTTCGAAGTGCCGGACCGTTACGTGTTCGGCTGCGGCATGGATGCGAAGGGTTACTGGCGCAACCTGCCCACGATTCGCGCGCTGACTGAAGGCGCTTGATGCTTGTTTGAAGCAGCCGCCTGCGGGCGGCGAATCGGTATAAGAAAAGCGGCTCCTGTGAGCCGCTTTTTTTGCGCTGCATGGTACTGCACGGGCCTGGATGCGCCGCGGGCTCCGACCTCACAGTTGATGTACGAACGACCTGATCCCGCCAAGCATCATCTCCACTGAAATCGCCACCAGCACGAGGCCCATCAGCCGTTCGAACGCCATCATTGCGCGCTCGCCCAGCCACGCCTGAATGCGCTCGGCCAGCATCAGCACGATCGCGCAGACGACCATCGTGACAGTCAGCGCGCCGATCCACTCGAACATCTTGCCGGGCGCCTGCGACGTCAGCAGCATCACGGTAGCCAGCGCCGACGGACCCGCCAGCGCCGGAATGGCGAGCGGCACGATCAACGGTTCGCCGCCGCGCGTGTCGCCGCCGAAGGGACCGTCCGGATGCGGAAACACCATTCTGAGCGCGATGAGAAACAGCACGATCCCGCCGCCGATACGCAACGACTGGTCGGTCAGGCTCATCATGCGCAGAAAACCGTCGCCGACCACCATGAAGATCAGCAGGATCGCAAACGCGATCGCCACCTCGCGGAGAATGACGATCGTGCGCCGCTTCGGCGACACACCGCGCAGACAACTGATGAAGAGCGGAATGTTGCCGAGCGGATCGGTGATCAGAATCAGCAGGACGGTCGCAGACAGGAAGGTGTACTCCACCGTCCGCTCCGCTTAGCGCGCCAACGCTGCGCGAACTTTCCCGATCACCGTTTGCGCGGCGTCTTCGACCGGCAGCAGCGTCGCTTCAGCGTCGCGGCGGCCCTGGTATTCGAGCTTGCCTTCCTTCAGGCCACGGTCGCCGATCACGAGACGATGCGGCACGCCGATCAGCTCCCAGTCGGCGAACATCACGCCCGGGCGCTCGCCGCGGTCGTCGAGGATCACGTCGATGCCGGCTTCGACCAGTGCCGCATACAGCTTGTCGGCCTGCTCGCGCACGGCTTCGCTGCGGTCGTAACCCATCGGGCACAGCACGACTTCGAACGGCGCGATCGATTCCGGCCAGATGATGCCCTTGTCGTCGAAATTCTGTTCGATCGCGGCGCCCAGGATACGCGTGACGCCAATCCCGTAGCAGCCCATTTCCATCGGCCGCGGCTTGCCGGTTTCGTCGAGGCAGGTTGCGTTCATCGCTTCGGAATACTTGGTGCCGAGCTGGAACACGTGGCCCACTTCGATACCGCGGCAGATGTCGATCACGCCCTTGCCGTCCGGCGACGGGTCGCCCTTCTGCACGTTGCGAATGTCGGCGACGACCGGTTCCGGCAGATCGCGGCCCCAGTTCACACCGGTGGTGTGGTAATCCACCTCGTTCGAGCCGACCACGAAGTCGCTCATGTTCGCGACCGTGCGATCCGCGACCACCTTGATCGGCTTCTTCGTGTCGATCGGACCGAGGTAACCCGGCGGCGTACCGAAGGTTTCGATAATTTCAGCCTCGGTCGCCATGCGGAAGTCGACCAGACCCGGCAGCTTGCTCGCCTTGATCTCGTTCAGATCGTGGTCGCCGCGCAGCATCAGCAACCAGATGGTCGGCTCGGCGCCTTCATTTTCGGTGGCGAGGATGATCGACTTGATCGTGCGCTCGAGCGGAATGTTCAGCAGCTCAGCCACCGCCTCGCACTTCGCCTTGCCCGGCGTGGCGGTCTTCTTCATCTCTTCGGCGGGTGCCGCGCGTTCCGCGTAGAGCGGCAGCGCTTCGGCCGCTTCGACGTTCGCCGCGAACTCGGAGGTCGGGCAATAGGCGATCGCGTCTTCGCCGGTCTCGGCGATCACGTGGAATTCGTGCGAGCCGCTGCCGCCGATCGAACCGTTGTCCGCCGCCACCGCGCGGAAGTCCAGACCGAGGCGCGTGAAAATGCGCACGTACGCGTCGTACATCTTGCGATACGACTCGCGCAGGCCATCCATATCCTTGTCGAACGAGTACGCGTCTTTCATGATGAATTCGCGGCCGCGCATCACGCCGAAACGCGGACGGATCTCGTCGCGGAACTTGGTCTGGATCTGGTAGAAGTTCACCGGCAACTGGCGATAGCTCTTGATCTGATTGCGCGCAATATCAGTAACCACTTCTTCGTGGGTCGGTCCGATCACGAAATCGGACTGCCTGCGATCCTTGAAGCGCAGCAGCTCGGGACCGTATTTTTCCCAGCGGCCCGATTCCTGCCACAACTCGGCCGGCTGCACCGCCGGCATCAGCAACTCAATGCCGCCCGCCCGGTTCATTTCTTCACGCACGATGGCTTCCACCTTGCGGATCGAACGCAGGCCGACCGGCAGGTAGTTATAGATACCGCCGGCGACGCGCCGGATCATGCCGGCGCGCACCATGAGCTTGTGGCTGACGATCTCTGCGTCAGCGGGAGCTTCTTTGAGGGTACCGATAAAGAAACGGGAAGCTTTCATTCAGATTATCCAAAAGCGGCGGCTCCGGAGGGACCGCCCGAAAGGTGAAAACGGTGGGGAAATCGACACAGATCCGGCTCTGGGCCGGCACGGCTCGCCTGACAATGACACTGACACCGGCACAGCGCAACCCGACCGCAGCGCCGAAGCCGCCGCGCAAAGCCTTTGCACAAGGGATAAGGCGCGGAAAGACTGACAGGCTACCGCAAACGCGGGTCTTTGGCGGCGAATCGTTCCAATCTGGCGCGAATCGGTGCGTCAGGCGCGTTATCTGTTTATAATCAAAGCAATTTTAAAGGATTCGAAGGTGGTTGTATGCTGGATCGTGAAGGCTTTCGCCCGAACGTCGGCATCATCCTCTTGAACGCGCACAACGAGGTGTTTTGGGGCAAACGGCTCCGTGAACATTCCTGGCAGTTTCCGCAAGGGGGCATCAAGTACGGAGAGACCCCCGTGCAAGCGATGTATCGGGAGTTACACGAAGAAACCGGGCTGCTTCCTGAGCACGTCAAGGTGATTGGTCGCACGCGCGACTGGTTGCGTTACGAGGTGCCTGACAAGTTCATCAAGCGCGAAGTACGCGGTCATTACCGCGGCCAGAAACAAATCTGGTTTTTGCTCCGGATGGTTGGACGCGATTGCGACATCTGCTTGCGCGCCACCGACCACCCTGAGTTCGATGCGTGGCGCTGGAACGAGTACTGGGTGCCGCTCGACTGTGTGATCGAGTTCAAGCGGGATGTATATCAGTTGGCGCTGACGGAGCTATCCCGTTTCATGCGCCGGGCTGCGCCGCGTGCGGAAAAACCTGGCGGGCACCATGGGCCGCGTTATCCCCGGATAGCGTCGTCAATGGAAAGTCCGCCGGATTCCACGGTAATGACGGTGACTTCTGTGACCACCGTCAGCATCGAAACATCGCTTCACGTAACGATCGCGGCCGATTGCGGTCCGGGGTCCGGCTCAACGGCAGAAGTCGACGCCGCGCCGGAACACGAAGACGAATCGGCAGGCGAAACGGCCGGCTCGCTGTTCCGCCCGGGCGTGCGCAATTAACAACTCTGTGCGGCTGTCCACGCCGCCTCTCTCTGGCGCGGCTGGTCGAGCCGCGCCAGTGTTTCGAGGAAATCATATTGAAAGCACTTGCTCTCGTCGTGGCGTGCGTCGCCACCGGCGCCCTGCTGGCTGGTTGTTCGAGTGCCGGCAAACCTACTAATAAAGACGACAGCGCGTTTACCTATTTGCTGGACCGCCAGAGCAACTGGGTAGAGAACAAGGTCGACACTCTGCCGCCGCTGCCGCAAGAGTCGAATCTGCTGCCCTTCGAAGTGTCTGGCAATACGCCGCTGCAGTTCGCGGTCGACCGGAATTCCCTGACCGTGGGTACGGACGGAGTGGTTCGCTTTACCGTCGTCGTGGCAAGCCCGAGCGGCGCTCGTAACGTAATCTATGAAGGGATTCGCTGCGACACGTATGAATGGCGCCAGTATGCGGGCCTGAATTCTGATCACGACGGCTGGGATACAACCGTCGCGAACGACTTCACGCGCATCGAGAATGGCGCGCTGAACGCCTATCAGGCGGCGCTGTATCAGGACTACCTGTGCGCGAACAAGATACCCATGGGGAACGCGGCCTCGATTCTGGAGAACATCCGCTATAAGCGCACAGCGAGTTCGTCGATTCACTGAGCTTTGGATCGACGCAGGTTGCGGGCGTGAAAAAAGCCGTTCCAGCTCCCGCTGAAACGGCTTTTTGTTTGCCGTATCCGTGTCCCCGCGCTTGGCGACTATCAGTGACTTAGATCAGCACCAGGTTGTCGCGGTGAATCAGCTCCGGTTCGAGCATATAGCCAAGCACCGATTCAATCTCGCCACTTGGGCGCCGCTGAATCAGCTTGGTTTCCGCGCTGCTGTAGTTCGTCAGGCCGCGCGCCACTTCGCGCCCTGCGGCGCTCAGACAAGCGATCACTTCACCGCGCGCAAACGCACCCTGAACGCCGACGATACCGATAGGCAGCAGGCTCTTGCCGCCTTCGGTCAGTTTTTCGACGGCGCCGTCGTCGATCACCACATGCCCGCGCACCTGCAAGTGATCCGCCATCCATTGCTTGCGCGCCGCCATCCGCGCCGTGCGCGCGATCAACTGCGTGCCGATCGCCTCGCCCGAGGCCAGCCGCGACAACACATCCGCTTCGCGCCCGCTTGCGATCACCGTATTGGCGCCACTGTGCGCCGCGCGCTTGGCGGCGAGAATCTTGGTCAGCATGCCGCCACGACCGAGACTCGAACCCGCGCCGCCCGCCATCGCTTCGAGATCCGGCGCGCCGGCATCGGCTTGCTGGACCAGCGTGGCAGTCGGATCCTTGCGTGGGTCGGCGGTGAAAAGCCCTTGCTGATCAGTGAGGATGACGAGTGCGTCGCCTTCGATCAGGTTCGCGACGAGCGCACCCAACGTATCGTTGTCGCCGAATTTGATTTCGTCGGTGACGACCGTGTCGTTCTCGTTGATGATCGGCACCACACCCAAGCGCAGAAGCGTGAGCAGTGTGGAGCGCGCATTCAGATAGCGTTCGCGATCGGCCAGATCGGCGTGCGTCAGCAGAATCTGCGCGGTCTGAATGGAATGCTCGGCAAAGCGGCTTTCGTAGACCTGCGCGAGACCCATTTGACCGACGGCCGCGGCCGCTTGCAGTTCGTCGATCTCGCGTGGCCGTTTGGTCCAACCGAGCCGTTGCATTCCTTCGGCAATGGCGCCCGAACTGACGAGCACCACTTCCTTGCCTTGCGCGCGCAGCGCGGCAATCTGCGCGGCCCAGCGGCCGATAGCGGCATGATCGAGGCCGCGCCCGTCATTCGTGACGAGGCTCGAACCGACTTTCACTACCAATCGCCGTGAATCTGCGATGACGGAACGCATTGTGCGCGGTCTCCCAAGATGACGCGTGTGCTTACCGGCAGCCCGCTCGGGCGCCGGCGCTGGAGCTTTTTATGCCTGCGGGTCGATGCCGACGTCGTCCGCGGCGGCCGGGGCTTCCGGCTTCTCTCGAAAACGCACGTCCGCCGCGAGATCTTCGGCTTCCGCTGCGCGCTGTGCATCCGAATGCGCGGCGATGTGGTCGAACACCGCGTAGCAGAGGTTTTCGCAGCCTTGGCCAGTCAGCGCCGAGATTTCGAACACCGGACCGTCCCAGCCGTAGCCTTCGAGGAACGCCGAGACACGCGCTTCGCGCTCGTCTTCGGGCACCATGTCCAACTTGTTCAGCACCAGCCAGCGCGGCTTTTCATACAACAGCTCGTCGTACTTGCGCAGTTCGTTGACGATCGCCTTGGCTTCCGCGACCGGATCGACCGCATCGTCGAACGGTGCGAGGTCGACGATATGCAGCAACAAGCCCGTGCGCTGCAAGTGACGCAGGAACTGGTGGCCAAGGCCCGCGCCTTCCGCTGCGCCTTCAATCAAGCCAGGAATGTCGGCGATCACGAAGCTGCGGCTCGGCCCGACGCGCACCACACCGAGATTCGGCGCAAGCGTCGTGAACGGGTAGTCGGCGATCTTCGGCCTCGCGTTCGATACCGACGAGATGAAGGTCGATTTGCCGGCGTTCGGCATGCCGAGCAGACCGACGTCCGCCAGCACCTTCAGCTCGAGGCGCACCATGCGGCGCTCGCCCGGTTTGCCGTCCGTTTTCTGACGCGGCGCGCGGTTCGTACTGGATTTGAAATGCAGGTTACCGAGACCGCCCGCGCCGCCCTGAGCGATCTGCACGCTCTGGTTGTGCTCGGTCAGATCGGCGATCAGTTCGCCGGTCTCCATGTCGGTGATGGTGGTGCCGACCGGCATGCGCAACGTGATGTCGTCGCCGCCCTTGCCGTAGCAGTCCGCGCCGCGGCCGTTTTCGCCGTTGCGCGCCAGGTGTTTCTTCGCATAGCGGTAGTCGATCAGCGTATTGATGTTGCGGTCCGCGACCGCGATCACGCTGCCGCCCCGGCCGCCGTCGCCGCCATCCGGGCCGCCGAACGGAACGAATTTCTCGCGGCGCATCGACGCGCTGCCATCCCCTCCGTCGCCGGCGATGACTTCAATCCTCGCTTCGTCAATGAACTTCATGCGTAACTCCGTCCCGTGGTGTGCTGCCAGATGGTGCTGCTAAATTTGATGCTACTGGATGCTGCTATTTTGCCGCGCCCGCCGCGAGCCGATCAATCGACCGAACGGCATAGGGCATATCGGCATGAAGGGCATTCCTGCCCATTCATCCGGCGAAAACCGCCGGAATAAAAAAGGCCCCGCTAACTTCGCGGGGCCTTTTTCCGGTCCTGAAGCCCGTGCCTGAGTAAACTCAGACTGCTGCCGGGACGACGTTGACCATGTGCTTCTTCGCTGCGCCCTTCGTCGAGAAATTGACGTGGCCGTCCGTCAGCGCGAACAAGGTGTGATCCTTGCCGATGCCAACGTTTTCGCCCGGGTGCATACGCGTGCCACGTTGACGAACGATGATGCCGCCAGCGTTGATAGCCTGACCGCCGTAAACCTTCACGCCAAGGCGCTTCGATTCGGAGTCGCGGCCGTTGCGGGATGATCCGCCTGCCTTTTTGTGTGCCATTTGATTTGCTCCTTAACCGGTGCGCTTACGCGTTGATCGCGTCGATGCGCAGTTCGGTATAGTTCTGGCGGTGGCCGCCATGCTTCTGGTAGTGCTTCCGGCGACGCATTTTAAAGATGGTCACTTTCTTGTGACGACCTTGCGACACGACGGTAGCCTTGACGGAAGCCCCACTGACCAGCGGCGCACCGAACTTAATCGATTCGCCTTCGCCCACTGCGAGAACCTGGTCGAGCGTGATTTCAGCGTCAATGTCTGCCGGTATCTGTTCTACTTTAAGTTTTTCGCCGACGGCAACTTTATACTGCTTGCCACCGGTTTTTATGACCGCGTACATTGAGAACCTCACTCTGTGTTCATTTTTCCCACGCACCGCGCGCGGAAACCCGTGATTATACATAGAGTTAGCTACTCGGTCAAAACTCATTGAGTGGCGCCGCGCGTGGCGGTCGGCGCCTTGCCGCACAGCCCTGACGCGCGGTTCTGCCGCCGCCCGGAACAGCCGCGCCGCAGCCTGCGACCCGGAACTGTCGCGATTCGCCTTATAATTCGCGGCACTACCCAATTCAGCCATCATGTCGTCGACTGCCACCCCCTCCTCCAACGCCGCCAGCCTGCTCGCTCCGATCGCCGAAGACATGCAGCAGGTCAATCGCGTCATACGGCACCGTCTTGCGTCCGACGTGATGCTGATCAATCAGATTTCCGAGTACATCATCAGCGCCGGCGGCAAGCGGCTGCGGCCCGCGCTGCTGCTGCTGGTGGCGGGCGCCCTGGGCGAAACCACGGGGCACCGGCATGAACTGGCCGCGGTCGTCGAATTCATCCATACGGCCACGCTGCTGCACGACGACGTGGTCGACGAATCCGACCTGCGGCGCGGCCGCCAGACCGCCAACGCGCTGTTCGGCAACGCCGCGAGCGTGCTGGTGGGCGACTTCCTGTACTCACGCTCGTTCCAGATGATGGTCGGCGTGGGCAAGATGCGCGTAATGGAGATTCTGTCGGAGGCGACCAACATCATCTCCGAGGGCGAAGTGCTGCAGCTCCTGAACATGCACGACGCCGACGTGGACGAAGCCCGCTACATGCAGGTGATCCGCTACAAGACCGCCAAGCTGTTCGAAGCAGCCGCCCAATTGGGCGCGGTGCTGGCCGGCTCGGACGCGAAAACGGAAGCCGCCGCGGCCGAATTCGGCCGGCGCATCGGCACCGCGTTCCAGATCATGGACGACTGGCTCGACTACACGGGCACGGCCGAATCGATGGGCAAGAACGCCGGCGACGACCTTCGCGAAGGCAAACCCACCCTTCCGCTGATCTATCTGATTGAACGCGGCACGCCGGAGCAGTCGGCGCTCGCGCGGGAAGTGATCGAGCAAGGCGGCACGGACCGTTTCGACACCATTTTCGAGGCGATCACGCGCTCCGGCGCGCTGGATCACACGCTCGAATGCGCGAAACAGGAAGCACAGGCCGCCGCAGCAGCAATTTCTTCATTTCCCGATTCCATTTTTAAAGAGAGCCTGCTAGAATTATGTTCTTACTCGACGGCAAGGCAGTCTTGAACGAGACTGAAACGCCGACTTAGTCTGAATCGAGTCTGCAGTACACATCGGGGTGTAGCTTAGCCTGGTAGAGCGCTACGTTCGGGACGTAGAGGCCGGAGGTTCGAATCCTCTCACCCCGACCAGAATTCCCTTGTAAATCAAGGTCAAAACCGCCCAGCTTGCTCGGCGGTTTTTTGTTTTTGGAAATTCTGCGTTAAATCTGCGTTACGGTTGGCTGCTTTCGCGACTTTCTGTCGTGAAGGCTAAACCTGGTCCTTATACGAGTTTTCCACTCTCAACAGGAGAACTCCACCGTATGGCCACCATCAATAACCGCAGCCGGCTCTTCGTTAGCGTCAAAAACAAAAACGACCTATACCGCGAATTCCCGCACAACCATCTCGCCAAGGCGCAAGCTTACTGCGCTGAACTGGTCGCCCGGAAGTACAAACCCCTTCTCGGACAGCACGAGAACAGGATAGAGGTACGCATCCTGCAGAAGGGTTACCCGAATTTCAGTTATACCGCCTCCTCGTTTGCCGAAGCCGACCGCGTAGTCAACCGCGTCGAGGGCGAGCGCGAGAGCGGGCTGTTCATCGACTATACGAAGGCCCATCAGGTCACATTTGTCGACCTGATTGAGCGCTACGTGAGGGAGGAAGGCCCGAAGCACAAAGGCTGGGAGAAAGTCGAGAAGTACAAATGCTCCGGCTGGCTTGAGGACGTCAACGGCGGACTGGTGAAGCGTCTCGCGCAGCGCGATGCGGAAATCGCGCAGGCTGGGAGCGCCACCACCGCGCGCGGCGCAATGCGCAAGCCGGCAACTGGCCTGCAGTGGATGCTAAAGCCGTTCCCGCAGGTCCAGACCACCGACATCGAGGAATACATCCGCGACCGACTCGACGTGGTCGCCCCTGCCACCGTCGACCGCGAAATCGACGTGCTGTCGTCCATCTGCAGTGTGGCGACAAAGGTCTGGAAATATCGGGTCGGCGAAAATCCGATGACCGGCGTGCGTCGGCCGCGCTACTTTAACGAACGCGACCGCCGACTGAAGGCGGGCGAAGAAGCGCGACTGCTGGCGGCAGCGCGGGACGAAGACCGGCAGCGTTCCATCGAGTTGCGCGCCGAGGAGTTGATGGTCAACGCCCGCTCCGCAGCTGCGCATCACCCGACCATCTATCAGAAAAAAAACTACATCAAGGCTGCGCTCGCGGCCTGCCGGGCTGAAGCCGAACAGGACTACACTCACGTCGCGTTCTTCGAGGCATTCGTGTCGTTCCAATTGATGACCGCTGCCCGTCGGGGAGAGTCACTCGGCCTGCTTTGGAACAACGTCGATTTCGACGAACGCACCGCGTACCTGCCGGAAACCAAAAATGGTAAACCCCGTAAGCTGCCCCTGCGCCTCGACCTAGTCAACATCCTCAAGACACTGCCACGCAACGACGCCCGCGTGTTTCCGCTCGGCGAGGATGCGCTCAAGCATGCGTGGAGCCGAATGACGGAGCGCGCCGGTCTGGCCGACCTTCACATTCATGACCTGCGCCACGAAGGCATTTCGCGCGTCGCAGAGACCGGGAAGTTCTCACTAGTCGATTTGCAAGCGTTCAGCGGACATCGGGATACGCGGATGCTGCTGCGGTACGCGCACCTTTGTGCGAAACAACTCGCGGAGCGCCTCGACGAGGCACTCGGCGCCCCTGGCGCTCCTGACACCTTGAGTCACCGAGGACGCCGGCGCCTGAATCCGGCGGCCGGCGTAACGCTCGCGCATGCCGTCGCCGCAAACTCTGGGGCCGACGTGGTATCACTTCCTATACCCACTGCCCAGAATGTTATCCCGTTCAGAACACGCGAGAGTAAGCCCGCCGACGCGTCGGAGCGGCGCACGCGCCATGAGATGGTTTCACGGTAGAGCATAGTTGCGACCGGTCCTGCTTCCTCGTACCGAGACCAACGCTCTCGGCAGCACTACAAGCCGTCTCAGCCGCCGAGCACCCCGTCTCTCGTCTATTGTTGGGAGATGAGGGCAGCGCCGGTCCGCTTCCGGCGCTTTCCTGCTCAACCACTTCCTCACTGCGCCCCACTCATCTGTTAAAGCGCATCAAGGCCCCATGACCAGCGCTATCGAAATTTCCGTTGATGCAGATACCTTCACCGTCACACTTTCGGACGGCCGATTACTCACTGTGCCGTTAAGCTGGTTCCCAGTGTTGCTGAATGCGACTGCCGCGCAACTCCGCGTTGTTCGTATCAGCAGTTCGGGCTTAGGACTCCATTGGCCCGAACTCGACGAGGACATTAGCGTCCCCGCCCTTCTTCGTGGACAAGGCGACCAGACGTCCAGGAACAAGGGTTAAGCACCCAACTTCGAGCCGTCGCTATACGTCACTGCAGGCAAACCGCCTGCTTTCCGGAGAACCGTCATGCATGTTGGGCATTTACTGGATGCCTTGAAAGCCGTCGACCCCGACGTCAGGGTGGTACGCCCCGGCGGCAACGTCCCGTCAATTCGAATCGACGCGCAGTGGCGCCTCGAGACCCGGTCGAAGGACACCGATGTTGCAGAGTCGCACGTCGAATACTGCGACACAGAAGTGGCAGCCAACCGGTTGCTTGGACAGTTGGTTGCTGCAGGACATTATTTGGTCGGGTTAAGCCGGGTTCCTGTTCTAATCCTTGGGTAGATTTTTTGATTTAAAGCCCGCCATTTCGGCGGGCGAGTCCTTTCCGAGCAATTCTGCGCACCTCATTTAATCCCGAATTTCAAATTCCAGTAAGCACGGTATAAATAATTAACGTATAAATTTATATACCACTAGTCACCTCGTGGATTAATCCACAAATTGTCCTTTCTGCACTAGAATTAATCTCAATGACGCATCGGGCAAGCCACGACGAAGTGCGGTCCATAACCTGGTCGTGCTTGCGGAATTGCGCGGACAGATTTCAACCGAGGCCGTTTCACCCGTTGTCCCCGCACAATACTCTGTCTCACCAATGGCGCGGGCACGGGATTGTGGATTGGCAAACAAGCGCTGACACACGCGGCAGATTTATTGATACGTCTTCTAAATTTATAATATTTAAAAACATGAGCAAAGTGATTACCAACCAACAGTTCATCAAGCGGATGTCGGCTGCCGAGTTATGGCTCGATAATTGCGAAAGTACGGAAGAATCCGAATATCTTTATGCGTACCGCTTTGGGCTTCGACGTCACTATCACGGCGAGCGATTCGGTACTGACGCGGAGGTCTCGGCATTCCGCAAGAGAGGGGGCGTCTCGCGAGAGGGACTGGAGGCCGGACTTGCGGCCGCAATGTGTGACGTGGGCCGATTCCGCTCTCAGTGTTACGGACAGAACGTTGAAGAAGCGCAGTAAAAGTCGAGCAGCTCGCACCAGCGGTGCGAGCTGCGAATCAATGCTCAGTCTGCGCGGACGTGATGCCGCCATCTTCGCCGATTAAACGTCCCAGACCCAGT
The DNA here is from genome assembly GCF_012689525.1 of Paraburkholderia aromaticivorans. Taxonomy (NCBI): domain Bacteria; kingdom Pseudomonadati; phylum Pseudomonadota; class Betaproteobacteria; order Burkholderiales; family Burkholderiaceae; genus Paraburkholderia; species Paraburkholderia aromaticivorans. The sequence goes on from NZ_CP051516.1 coordinate 4,019,356, forward strand.
GAGCGGGCGCAAGATGCAATATGGCGTACGATGGAGAACTCCCGTGCGTTGACCTCGAGCGTAACGAAATAGCGCTCCGGTGCCGTTTGCCGCCAGAATCGCAGGTCGCAAGGCTCGACTGGATAGGTTCCCGGTACGAAAATGCCATTACGCTCCTGCTGCGACATCCAGTCCGCCGGTGACGCGAGAGTTGCAGCCTCGACCTCGTCCAGGCCAAAGTCGTTCGCCCACTCGTCACCCATCGCATAGTCGACAGGAAAAAAGAGACCGTGTAGAACGAACTCTGAACTCTCCGAAATCCGTGTGACCTCGGCGGCTACTACCCAGTCCATCGCCAATAGTTCTTCCACTACGCCGTTCATGCCCATTGTTATGTCCTCGACAGTGAGTTAAATGGCCCGCTCGTGCCGATTGCACGAGTCGGTCTTCTTTGTATAGTCACGTGAGAACGTCAATACAGTTTCTGGGGGAACCGCGTAAATCGGCAACTTGGTCATGATGGGAAGACGCCCAGGCGGTTCCAGCGGTTGAGCAGCGGGATTGCACTTGCGCCAGATTTTTTCGGCCTCCCTATGCAGCCGGCCGACCTGCGTCCGGATGCCCGCAAACATCGGCATTGCGCGCAATGCCTCCAACTGCCTGACGATAGCGGGACGGTCATGCCGTTTCGCGTGTTCGACCAGCCATGCTTCGTGCGCCCGGTAGTCGCTCTGGACAATCCGCCATGACCAAGTTTCATCCGTCGATATATCCGAGCCCCCGATATGAAACCGCTTCTGCATGCGGAACATCTCGTAGTGCCGCCAGCGCAAGTGCTCTCCTCGAGCGCGCAGGTCTCGCACTACCCCCGGCGCCGAAATCGAGCGGTCCAGCAGCCCCGCTTTACCGCGCGTCGACATCAGCACCCACCGTACATACGCGCCATCGGGCAACGCGACGAGATGCACCGAGGCCTCGTTCTTCTTCTTGTAGTAGACGCGTTGATGCGCCGCGCGGCCGATGTGCAAGGTGTCGTGAAACTTCTGCGAAAGTTTGTGCACGTAGTCTGGCTTCACGGTGTCACTCGTCCACGCGAAATGACCCGACTGCGCGTACAGCATCATCAACTGCATCGCGGCAGTATTGTTTCTGGGGATTTTTATCCGGGCGAGAATATCCAGGTCCGACATCGGTTGCTCCACGAGTTTATTTCCTCGTATAGCAACCGATGAGTGTGCGATGAGGCTAACGCCTCACCACACGAATGAACTGGGAGTTTTGCGGTGGCATCGCGCGCAAACCACTCAAAGGTTCGATGCATACGTCAGCAAAACGACCATCACGACTGCGAGGCGAAGGCATTAGCCGCCCCCCGCCCCTCCGGGCACAGCGAGTCACCCAAGCGGCAGTGTAGCGGGAACCATACGGTGAGATTTTGGGAAGCATATAGTGAGCGAGCCGGTTAACTGGTCAGGCGGGCAGGTCTGTGCTGGATAGAAAAACCTCACGGATTAGCTCCTCCGTAAGGTGTCTTTCAATGTAGACAGGAATTGGCCCGCAGTGGTAGCCGGTTGCAGTTCGTGCTCCGGCGGCTGTGGTATTAGCATATCTCCCCCAGCCGTTCTGCTCGTCATCAGTTCGACCATGCGTTTCTGTTTCCAAAACCAACCTGACACACTGCAAGCAATTGAGCGCCCGCATCATGCGGTTGAGCGTTGCTGTCCACAACGACGGCTCGCGAGGCACAACTTCAAGCCGGTGTTGATAAAGGACGCTTCACCGTGTAACTTCAGCGAGCAACCCCGTTGACAGGTTATGGGACTGGAGACCTGGATGGAAACCGTTGAAAACATAATCAAGTTCCTGTCGTTATATCCGCGATGGGCAAAGTTGCTTATCGTAGGATGTATTGGCGTAATCAGCGGCACGCTGATTTACGCTCCACGCTCTGGTGAGGATGCTCCGGTTGAGGCGTTTGCAATTTCTTCAACGAAAGCGTACTTACTGGTTATTGAGGGCGTTCTGCCTTTCTCTCAGGAGCTCAGAAATGCCGATGTTCGCGTCACTGCGTTTGTGAACGGAATGCAATTCCGCTACCCCACTGTGGCAGGTGTTGAGTGGATGGGTGTTGACCCGAATGGCGGGCCAATAACGCATGAGTCGTTCAGATTACCGCGAGCCGACGAGTATGAAATTCGTTTCGAGATGGAGAGTCGCGATAGGATAAGCGGACAAATCGAGCGCTGTGTTAGCCAGCAGACAATAACGATAGACAAGACCCCATTCGAAGGCCACTACGAAGTTTTCCCTCTCAATCGCGTGGCAAAAGTTCATGAATCAGGCGTGGTGGCTGAGATTTCCTTTTCTATTGAAGATGCGCCACAAGGGAACGGGCAACGACGCTAAGCCTGCGACAACTTCGGATTGCGAGCAGATTTTCTAATCGCTTAGTTAGAAGCTAGGTGTAAATAGACGGGAATTCTAAATCCGCCGATTCGCTGACGGGAACAGCGAAATTTGTATTGGGCCCAGGTGATAACCCCGCTTGCCGGTGATGAGCAACCTGCTGTTTGCAGCAGGACACCGAGTATTTACGCGCGCTCGAGTGGAGACAACGTCCCACGCGTGACGCGCGCTACATCTGTAACGTCTCAACTAAACATGGGCGGCCCTAGGGCGCGTGATGACGTCTCAGCCGCACCCCGAGGATGCGCGACGGAAGTTCGGCGCCGACCTTCAGGTCGTCCGCGTCGCGAGACGGCGAAATCGAAGGCCTACGCCGTCTAGTCACTGTTTGACAAAGGCCAATAGCCAAACCTGTCCATCAGGTCAAACATGACCGCGTCGCCGGTTGAGCCAAAGATGTAATGCAAGTCGAACCCACCGGGTCGGGCCTCCCGGAACCACTTCATCACGGCCATCACGTCGTCAAATTCGTCATCACCGATTCGGCGACAGAGCAGAAACGCATCGGGTCGAGCGTAATGAGCGTTGTAGAGGCTGGTAAGAAAGCTCGCTATAGGATAGGTACTGCCGATGTGCTGGCATGCCTCGAAAAGACGCCAGGCGGCCTGGGCGCCGGGTGCGTTGGGAAACTCGGGAGCGAGGGGCGGGGTTTTGTTTTTTTTCATGCTAACAGTCTCATCACGTGATTAGGGTGAAATGTGTAGCCGCCGTTTTTATCGCCTCTGGGTGGACGACCGCCCGTCGTTGCACTTGAAATTTTTATACCATTAATCTTGTTATGGTTAATCGTGCCATTAAAAAAGATTTAGTTCGGTATAAAAACTGATTTCGCTTTTATTTTACTATGAAAACCTCGCTTGACCCCTATGTCAATGATTTTATACGTTGACAGTGCAAAAAAGCCAGTCTTAAAATGACTCAAATTCATCCAAACCGAAAAGACAAGCTCAACTCCGACCAATGATAACTTGACGAACATCTTGGGCATACACGATGGACAGGCAGAATAGAGTGACACTGCTGCGGTGATTCACCCAGTTACTGATATCAAAGATAGTCAACCTATCACTTAAAAAAATTTCCTCCACAAAAAATAGATACAAACATTAAACAATGAAATCAATTACCTATGTATTACCGTACCAACACAAAACGACAAACACCATCACCCTTAATGGTGCCGACCTGGTGTTTCGTTCTCAAGAGATTTTCTTTTTAAAGAATTTTGCTCTAGAAGCTTCGACCGTGCTGCGTGGTCGAGGCATATCTATGATGAGCGAAGCATTCGATAACCCAAAAAAGGCTTATGAATTGGCAATGTACTTTACCAAGGATTGCAATTCCTATCGTGCACTAGTTAACGTGGAACAATTACAAGATTTTCTACTTTCAAATTACGATTTTTATCTTCACGAATCTAAGGCGGCGATTGGCCTAGAATCTTTTCTTGCATTCGCACGTAATGATGTTTTTTGTTCTTATGCCAGATTGACACTACCGGCTCCCAAATTCGTCCAACCAAAATTGTGGACCAAACGTTACGTAGATTTGACGGACGAAGAATTGACACACACGTTCGAGTCAGCAGATAAGTCGCTTTTCGATGTACCGCCATATGACTCTGTTTCTATCTTGAACCAAAGCTAGCATTACCGCAGGTCCGCGCGGCACCCGTTCTGTGCACCGCGCGGAAGTTAGACGCGAATGAAGCATCCTGGAATGCGGACGTATGAACGGTCTGCACATATTTCAGCATACCGAGCGCTGGACAGCCGTATCGTTGGTTTAAAGTGCATCCTCGTCGGTCAAGTCGCGCTGGCCGCGCAGAAGCTCGGCGATGCTAACGCCTTCGTCGAGTTCGAGCCCGCGCAGGCCTTTCGAGCCGTCAATAGAGCAGGAACAACAACACACCTCTCGTTATCGCCGGCGCATGGGGCTAGACGCGCTCGCATCAGCGCTTTTGTGCCTGCTCCCGAAAATCGCCACAAATGAATCGGGAGTTTTGAACACCCGGTGCTTTTGGAAAAATGCCGTTTTCGTCACGACTATCGAAACTTGCAACGCTTGGAAACGATGCTGTCTAACGCATGGAGCCAGCCTCCCTGGCAGGTTGCGTTTTTGCCCATGCGACGATTTCGGGCCAGACTTTGCTATGCAACTTTCGAACAGTCGAGCGACGATTCGAAAGCAACGCTTTCACGTAACGTTCTAGGTCGCGAGATGCCTCAGGAAAATTGTATGCGAACGCCTCCATCGTGAAGGCGCATGCATAGAACGCTTTCGCGAATTCTTGTAGCAGAATCGTTGAAAGGTCTTGGACCATCGGCTTGTTGTGACTAACTTCGGCGTATTCGTATCCAAATAGCTGAAGGTAGCTGACGAACTGGGCATGCGTCTCAGCGTCCGGGATATAGACCGCCCCAAAACGGTCGACAACAAAATGCGTATGCCGCCATTTGAGAACGTTCGAAATCAGGTAACGCGGCGACGTCGGCCGCGTTACCCCATGCATTCGCACGCGAGCAGCACGACCTAACAACTCAGTTGCGTGTTTTGACGGTGCGGTCGCCGGCCCTTTCAGCAGTTCGGCCATGCCTGCATCCGCACGCTCGCGCGCAGCGCCCAAGTCCTCATTGGCGACGGCGCGAGCCCACTCACGGTAAGCGTCCGCGCGGTTCGCAGACGCTATCTCGAATGCAGCGGGATTGTCGAGATAGATGAGTACGTGAAGGGCCGCTTCGTCATACAACGCATTGAAGCTGGAGACGAAGGCGTCCTCGCTCACAAAAGCTGCATATCGGTCGTAGTCGAGACCGAACGCTTCATAGAATGCCCGCCCTTGAGCGTGCTGTGCATCGTCAGACCCCATCCATCGATAACCATCAGCCGCGAGCCAAAGTTCCTCCGGATAGTCAAAGGACATGGCTTGAACAAGCGCGGAGGTGGATTTCTGGTTGTTCCTTATACCGTCGAGTCGGTCACCGCCTGGAGTCGCGGCAAACAATTGCTCGAGTCGTTGTTGGCGTTCTATCCTGTAAGCGGCCAGCGATATTACTTGTGCTATCAATTCGGACATCCTCGCTCAGAAATTCTTGTGCCAATGCGACACCACTTAGGATTATCGGCACACATTTCCGAAACTTGAATGACCGAGTCCCATCGCGAAGTATGGTCGCCGTCGGTCTGTGGCTCGGTGTCCCCGAGCATGGGCGGTCTGCTCGAGGACCGGCCTTCCGACCGGGCGCTCAGTCAGCAGGGCTCGGCATCCCAAAAGCCGAATCTCGACATAAGGTCCTCCATGACAGTCGCTCCGGTCGGACCGAATATTTCATGGATGTCAAAAAAACCGGTCTCTTGCTCACGGAACCACGTCATCACCGTGAGAACGTCGTCGAAATGTTCATCGTCAATCCGACGGCAGAGCAGGTAGGCGTCGGGCTGCGCGTAACAGTTGTTGTACATGCTGGTCAAAAATGCGGCTATTGGCTTGGTGCCTCCGCTGGCGCAACGGCAAACCTCGAAAAGACGCCACGCGGCCTGAGCGCCCGGTTTGTCAGAGAAGCGGGGAGAAAGTTCTGGAGTTTTCATGCTGACATCTCATCGGAGAGTTGAAGATGAAAAGTCTAGCGATGATTTTTATCGCCTTGCCACAAGGACACTGGTCCTAAGACCGTTGCGGAACGCAGCTCGTGTTGCCGCTCGCTCTTGGCTACGGTAAGGTCGACGGCGGAACTTTGAGCTGGCCGTTATAAGCGAGAGCTTTGCGCAATCCCCTCGTTGAGGTCCAGACGCGCACATTTACGGCAAATACAACGCGCTGCGTTCCGACGCAGACCGACAGCTACATCTACTCGAATCCCCTCCGGCAGACGCCGTATGACGCAAAATGAAGCCGGGAGTCAAACGCCGCTTGACCCCTTTACGAGTCAGAAAATATCTCCAACGCATTCTGTGCCAACAAAGTGCTGGCATTTGGCGCCTCGCAGGTATTGAAGCCGATTGCTCGGTGCAAGGACGTTTCGGTTGCCGTCGTATTCGGTGTAGAGCGTAGGGTCGAGGTCGGTATTCCATGGAGTGTGCAAAGCCATGAAAATGCCGACCGCCGTCGAGGCCAGGACGCCGTTGGGCCAGACCACTTGCGCACGCCCGCCTGCAGCACCATAGCGTGCCTCTTCCGCTGCCAGATTTTCGTCGGTGATGAATCCCATGCAGCGCATGCAGGGTCGGTGCGGCAAAGATGCGATTACCTGACCAGTGACGAAATATCGGCCGTCCGCACCATGCACATCCATTCCCACGTCGATATAGGGAATGCCATACCGTCTGCTGAAGCGCTCCAGTTGCTCACGTGCCGAGATGGAGTCGACGCATCCGAAAATTGCCGCGCAAGTCTTCAAAGCATCCGGCACTTCCTGCCACTGTTTTGGGATAGCTACGATGTTGGCTGCCGGATTAATCAAACGCAACTTTTCTCCAATAACCTGTGCCTTAGGTGATTCCTCAGCAGCCTCGTGCTGGGTCAGGCCGACCATGCGGTTGATGTTCGTGTCATCCGCGTGGTCCGGGTCGACCAACAAAATATTACCGACGCCAATGTGCGCTAATTGCTGCGACACATGCGAGCCACCACCGCACAATCCGATGACGGCGACCGTGGCCGACTGAATTTTCAGCTCCGAGTCCGTCCCCAGAAAGCCCTGTCTGCTGTGTCGATTGGTCATGCTTCAACTCCGGTTGATGACTCACGCTGGCGACGCAAATATGAGCGACGGTAGGCCGCTCGCGCACTAAGGGGTCCCACAGCAACGCGTGCCCTTCGTCATAGCTAAGCACGATGGCTCCATGGGGAATTTCCGGTCGAACGACAAGGAAATCAGGAATGAATCGCAGGTTTTCTCGCCTGTCGACTGAACTGAAATTAGGTCGCCCTCGATGGTCATGGCGATGAACGTGGACGATGCTCACCGGCTCGGCATGTGCTCGCATCATTTGCCGTCGGAAGGCCGTTCCGGAAACGGCCGCGCCCACCGAAGGGTCATCAATATATTCAGCGTCGGGTACGCCCTCATACGACAAGGCGGCAAGTCTCCAGGTCGCGTCGATGCGTTCCGCGCTGCACGTGATGAAGCCGACACGCTCCGCAGCAAATGCGTGAGGCCGATGCAAATCCTCGTGAATTTTCCGCAAGAGCTCAGAATCGATTGTTATGCTTGCCGTCATCGCAACGCTCTCATGTGAGCCAACAATATTTCGAGCAACGGCAGGCCTTGCGGCACATCCCTCCACGACCATGTATGCCACGGCCGACCGCCGATGGTTTCGCAGGTCCAGTTCGCCGCCATCGCGCCAATCGTCTGTCGCTCCGCTATTTGCTGTGAGAGGTACAGTCTTGTTGGATATCCGGGACCGTCCTTCGGCGACAAAAGCGCATCGAGCACGTACACGCGTTCGTCCACCGCAATATGCAAGGACGGTAGAGCGACGAACCCTCGTCCGCCGTCTATCACAACCTTCGCGTCGGGATAGACGGCCAAGAGCGGCTCGAGTTGAGGAGCGTCGATGCTCATGACGAACTGCCTTGCTTAACGTGGCTAATGAAGACTTCTCCCGCGCACACCTGAATGGTCTGGTCGTCAGCCAGCTCTTCGAATTTGCCCGGTCCCAGCACGCGGTCCAGCAGCCGGTCGGCGGCTACGCCGACCTGCACCTTGAATGCGGCAACGACGTAGTCCCCTGCCGTCACCTCCACTTTGCGGTTATCGACTTCCACCACGACCAAATGCGGATGCGTCCCACCGCCCCCATGGTGGTGATGGTGATGAACATGCTCGGGCGGCCTCGCCCCACCCAACTCCTCGATTTGCAAATCGATGATTTCGTCTCGACCGTCGGGAAAGCGAATCTCAGCGTGAATTTCCATTTCGCGTACGACCTCGCATCCCGGCGGACTTCCGACGGCGTCACCGCGACCGTCAGTGCTAGAAGGCGATTCCCGGGATTCGCAGGCCGGCCCGTTGTTATCTTCAACTTTCATTGGTCACCTCGTCAGAAGTTGCTAGAATGGTTAAAATTGCTACTTAGCAATCTTGCTGCGAAGTGTAGACCATTGCCAATTCGGCTGTCAATTGCTTATTAGCAATTATTTGAGATGAATTTTCATGAATGAAATAGAGCGAGTGTTCGATAGCGATGCGTTCTACCGAGCCATCGCGACTACGGTCGAAGCGCGGGAGATTACGTGGAAGCAGGCGAGTCTAGAAACCGGTGTCAGCGCGACGACGTTGACACGGATGGCCAAGGGTCGAAAGCCCGACGCTTCGAGCTTGGCCATTTTGGCGACATGGGCTGGCTTGAGTCTGTCGGACTTTGTCAGCCTAAACAACAAACCGCAGAAAGGTGAACCCCTAGCACTGGCAACCGCTCAGCTCAGGTCTGACCCAGACTTGAGTGAAAGCTCGAAGGACGCGCTTGAGGAAATGATGAAGGCTGCCTACATTAGCCTCCGGAAGAAAGACAGAAAGTGACCGAGAACGCACATACGCGTGTCGCTATCCGTCAATCGCTGTCTGCCAGCCGAGGTAAGTCAGACATACGCCTACGATGAGATGTGAAAGCTTGTCGTCGAGACCGTTTCCGTGAGGCCTGGCACTGCGTAATTTCATGCAAATTCCGTAGCGATGAGACCTTGACCTTGCCCCTAAAATTGCTTGGTCAGGCTGCGCATGGTCGTGCAAGTTTCTTACGCTGAGCGCTTGGTCACGAGTTTCCAATGCACATAACCCGCAGCATCGATGTAGTCGATGGGACGGCGAGGACGGTCCTGAACGCGGGACGCCGAAGCCTTAGCCGAGCCAGCGGGCTTTGGAGACGCCAACTTCGCACGCGTTAAGTACGACGTTTCACGATTCTTGATAGCGGACACTCAATGCTCCTTCAAGAAGTTGCGTATGGTTCTTTCATCAATCTCTTGCACACAGAAGTCTCTAATTCGCGATGTCGTCTTGTCCGTGCGCTTGGTCGCACTGGATTTTCCTTCCGCCGTCACCGAAAGCGTTAACACGCGGCCATCACTGGCCTTGGCCCACTCCCGGACGCCATCGGGGAAGACTTCGTATTGCCAGTCTAGTTCATGGCCATCAATGTTGCCCAGCGCGTTTGTTACCTCAATCACTGCGACATAGCGGTCGGCGACATCGACGGCCAGACATTTCTTCACGAGTGTGCGAAGCGGAGCGGGAATGTGCGCGGGAAAAGCTGTTCGGTTCGGAAAAATGCCCTTCTCGACCGCCGTGGCGAACTCTGGAAACGCTTGGAATGCCTTCAACTGGTCATAGAAGGCATCGTTCCCACAGCACATTTTGTACAAGGTCAGACCGACCTGGTAAATATCAAAAGCGACCGTATGGTCCGAGTCTACTAGCGCTTCGGGCGGGATATTCTTCAAGTAACTCGCCTGCGGCTCTGCCTTACCGTCGTTCCTCATTCGTTGGGCAAGACCGAAATCGGATATAAGGGCCTCGTCGCGACTCGATAACATGATGTTGTCGGGCTTGATGTCGAAATGAATCAACTTCTTCGAGTGGATGTTGTGCAGTCCGCTAAGGAACTGGATGCCATAGCGGATTATTTCCCTGACGGTCAGAAAGCGCTGCTCGAGAACGCGATTAAGCGACCCGCGCGGGTAGTAGGGCATCGCGAGATAAATGTGCTCCGTGTCCTCACACGCGTAGTGAATCGGCACCACGTTAGCGTGGTCGCCAAGATATAGAACGCTCGCCTCACGATAATAATCGGCTGCGTCTTTAATCGATGCTTTTTTGACCTGCTTTATCGCAAGCTCGGCGTCCAATTGCAGGTCGCGAGCGCGGAATACCTTCGAGTTCTTGCCCTCCGAACCTATTTCATCGCCGAGCTCGAAACACAATTTTGCTTCCGTATTCGGCTTAAGCATGTGCCGCTCCAATCGCAGTAACGATAGCCTCGCGCTCCTCCCGGCTATGCCGCATCCAATTCTCCACCTCCTCGTAATCCACCTCACCGTCGAGGTGCAATTTCAGTTGCTCACGAGGTATGCCAAGCTTGCCAGCAATGCTTGCGATTCGACCGCAAAAGTAGCCTTCCAAATCGCTACTCGCAAAAGCCTCTTGGATGACCCCTTCAAGTTCGAATCGCTCGATTGATGGATTTCGCGCGATACCTTCAGTAACCCTGATACCGGCCCGCTTGGCGCCATATTCTCGAATGACATCTAAAATGGTATTGCGCACGAACTTCAATTGCTCAGGCGTGTCCATCGCTTTTGGAACGTTGATTCCTTCGATGTTGACGATTGCCGCTTCGTCCGTGTCGTACACAACAAAGGTGACCCGTTTCGGCGCTACGCGTATTCCGATTGTTCGCACTTCGCTCTCCGGCATGGCGCTAATCCGTGTTCGCGCCTCGCGCAGAACCGAGGGCGGCAAGCATATCCCTCGTCAGGGTGATATGGACGCGCAGTATAGCTGAAGCCCTTGCACTCTCTCCGCTCACTGGAGCCGGCCGCACAATGTGCGCTAGCACGCGTCTCGTTTGGATAACGGCAGAAACGGTCCGCTACTTTAGTAACTGTTCGCCGCTCCCCAAGCTGTTTAGTTGCGCCGCTCGCTTGCGGGTGGCCGTATTCGCGAATGCTCGATTGGCGAAAAGCTCAAGTACGCCGGAACAATCGATATATTCTCATTCACGCGGCGGTTCGCGGCGATGGTCCGCTCGGCTATCTATACTCTGTCAGAGGCCATGACGAATAGCATCGTCAGCATCGGCCAAGGTGCGCCAACACCCAACGTATTTCGTATTGGGGGCGCGCCAACGCCCCCTTATCCACTTCGGTCCGTGACCGAGTTCGGCCTGCCAGCCGGATATGCTTTGTGGCGCGTGATGCTCGTAATGGAGCTCGTCACGTGCGAGGGGGAGGCGGCGGACTAATCCCAACTCTTCGGAGTTGGAGTAATCCCGTCGCCTTATCCCATGCACTCGGCTCATTGCCGGTGAACAGGTGCGAACGCGAAACGGGCCCGGGTAGGAAATGCCCCGGATACCCTGTCTATTTGATAATCGAGTGCGAGTCTCGACTAGGGAGGTGCGCGAAACGCGCGCAACCTATGCCGAACAGGATGGCTGCGAAATCTCACGTCGCGAGGCGTGTCTCGGCTGGATATTGCGAGTGCAATAGACCGGTCGGCCGACCCAATGGTGACCAGGAGTAGCTTCCTGGAGGCCTGCAGGCGGGCTGAGAGCTCAAACCTGTAAATGCGCCCTTCGGGGTGCTATTCGGAAAGTGCAAGTGCGCTATAGGGCCATCAGTGCCTGGACATGCTGGAAAATTTATACGCAAAACGACTCTAACTAGTAGGCAAGGTGCTTCTCCCGGTTCGACCTGCCGAAAGACGGTATTAGCCCGTGACATCGTTGTATAGATTGAGGCAAGCGCGGTCTGCATGAACGCAAGAATTTAGACTAAGTGGAGCAAAATGCACTCGGAAGCTCGCCATGCGGCACATGGCGGGGCGGGTCTAACGAACCCGATAACCTCGAGAGTGTATGAGCGTGTCGCTTCGACTATGAAATCCGGGGTCAATCCTGGACGGAGTTGTGGCGACGACAAAGCAGAAAAGTGGAAACGAAGGGACGGCCACCGCGCTTGGCTGCGGGTGGCTCATATGGCAGCGGTTTTGGCGAACCGCTGCATACGCTGGTGGCCTTGGCGGGTCAATGGCAAACGAGGTATAGCGCCGTGCGCGTACCTCTCAGCGATGTTATAGGCATTAAAGGAACCGGACGTCAGCCGGTATAAAAAAACGACATTCAAGCCCCTCTTCGTGAGGGGCTTCCTTTTTTCCTGGCGCCGCGCAGCATGCATTATCACTTTTCAGTGCGACGATGTTCGCCCTTGAATCTTGGCCCGCGCCTTTGACACAGTACGGCGCGCATAAGAAGCCGCACCAGTCTTCCCTCGCACTGCCGCGCTACGCTCCAGTTTCGCCGTCGCTTCAGCAGCGGAGTTCCCAGCTTCCAAGTCCGACATTGTTCGTCGCCAGTCCTGCCCTGATGCGCTCGTATCCCTGCCTTCGCGGACGGACGTAGCAGTGAAACCGGCGGGTGTTCTGCGCTTCGAATCCCAAGAGGTCCCGCGCTCCAAATTCAGCACCGCGAGCGGGAGAGGACGCAAATTCGTACTTGTCCAAATGAGGTTGACCCAATTGTCGCGCTTTGGCTTCCGGTTTTTGAATCCGGCAAGGCGCCCAAAATGCTCCCCGCTAACGGAAGCAGGGTCGCCCAGCACCCCGTTTCCGTCCACGAGACCGGCGAGACGCTTTTGTACCTGGCAACGCATATCCTCGTCCAAGTTTGAATCGACCTGCAAAAAAACATGACAACTCTTGAGAGACGTCTCGACAACGGCAGCGTTGTAGCTGGCTGCGATGCGGAGCGCAGTTTCGGGCCGGACGTCATCGAGAAATACCACTGGCCAGGAATGACCTCGCGCGGCGCGAACGTAGATGTCTGCGACATTTCCAGCATTTTCATGGCGAAACCACGCCAGCAGTTCATCGACACTCGAACCGTCGACGTTCAGGCGCGGTATGGCCTCCCCTGTCGAACGTCGGACCATAAAGTCAAACGTTCCTATGCCGGCTCGACGCAGCCAGTCAAGCTGCGCATCGCATTGCTTCATCGGTTTCTGCGTCATTCCGCCGATTCTCTCCCCCACGGGGGGCGCGTGGTCAAATAGGTCCATTAGACTGCGCCCCGCAGTTAGCGAATCGATGCCGCCGTCGGTGGCTTCCTGACTAGCAATAGAGAATGCATTTTTAATTGAACCCTCTCTAATGGCACAGTTGATAGAGGCGGCTGCGCTTCCCTCGTTTTTCTTTGAAATTCCCAGGTTTTCTAGCACGGCAGAATTCGATAGTTCGCAAAGCGTCGACGATGGTTCGTCAAACGTTGACGTTCGTTCTTTCTGTGCGCCCGATAGTTCGAGCGGTGCTGCAGGCACCCGTCTCGTAGTCGATGAATTCGTGCCGCCATGCGCGCCGACGACCGTTTGCCTCGATACCCAAACTCGAGTGTCATCAAGTTCGCAACGCCACCCCGCCAACCTGCCGATAGCCCAAAGTGCGTCCTTGACCGCCGCTCGGCGGCCGCGTGCAATGCCACCTTTCGGCCCTTCTCCATAAATCCGCTCAACCAATCGGTCGATAAGAAACGCGCGACGCTCGATGCTCCTAACCCCGGTAGAGAGATAGACATGCAGAGCCTTCGCTGTGTCCGATGGCAGTTGCCGGCGCTCAGCTAGCGAGATATACGCATACGGACCGCCAAATAGCGTTTGGTGGAACCTAGCGTTCAACGCGATGACCACGCGGTGCCTGTCCGGCGTCTGATAGGCCAGCAGGCGCGTCGATTCGATGCATTCGTCTTGAGTCTCGAAAACCCACATATCGGACAGTTGCGTCAAATTCTCGCTTATCAATTTTTTAGTCTTGCCGCTAGCTTGGGCGTATCCATGCGCAAGTGCCAAATCGGTCCAGTCAATTTCGACAACCGAGAATGGCGCGGTTGCCCAAGGTCCAGTGGCCTTTAGTTCCTGACCGATTGACCATCGGTCCCCTTTGCTGCTACTCACCATGATTCCTTGCATCCGCGCGAGAGCCAAGGTAGTCAGCAACGTTGTTTGTGTCTGCACGCTCTGAACCGCTCGCGTGATTGTCAGAATTCGCTCGTCGGCACCGAAACGCCGGCTCAGTTCGAGCGGGGCACGTGCCCCGCCCTTCGGGACCGGCCGAAATACAGGCATGCTGGCCAACACCGGGTCATACATCGCAAATACCGCCGGCGACCGCAGCTGTACGTCGGATGTCGCGTTCGCCAACGACTGCGGCTGGGCGGTTTCGGGACTGACTAACTCCATCTGCTACTCCATGTGATTGTCATTTGAAACACGCGCCATCGGTGAACTGATACCGCGTGGGCAGACCTTGCACATATGAGTAGCGAGAGATGTTTAGCCGTCTAACCGACGGGATTTACGCCAGTTAAGCGCGCTCGAATGAATGCAGCAACTAGCTGACAATCAGCTCCGCAATTTTGTCAGACCGGAAACGCAAACACATCGGCATTGTTCCAACCGCCCGTTGCGCACGGTCGGAAAAGATATCCGCAATGGCCATCTCCTGCAGGAGACACCACCCACCGCGTCGAGCAGGAGACACCCTCGTGGCGGAGATTTCTGACCTCACGCTCCTTCAGGTTTCGAATGAAATCGACTGGCTGAGTTAGTACAGAGAGTTTTTTCAATTCGCCTCTCCTCGGAAGTCCGGGTTGCCATAACGGGTCCATTCGGTCGCCTTTCCAGGCTCTGTGGACTGAATCCATCTTTCAAGAGACCTTATTGCCCAATCAATTGATTCGTTTATGCATGTAGCACGTAAAGCCGACAGCCGTAGACTATTCAGCGTCTTGATGTAAAGCCCGTTAATTTCTGTCACGTAGTTTTCTCACAAGGTTTGACGACGGTTCTTAGCGCACCACGCAGCAACCAGCGGCTCGCTCGAACATCGAAAGTCCGGACTCGCAGTAGTTAAGAGTCTGGCGGCACGGCCGACGAGGCGCTAAGGGCGTGAAGGAGACAATAGCGAATCGTTACGTGAGTCAAACCTAATGAAATTCGTGCCTTGAACGATGCGGCCAAGCACACTCCGGCAAAAGCTCGAGACAGAAAATATTTGCGATATCAAGCAGATAGAAGGCCGAAGACGCAGATTGGGGGGGTCACCCGACCGCCGCTGACGTGGTCAATGCGCTACTCGCTAGAAACCGAAATTCCTCTGTTGGGCAACAACCGAGTGTCGAGTAGGAACATCGATTAGTAGTCGAGGGAGCAAGTTTTGGCGCCATGCAAACTTCGATGAGTGGCGCGGTTCGGCACGCCTGCCCAGAGTCCGGTAGCTGTACCCGCTCAGCGACGCTCGCCTGAAAGTTGTCTCGTCCCCGGTAGAGCATCGTCCTTAGACCGTCGCCGATGACTTATTTACGCGGCCGCGCCTTCCGGTCATGTGCCAGCGACACTCCTTCGTTTGATTGGCTCTGCGCATCACTGCGGGGCAACAGCAGTAGGTGCACATCCAGATTTAACGCCTCGGCGAGCCGGACGATGTTATCTAGCGAGACGTTCGTCACCGTGCGCTCGACCTGACTGACGTAAGTGCGATGCAATCCAGCCAAGTCCGCCAGCGCTTCCTGGGAAAGTTTTTGACGCTGCCGCTGCTCACGTATGTTCGCTGCCAAGCGCTGGCGGATGTGGGCGGCCGTGCTCGGAGTAGTTGCCATAGTGCGGCAAGCATCCGTAGTTGACGCGTAAGCGTCTACAGCCAATTAATCGACAGCTTTTACATCTACATACTTTACGTCTACAATTGTCGACGGTTTTCGGGTGTCCGCGTTCGGCGGAAGGCCAACTACACAACTAAAATAAAACTACATATGCCAGCGTCAATTCGTGCATGGTTCGCTGTTCGCGCAACAATCGTGGCAGCAATGGGCTCCCTAGTCTTCGCCGGTTGCGCGAGCGTGAGTGTCACCGACTCAATTCCTGTCGGTACATCGGGCAAGGCGCAGAAATTTCGCGCCGTCGCGTATGAACCATCCGACGTTGGCACCTATGTATTGCTCGAACAGCAGGCTACCGGCGACTGGACGAAGGTGGATGAATATACCGACAGGCTGTATCCGCAAAACAGCCACCAAGAGGTCTTGTTCCTCGCCTCCGAAGCGGGGCCGGGCAGTCCAGTACAAATATCGGGAGGATTTCCTCGCGTTAGGGATTATCACGTCGCGGGAGTGCGCGGCGGATTCGACAGCAGCGGCACTGGCTCATGCAATCCCGCTTGGAGAGGTGACATCCGGGTCACTAATGGCTGCGCTAGTCGGATAGTCAAGCCGCGTCATGGGGAAATCGCGGACGGCGTAACCGATGCAATTACACTCGGTGCAGCCTCAAAAACGGGACCTAATGGGCTTGAGCGTTATGAAATCGACCCGAATGCCATTCGCGAAATCGTTCTACATTCCGATTTATTTACTTCGCCTCGGAATTACCAGTCGTTCCAGAAAATCCGCGCCGAACGAGAGTATGAAGTGCGCTGGGCCAAGTGCACGAGCAGTCCGAGTATCACGTGCTACTACGAGTTTGCATTGGCCTATGGCGGCCTCGGCTCATTTGGTACGTACGACCCCATGGGCTATGCGGCCAAAGCTCGCGAATTTGTGCTCTCTCGCACGAGGACAAACACCGCGCGCATCGAGCAGCAAGCAAACACTCTCCGCAGGTCCCTCCGCAGCGGCTCAGAGACAAATTTCGGACGGGTTCTCGAGGTACGTGGAACGTCGGTGAAAGTCGCTGTCGCTGTCCAAGGGTTCGGCAACGAGCAGTGGGTACCCATCGAATACATCTACCCGGCTGGCGTGGCGTCCGCAGCATTCTACAACGGAGAAGCACAAAGACCGACGCTCGACCAACGTCTCGTGCTGGGCGAATAATCAAAGTGGTCGGGCCGCCAAGGAGCAGTTGACACTACTTCGCAGCCATTTTCCCGCGACGGCCCGTGTGAGCGCGCATAGCTTATCAGGATACCTACCTCCTTAATTCGTGCAGGTGAATGACGTTACTTTTCGTCCCGTTCTAAAAACTTTCTATGACTATCGTCGATAAAATACCGGCTGCCATCCACGGGGGCGAACATTCCGCGTTCAGCAGGGTCAAACTCGCTGCTATTGTCACTACGCTGGCGATTCTGGCCGGCTGCTCGACAACGTACACAGTTGATGACGGTCGAAAGGTGGACGATACCCTGCTTGCGCAAATCCGCACATATGGCGAGGGGACGCGAGCGCTACGTCCGGCTATTGTGAAATCCGCCGAACTCCACGACAAGAATTGCTCAACCCAGTGGGAACTCCCATTTGCATTCGGAACCTCTGACGGGCAATCGGCAGAAGCCAAGATTGCATGGGTTCGCGGCATGGGCGTCGACGAGCACCTACGTATTACCGCGACTTCTCCGGGCCTCGCTGCGGCGCCCGGAGACATCGTGGCCGAACTAAACGGCTATCGAAGCAATAACGCCCGAAAAATGGTTGCAAGGCTGGCCGACCTGACCAACAAGGGGGCGCCGTTCGACATGACTCTCGATAGCGGCGTCGTCGTAAATGTTACCCCGCTACGAATATGCCGTGGTCGCGTCTCCTTCGCCATTCCTGGCAAATACGCCAACGCCCATGTCTACCATTGGGAAGCATCCGCGCACCCGGAGGAAATCGCTCGCATTGGGCTCACACCGGCTGAGGCAGAATGGGTGGTGCTGTGGACGCAAGGCCTTTCGGAGCAAGGCGGCACGCGAATGAAAAGCTACTCCTATTCAATTTTTGCCGCGAAAGCTATCGTGAATCAAGCCATCAGCGTTGCAACGTTCGGAGTGGGTCCGTCGGTTGCCACTGCTTCGACCAGCGCCGTCGCGGTAACCGGTGCCGCCGTAAGGTCTGCTGCTACTCAAATGGTCGAGGAGCGAGCAGCCAAAACTGCTGCTCAAGCGACCGTGGCGGCAGCAGCCAGCAAGGCGAAGCTCTGGGGGCTCGACTGGGCCGCTTCAACGGCATTTGACGAAGCTGATAGGTGGGCATTCGAAAGAATGGCTTTACTCGGCATGGACCCGCGCACGGGTCTTGAACTTCAGACGCGACTCGCGCAGGCTGGTGCCGTGAATAACGCGCTGCTGTTCGATGACGCGCGCCTACAGCAAATGAACGCACTCATCGCGGCAATGCCAAACGCGGCTTATTCAGGCACTATCGCTTCCAACGTACAGGCTCCTTCGATTGAATTACGCCAAAATCGTGAAGCGCAGAACCGGCAGGATGGTCCGGACAACGCGCCATCAGGCACGAGCCCATAAACTGCATTAGCTTTTCCGAAGTAAGCTTCGAATTCCAGCAAGCAAGAAGTCCGACACCGGGAGACTGTTCAGCGAAATGAAGTCGGTGGTCCGCGCGGTCGGCTTCTGCGGCAACAGCGAAAGCATCAGTCGAACGACGACAGGAAGCTGCCAGACATATTTCCGTCGCAATCCACGCCGTTGCAAGTTATGTTGCCAGTCGTCGGATGCACCCCGAACGACGATGGGGTCGTTGGCGTTGCAAATAAATCCATCTCATCCGAACAGGAGTCGCCTGCTGACACGCTCGTGCCATTGACCGCTGCGCAACACATAACGAACCAAACAAAACCTAAGCAACACCAGAAATACCCCTGCCACTCGACCAAGCCGGCATACCACGTCCTCGGCTCTGAGGGGTGGTTGTTGAGCCAAACAAGGAGTAGCGTCACGACTCCACCGACCAAAGCGGCCGCAACGTTAACCCGAAGAAAAATTCCTAGCGCACGCATAACGACCTCCTCACATGATGTTTTCAGGTCGACTATATATATGTTAAGTACTGCAGTAAATATCTGCGCTTCCTCAGTCGCTTGAGGCTGCAATAAGCGATTTCGTAAGCGCAACTGCAATTGCCATAAAAAAACCCTCCGTTTAAGCGGAGGGCAATCATGGGCGCATGGACCGCCCGGCATTTTATGGTTGTCTTGTCGTGTCCTGCTGCCGCCGACAACCTATGAATGTGACCTACGGTTCAGGCTCGTGACACAAGTACATGCCTGAGCGCGTTCAAAACCTCATCGGTCGCCACGATGGCTTTAGTCACATGATGCCCCGCCAGTTCGGGTATCTCGAGAAGCCGTGAAATCGCGTCGTCAAGATACTGCGCCCGTACACCGACAACATGGAACTCCTGCCTTTCGTGGGTCGTGATAAACAGATATGGCTTCTCGTTCATTTTGAATAGTCCTCTGTTAGATGGTCTTGGGAATAACGGTTTCGGGCCGCATCTCATGTATAGTCACCGCCGACCGTCCCTGACCAACCCCCGGAGGCGTCCCAACGCGACGCCAGCGAAAAATACAAGCGTCACCACTACAGCGCAGTCGCTATACGTCATCTCAAACACAAGCCCTCCCGTCAATGGTACGAACTCGGCACCCACCGGCCGCGTGCAAAACGTGTAGCTAAGCAAGATGGCCAATTGTTGGGCTGCCTGCTCTTGCAGCAGTCGCCCTCGCCGGATGGCCGGTATCCGCTCGCATTTGTTGCTCGGTAAAAATGTCGGTTGCTCTGCCAAGCCAAAACGAAGTATCAAGTCCGCTAGCACCGCTTTGCCCGCAGCACCGAGAATTTCGTGCAGGTCGCATCGCTCATCAACTTCACGAAACAATTTCATGACCTTTACAACGTCACGGAAACAGTTGTCGTCGGTGCTGCGGCAGATGAGATATAGGTCCGGGGCGGCGACCTGGTGGTTGTGCAGGCTCACCAAGAAATTGGCGATGATTTCGACGTCGCTATCGTCGTAACGACAAACTTCGAACAAGCGTCTGGCCGCGAGTGCGCCTTCGTCGGTAGCGAAATGGGAAGATAGATTAGGATTCTTCATGCTGGACAAGGCCTTTTGAAAAGCTCTTTTGTCTAGCGATTTTTTTACGTATCAGGGCCGCTGTCGAAGGGCCGCAAACAAAGGTCATCGCCAAAGGAAATTATTCGGTCCTCGCCTTTGACACACGCTTGCCGCAAAGACAGATACCTTCGCTCGTCGCGGACTTGACTTTCTAGGACGAGCGGATGTCGCCGGACCGATATTTCCACGTCGCCCCTCGCCGTTTCTAGCATCGGTGCCATGAATGAAGCTTAATCCGGCACGGGTCAGTCCGGAAGTCACGCCTGCTCAGTGGGTTCTTGCTCGGCGGTAGCGTGCCCCGCTCGTGTAAATCATTCACCAAGATTGCGGTCGGGGTTTTGCGGCTAAACGGCGCCTCCAAACGCAGCCTGTTCCAACATCGCATGCTGCCGACGCCAATCTGGCAAATGTTGAGCGACCAAGGACCAGAATGCCTTCGTATGATTCTTCTCAACCGTATGGCATAGCTCGTGAACGATGACGTAGTCCTGTACGGTGGTCGCCAGCTCCATCACCCTTGGGTGGAACTCCAGCACGTTGTGGGTATCGCAACTGGCCCAACGGCTCTGGAAGTGGCGGATGCGAGCACCGCTGGATTGCAGTCCGGTTTGGCGTTCCCAGTGACGAACGCGCTGGAGCAGTTTCTCGTGGGCACGCTCCCGGTAGAAGCTCTCCAACAGCAAGGCAATCGCATCGGGCAGGATGCTCGGCCCATCAGGGTGCTCGACGATAAAGCGAGACGCGGTGAAGGCTAGCTTAGGTCGCGTGATGCCCGGTGTGTGGCGCACCTCCGTGAAATACGTCCGCCCGCAATAGCGTAGGCGGCTGCCGGTAACGATGGCGTCATTGCGCAGCGGCTGATTGACCAGCGCCAGCTTGTCGCGTATCCAGCGGGCACGACGGCGCACCAAGGCTTCCTGTTCGGCCTTACTCACCAGCGGCCCGCGCAGCAGCACCGGCCGCCCTCGCTCCACACTCACATAGTGCCGTCTGAGCTTGGCATCAGGCTGAAATCGCCATTCAATGGCGGTTTGGCCGTACTGCAGAATGGGCATGGTCAGTTCTTCAGCAGGATGTCCAGGATACGGGCGGCATGGTCACGGGCCACCGAGCGTTCCCATCCCGCCAACGGCATCAGCAGCTTGCGCAACAGGTCGCGAATTTCCGGGTGCAGGTCGTGCATCTGCTTCCAGCTAGTCGCCGCCATAGTGCGGCTCAGCTCGGCGTCTTCAAACAGCTTGGTGGCGGCCACCCGGGCGGTGTCTTCGGCCAGCAAGGCAGCCAGGTAGTGGTAGACGGCTGAATGAGCCGGATGTTCGAAACCGGTATTGTCTTTGTCCTTGACACGCTGCCCAAACAACTCGAGCTGTTCTAAAAACTGGGCTTGGCTGATGCGGCCAGCCTTCTCTTCTTCGAGTAGCTTTTCCAGTTCTTCGGCCAGCTTGTCGAAGAACGCGGGGTCTTTGTCCCGGCCGGTAACGATGGTGTACTTCAGTTGGTTCTTCATCACCAACGCTTGACTGCCGGGGCTGGCCAGCTTTTTCAGCCGGGCCATATCACTGGCGTCCAGTATCGACACCTCGCGTCCCAACAGACTCTTGGCCGGGCTGGCGGCGATGTATTCATCCAGCAGCTGCTGCAACAGGACCGATTCCAGCTTGGTGATGCGCTCCCGGTAGGTGCCGCCAGGCAGCTTGTCGCGCAGCATCAGCCGTATTTCTGCAAACAGGGTGAAGTAAGACTTGAACGGCACGCCGCGCACATCAGGCAGGATGATGTCGATACTGCGGTTGAACTGCTTCAGCAGTTCCAGGAAGTCTTCCACTGCATCCAAGCGGCTGGCCGGGTCAAGGAAGCGTTCAGCGTCGTCCTTGTAATCCTCGCGCCGGGATACCGGGTCGTGCTTCCTCGGCAGCAGCTTGAGGATGCGGTCGAGCGTGCTTTGCAGTTTGGGCAGTTCGCTTTCCACACCTTGCCAGACCTGTGCAGGTTGCACTTCGCCGCCGTAAATCTTCAGGGCGTGGTCGAGGTGTTCGACAACGCCGTGGTAGTCGACGATGTAACCGGCGTTCTTGCCGGTCATGGCGCGGTTTACTCGCGCAATCGCCTGTAACAGCGTGTGTTCTTTCAGCGGCTTGTCAAGGTACATGGTGCCGACGATAGGTGCATCCCAGCCAGTCAGCAGCATGTCCGAGACGATGATGAGGCCCACGTTATTGGCATGAGGCTGACCATCCCGGCCCTTGACCTCATCACCATACGGCAGCGGAAACAGCTTGCCGACAAAATTGGCAATCTGTTCGGACGGTAGCGCGACAGGCTGTTTTCCGGCCTTCAGTTCAGCGCGGACACGCTCCTCGATGGTCTGGATGCGGTCTTTCTCGACATTCTTCTCGGCCGCTTCTTGCTGCTCCGACGCCCCGGTACGGGACGCAGTGGCACTGGCCAGGGAGATGACCACCCGGCTTTCAAACGTATGCAGGCCCTTCGCCTGGCGTTCCTGCATCAGCCCATCGAGCAAATCCTTGTATCGCACGGCCATGTCACGGCCGTCGCAGACAAGCATGGCTTTGAGGCCCTTGGCTCGTACGTTCGCGAGGAAGTGCTCAACCAGATGCGCCGCCACCTGTTCCATACGGTCGCCGGCCTGTCGCCAACGTGAGAGTAGCTCTTTCTTCAGCGCTTGCTGCCGGGCTTCATCCTCACTCGCGAACTGGTCTTTGAAGGCTTGGTCGAGCTTGGCATCGGCCGACAGCGCTACCCATGCGTCCTGGTACTTGATGGGCAGGGTAGCGCCGTCAGCCACCGCCTCGTGCAGCCGGTATTCGTCTATGTAGGTGTCACCGCCAAACTCGGCCAGCGTGTGCTTGTCGTCGTTCAGCAGCGGAGTGCCGGTAAACGCGATGAACTTCGCGTTGGGCAGACTGGCGCGCATGAAGGCGGCCAGGAAGTCGTACTGGCTGCGGTGAGCTTCATCGACCAGCACATAGAAGTTCGTTTTGGCGCTCAGTACCAGGAAGTTGACTTTTTCGCGACTGAGCTCTTCCCACCTGGCATCGAGCAATACCCCGTCGGCATCGTGCTGCCTGTAGTGGACATTGCGCTCTTCGACCATGAAGAAGTCCTTACCCTCGTGCACCCTTCTATACCGGGTAGCCTGCAAGGTGTCGTCCGCCTCATCCGGCGTGGTTTTGGCGTCGTCGTCCAGCTGCTCGTTTTCCTGAAACTTCTGCACCGTGCTGGTAAGCACGCTGCCGTAGTCGTTGCCCAGCAGCTTCATCAAACCATCAACCGAAACGGCCTGAACGGCTCTGATGCCCACCGCGTGGAAGGTGTCAAAGATTTGCTTGTCGAGGTCTTTGCGGTCGGTCAGTACCAGCACGGTCGGGTTGTTCAGGCCGGTGCTATCGGCCCGCAGCATTCTGGCCAGCAGCGCCATGGTCAGTGATTTGCCACTTCCCTGGGTATGCCACACCACGCCGCCGATGGGCTTGGTGGCAGTCAGACGGGCTATGGTTTTGCGCACTGCACGCCACTGCTGATAACGCGGCAGTTTCTTCACGGTCTTGCCGTCGCGGGTTTCGAACAGGATGAAGTGGGTGATAAATTCCAAAAGCCGACCCTGTTCAAACAGCGCCCACAACAGCTGGTCCTGGTCGCTCGGGTCTGCACCCAATAAGCCGGACACCGTCGCCAGTTCGGCTTCCTGCAGCCGGAATCGCGCATAGAAAGCCGGCGCGGTCAGAATGGCCGCATATATTCCCTCCCGCCTGTTCAACCCCACACAGACCTGGTTGTACACGAACTGGGTCGGAAAACTGGCTTGGTAGCCGTCCAGTTGCGCTAACGCTTCATCCAGCCGGTGGTGGCTGGCCTTGCATTCAATGATGGCCAGCGGCAGACCATTCACGAACAGCAGCAGGTCGGGGCGGAACAGGTCACCGTCGGTGTTCTTGCCGACGTACTGGTCAACAACATGGAAGTCGTTATTGGCGGGTGCTACTGTATCGAAGAAACGCACGCTGCGCAGCTTGCCGTCGACATCCTTAACCTGGATGTCGGAACGATGGACCACCTGCTCCCAGAATGCCTTGTTCGCCGGCAGCAGGTCGTCGTTCACCCGTTTCCGTAACTCAATCAAGACAGCGTCCAGACCACCGGGAGCATTACCCAACCATGGGTTCAAGGTCAGCAGTCTTGGGCGCAGGATGTTGTCCAGCACCGGTGCGAGATGGCGGTGTTCGACCTCCACCATGTTCCCCGGTAAATAGCTGTAACCCAGCTTGACCAGTGTTTCGATGGCTGGGCGCTCTACGCCAACCTTTTCGGCATCTCTCTGCATTACGCTTCCGTCTGCTTTTTTGGTTATTCAGTCCACTATGCTCGCCCACCCCCGGTGTCACAATAGTTGTCGCCTCTGAATTTTCTTAAATTGAAGAGTCAGAGGTGCAGGTTGAAGGCGAAACAAACGTATTCTGTCGAGTTCAAAGAGCAAGCGCTGTCGAAAGTTTTGCAGCGCGGGAGCCGCACGGTTGGATCGGTGGCCGACGAATTGAACATGAATTTACTGACATTAAGGAAGTGGATGAGAGGTAGCGCCGCTGCGGGTCGGAGCTCAGGCTCCGGACTAGCAAAACGTCCAGAAGACTGGTCGCCGGAAGAACGGCTGCTGGCTTTGCATGAGAGCCACGGCCTGGTCGACGAAGCACTGAACGCGTGGTGTCGTGAGCGGGGGCTGTTCGCTCATCATCTCACGCAGTGGCGCATGGATTTTTGCGCCGTCGGCGGGACCGGCGGTCGGCGTGAGAACGGCCAGGAAGTACGGGATCTGAAGCAAGCCAATGTCCAATTACAGCGCGAATTGAACCGCAAGGAGAAAGCGCTGGCGGAGGCGGCGGCGCTGTTGGTGCTGCAAAAAAAGTATCGTGCGCTGTTCGAGGGCGAGGCCGAATGACAGCCCTTGAAGAGCGCAAGACATTGATCGGCCTGATCAGCGAGGCGACCCTGGCGGGGGCTCGCCAGGCGCCCGCGTGTGAGATGCTGGGGCTGAGCGCACGGACGGTTCAGCGTTGGCAAGGTGGCGAACCTGACGCGGTGGACGGGCGCTCGTTACGACACCATGAGCCATCTCACAAGCTGAGCGCCGAGGAACGCACCGAGCTGCTGGCAGTTGCGAACTCGGCCGAGTTTGGTCATTTGCCGCCGAGCCAGATCGTGCCTCGGCTGGCTGACCAGCAACGCTATATCGCCTCGGAGTCGACGTTCTATCGGGTGCTGAAAGCCGAGAAGCAGCTTGCCCATCGGCGCAGTGAACGGCCGGTCAAATCATGCGGCAAACCACGAGCGGTTCGCGCGGACGCGCCGAATCAGCTTTACAGTTGGGACATCACGTACTTGCCGGCGACGATCCGCGGGCAGTACTTTTATCTGTATCTGTTTATGGACGTGTTCAGCCGCAAGATCGTCGGCTGGCAGGTCTACGCCGAAGAGAGTAGCGCCCAGGCCAGCGAGGTGCTCAAGGATCTATGCGCGCGTGAGGCGATACAGCCCAACCAGGTAATTTTGCACTCCGACAACGGCGGCCCAATGAAGGGCGCCACGATGCTTGCCACCTTGCAGGCCTTGGGCGTGATGCCGTCGTTGAGTCGCCCCGGCGTGAGCAACGACAACCCCTATTCGGAATCGTTGTTCAAAACGCTGAAGTACCGGCCCGCTTATCCGTTAGAGGCATTCGATACCCTGTTCGCCGCCCGCACCTGGGTTGCAGAACTGGTGCGCTGGTACAACCACGAACACCGCCACAGTGCGATCCGTTTCGTGACGCCGGCCCAGCGCCATGCGAATCTTGATCAGGACATCCTCGAGCGCCGCAAGGCGCTCTACGAGGGTGCGCGCGAACGTCATCCGCTACGATGGAAAGGTGCCACGCGGGACTGGCAGCGCGTTCATGTCGTGCATCTGAATCCCGATCGTGCTGAGCCGACGGTCAACATTCGACGACCCCGTAACCAGGAATTAAAAGCAGCCTGAATTCAAAACGTCGAGGCGACAACTAGCTGGAAAACTTCCGCCCAAGCATGCATTCTCCACGTCGAGCACCACCTTGGTCTCTATCAGGGTCGGCGCATTGCACGTTGCATTTAAGCGGCATATAAGCGATTACCTCCGGCGCAGCACCCGCTCTTCGTGCAGGGACCGCAGATTTCAGGGCGCCGCCGGCCGCGAAACTCATGCTATCGCTGCCATTTCTATCACCGCTGCGGTGGCTTCAAAATTAACCCGCCATTCGCCGGTCAGCAGCTTTTGCATAAGGCCGCGTTTGAGGGCCCGATAATTGCTTCGCTTTGCAGATAACGAGGCTATTTTTGCGTCGAAGTCTGCCAGTATCTCCGCCATTCTTTGCTGCTCCGCGCTTGGCGGCAACGCAACGAGAGTCTCTCGGACCTGCTTGAGACTTATTTGTGGATATGCTTGCCCAGTCAAAATGGAGCCGTAATGTTTCGCATAAAAGTCTTGCCTTAAGCTTTGGTACACAAAGTCTGCGCTCCAGCCTTCTCTAATTCGTATGCGCGCAATGTGCTGATTAATGTTTGCGGTGGGGAAATCAGCTGGCGCTCGCGCCACTCTGCCAATATTTCCCGTGATGGTCATGAGCAAATCGCCCGGCTCAACCTGGGAGCGATTCATCTGATTGTGGGCTTCAACATGAATGTAGTTCATGCCCTTTGGATTGAACCCATTGTTAGTGACGCATTCACTTCGAAAAAATGGAATCCCGTCGTCCGGAGAGGCCCAGTCAAACCCATATGTGGTGGGCGTCCCACCTTTCGTGATGAACTCAGATATTTGCTCCAAGGTGCCAGTTTGCCACTCCACAGGAATCTTCCCGAGTTCACTGTCTTTGAACTCAGTATGTGGCTGCCAGCGACCGTCTGCATGTTGGGAACCCACCCCCTGGCTGAACAGCGTCTGCATCAACCCTTGCTTCAGGGTCTGGGTGGCCTCAATCTGGCGGGCAATCACGTCCAGCTTGTCGTCCACTGCCGTGAGGATGGCGGCGATTTTCTTTTGTTCGGGAAGTAAGGGGAGTGCAATACGGGTTTCTCGAACTTGCTGAAGACTGATTTGGGGGTAAGCCTGGCCGGTAAGGATGGTTCGATAATAAGTCGAATATCCATCATGCTTTAGACATTGATGGACATATTCAGTGCATACGCCTGCCTCCTCCAATATGCGGATGCGAGCGATATGTTGATTAATATTGGCTGTCTTAAACTGTTTTGGGGCTTTGGCCACACGACCGATGTTGCCCGTGATGGACATTAACAGGTCGCCGGGTTTTATCTCGGAGCGGCTCATTTGAACGTGTGCCTCGGCAGAAATGTAGTTCATCCCCTTAGGATTGAACCCAGCATCCGTTACGCACTCGCTTCGAAGGAACGGAATCCCATCGCCTTCGTCAGCCCACTCAAATCCATAGGTCGTCGGTGTCCCGCCCTTCGTAATGAAATTCGAAATTTCTTCGAGAGTTTTGATTTTCCAAGAGACAGGTACCCGACCAACAATCGTTTCGATACGCTCTGCTGTCATTTGGTCAGCCCCAACTCCGCCAGATAGCCATTCAGCCGAGCATCAATCTCAGCTTCTTCATCGGCAAGCGTTCTCAGTCGCGACAAGGTGGCGGCCACATCGACGGTTGCTTCTGTCTCGCCGTCGTCGATGTACCGCGCAATGTTCAGATTGCCATCGTTGTCGCGGATTTCGCCCAGCGTCACCACCCGGCAGAAGTTGGCCACCTCGGTCTGCTTGTCGACCGCAGCCTTGTGGGTGTTGACGATACGCGCAATGTCCCCGGGGCGCAGGCTGTTATGGGCCTTGCCTTCTAGGTAGTCGCGGCTGGAATCGATGATGACGACTTTGCCCTTGAGGGCGGCCGGTTTCTGTTTGTTCAGTATCAGCACGCAGGCCGGGATGCCAGTATTGTAGAACAGGGCCGAGGGCAGTCCGATAACGGCTTCAATCAGGTCACCCGGCTGGTTGCCACTGGCGGCGCCGGTACCAAACAGCAGCCCTTCACGAATCCTGCCTTCTTCACCGCTACGGAACAGCACACCATGCGGCAGGATAATTCCCATGCGGCCATCGGCCTTCAGGCTGGCCAGCATGTGCTGGGCAAAGGCAAGGTCGGCATAACCACGGGGCGGAATGCCGTACACGAAGCGACCATAGGGGTCGTTGACCTGTCTGTAATTGGGGGCCTTGGGTTTTTTGTCACTGTCCTGCTCGGCCTCGGCCGCCAATTCGAGCGGCGACCACCATGACTTGGCCGAGAACGGCGGGTTGGCAATCACCCGGTCGAAAGTCTTGAGGTAGTCACCATCGAGATGCTTGGGTTCGACCAGCGTATCGCCGCGTTGTATCTCGGCCCGCATGTTGTGCAGGTAGAGGTTCAGTTTGGCAATGGCCCAAGTGCCGAGGTTCTTTTCCTGTCCGTAGAGCAGCACGTTCGGCTTGTCGCCAAGCAAAGTACCGTTGGGCAGTCTGGCAACGTGATGCGCGCTCTCGACCAGCATGCCGCCGCTACCACAGGTGGGGTCGTACACCGCGTGGCCCGGTTGCGGGTCGATGAGTTCCACCACCAGTTGCACCACCGCCTTGGGGGTGTAGAACTCGCCACCCTTCTTGCCGGCATCGTCGGCGAACTGCTTGATGAGGTATTCGTAGGCATCGCCCAGCATGTCGGCCTTGTACATGTCGGCATTGCCCAGCCTGTACTGGTTGAAGTGGCGCAACAGCCGCTGCAGGGTGGCATCGGACAGGACGCGCTTGTCGCCATACTGGGTGGCGGTGAGCACGTGCTGCAGTTCGGGGTTGTTGGCTTCGATGGTGGCAAAAGCCTTGTCCAGTGCTTCGCCGATGTTTTCGGTTTGCGAAATCAGCGTCGGCCAGCGGGCACTGGTGGGGAATTTGCCCCACTTGTCTTCGATTTCTTCCTCGGCCTCCCGGCCATTCAGTCCCTCATTCTGCGTCAACTGGGCCCCGCGCTCTTCAAACACGTCGTTGAAGCGCTTCAGAAACAGCAGGCCGAAGATGTAGTTTTTGAAGTCGGACGAGTCGATAGAGCCGCGCAGAATGTTAGCGGATTCCCAAAGCCAGCTTTCCAGCGCTTCGAGGGATAGTTTATTGCTCATGGAGACTTTACTCGATACACAACAGTTAACTACGGAGCCTCAGTTTTGCCACAACTCTGTCCACGCCATCAGAGAGACTCTTTCATGGGGCTAAGAGCAGTCGCTGCCCATGACTGATTTTCTGAAAATATGGGAGCTGGGGTAGCGGCCCGGCATAGCCGCGCCGGCGCGTGTCCTGAAACAGTGCCCAGGATTGCGTCCGTACGCCGTGAAAGCCCGGTTGCCGGGCATACGCTCGCGCGTTTCAGCCAAGGCCGTATGATGCCGCTTGCCAGCCTGAAAGGCCAGCAAGGCATGGAGGTCGGCCATCTCCTGCCGGGGGCGTCGCCAGGTCCAGGCAGCGTCCCTGTGCGGCGGGGCGGACGATTTCATAGCCTAGCCAGCTCAGGCGGGGCGCCGCACGGGTTGATGGCAGGGAGGGGGACTGACTGAGTAGGGTTTGATTCATTGGGCGATACGACCGGAGCCTATGGGAAGCCACAAACGTGGCGGCACGGCTGGCACCGTGTTCCGAAAAGTTGGAGCGTTTGCCAAAGTGTGTGGTTGGGCTTGGCGGCCCGTTGCAGTGAAGTGCCGTTCTTCCCGCTTGATGGCGGGAAGAACGAACGCTGACCTTGGCAGGTCGGACAGCGAGACGAGGCAGCATCGTGCAGGCACTTCAAACCCAAGACCGAGCGTCAATGCTCGATGCCCGGTCTTTACCCTTTACGTCGCCGCGCCTTGCTGGCGGGCCGACCGCAATCACGCAACCTTGCGACCGAAGTTAACGTGAACGACGTTGCCGTGGGTGGTCGGACGCACCTCGTCAATGTCGTTGTTATCGGCGAGTTCGCCAGCGGCCGCGCCCGTCGATTCGTTCAGAATCTCATTGAGCTTAATCGACGCTCTGACCGTGAGCTCGCGTCGTCAGTGATGAGTGACGGACTGCGAGTCGGAAGCAAAAGCTGCGTCCAGGCGCCTGGCGAGGCTTTGGGTGCACAGATGGGCATAACGCAGCAGCATGCGGACATCGCAATGGCCGCCGAAGTGCGGGAGGTCCACCAGTGAAAATCCGCCCGGAGTATTGCTGCTCGCTTCTGCCACCCGGGAAGGCCTCATGCCGCAGGTCGTGAATGTGCAATTCGCTATCGCCGGTCAGACGCGCCCGCTGACACATTCGCTGCCAGGTCTTGCGCAGGCCGTCGATGCTCATCGGAAAAACGAGTTCTCCGCTGCGAGGCAACTGGCGCAACATTGCGACCAGGTCAGCATAAGCGTTTCACTGCGCCGTGCGCCGGTCATGAGCTGGAACTGCACGGAAGTCTCAACCAGGCGAGCATGTTCGTAAGCCGCCAGTTCCGGCTGCGCAATCGCAAACGGTGCGGACGACGCCTTCGTCCGTCAGGGCGTTGTGGTCACTGGCGAAATACTAGGGTAGTCACGAGTCGCACGACATCCCGAGGCGTAAAGAATTCTCCGGCGTTTTCGAGTCGATGATTCGGCGCCGTGACCGGCCTGACGTTAGACCTAAGTTGCTAGCTTGCAGGCCTGGCGGGCCTTCGCCCGCGTTACGTCGCTCGACTTCGCCGGTGTCCGAACGGTCACTGGAGCCGCTCTCAAAATGGATGGCTCCGGCGCAACGTTTCCTTCGCCAATCTGCGCGCCGGGTGAGCCCGCACTCGGCTCATCCGGCTTTAGAAGTGCCTCCGAAAGCCATCCATAAAGAACATCTGGGTGCCAAAACACCCGTCCGCCAATACGAGCGGGAGCAGGCATACTGCCGCCGCTCACGAGGTTCTCGACGGTGCGAACTGAAACGTGCAGTAGCTGGGCAACATCCTGTTTGGTCAAGGGTTGAAACGGCTCAACGGTCATTGAATAGCTCTTCTGGAGGGAGAATTCTCCGTATAGCGACGCATAGTTAGATTTCGAGTGAGCCGGCGCGCCGGCCGACCTCGGCCCCGCCTGGCTCCCAAAAATCTGCGTTAAACCTGCGTGAAAAGACTCGGATTCCCCCCTGTGCGCACGCGAGCGAAACTAAGCGAAACCAAGCGCAAGTTGTTGATTTCTAATGAAGTGACTATACTAATGAACCTCGTGTAAGGCGCTGAATTGACGTTCGGGACGTAGAGGCCGGAGGTTCGAATCCTCTCACCCCGACCAGATTTGCCTTGTTAATTCAAGGCTCGAAAAACCGCCTAGCTTGCTCGGCGGTTTTTTTGTTTTTGGGTCACGTACGGCGTGTTATTTCCCTCGCGCGCCCCGCACCGCCATTACCGCCCTGTCTTTTGCCGCCAGCCCAAACGGCGCGCGCAAGCCCCTCTGCTATATTCTCTTCATCCTTTGCCCTATCCTTCACGACGCGTGGAACAACTTCCCTTATGGGCGCAGATTGGCGCCGTCTTTCTGCTGCTTGTCTGCTCGAGCTTCTTTTCGATTTCCGAAACGGCGATGATGGCGATCAACCGCCATCGCCTGAAACATCTGGCCAATCAGAATGCGCTCGGCGCAAAGACCACTCAAGGTCTCCTCGCGCAGACGGATCAGCTTTTGAGCGTCGTGCTGATCGGCAACAACCTGTTCAACACCATCATCCCGGTGCTCACCACCTCTATCGCCCTGCACACGTTCGGCCGGAACAACCTGGTGCTGTCGATCGCGACCGGTATCGTCGCGTTTCTGATCATCGTTTTCGCGGAAATAACGCCAAAGATCGTCGGCGCTACGTTCCCTGAAAAAGTCGCGCTGCCGGCCAGCCTGCTGATTGCACCGATGATGCGCGTCGCCAAACCGCTGGTGTGGTTCGTCAATCTTTTTGCAAACGGCATTCTGCGCGTGCTGCACATCAATACGAAAGGCGCGCACGATCAGCGACTTTCGACCGAAGAACTGCGCACCATCGTGCTCGAGTCCGGCAGTTTCATGCCGACCAAACACCGCAGTATTCTGCTGAACCTGTTCGACCTGGAAAACATTTCCGTCGACGACGTGATGATCCCGCGCCGCCGCATCGAGGCGCTGGACTTCGACGCGCCGTTCGAACAGATCCTGCATCAACTCGAAACCTGCTATCACAACAAGCTGATCGTCTATCAAGGCGACATCGACCGGGTGCTCGGTGTGCTGCACGTACGCAAGACACTGGCGGCGCTGCACAACCAGGAGCTTGAACGCGAGACGCTGCGCGAGCTGCTGGCCGAGCCGTACTTCGTACCGAGCGGCACGCCGGTTTTCCAGCAATTGCAATTCTTCCAGGAGAGCCGCCACCGCACGGCGCTGGTCGTCAACGAATACGGCGAATTGCAGGGCCTCGTCACGCCGGAAGACATCATCGAGGAATTGATCGGCGAGTTCACCACGTCCATTCCGCGCGGCGCCAATTCGCGCGGCGGCTGGAACGAGAACGGCGAATGCATCGTGGCCGGCAGCATGCCGCTGCGCGAGTTGAACCGCTGGCTGCATCTGACGCTGCCCACCGACGGGCCGAAAACGCTCAACGGTCTGATCCTCGAAATTCTCGAAGATATTCCCGACGGCGACGTGTGCGTGCAGATCGGCGAAGTCAAACTCGAGGTGATGCGCAGCGACGATCAGGCGATTCGTACGGTCAAGCTGTTCAGACCGCCGACGCGTGCGAAAGCCGGCAAGGTATTGCGCGGCTAGGTTAGTCGACGCAACTGCAGGACGCGGCGTGCGCCACAGCCACGCTCGACACGCAACTGGGCGACGCGGCCGCGCGCCACAGTCAGTACCACACGCAGGGCGCGACGCAGCCAAGCATCGTTGCCAAGCACGGGAGGCAGCCGCGCGACAACGCCGAGCACTGCAGCCAGACACGACACGACACGCACCAGCATCGCACACAGACGCAGTGCGCGCCATTAGCCGAATGGCCGAATAGCGGCGCCCGCCGCCTTACCGGAAGATGAAGCCGTCGTGTTCTACAGGCGGTTCGTCACCGGTCTCTCATGCAAGCCTCTTTCCAACCCGCGGCGGCATCGTCGCATCCCATCGCTCACAGCAACCAAAGCGCCGTCAAAGCGAAGCTGAAACCATTCGCACCCGACGTCAGCGCAGCAAATCTCACTGACCCCGACAACGCTCCCGCCGTGCGTCTCTTGACCGACACATTGCAGGAAGCGACCCGCCGCAACGCGTCGGACCTTCACATCGAGCCAATGGAACACGGCTGGCGCGTCCGCTTGCGAATCGACGGCGTGCTGCACGAAATCCCGCCGCCGCCCGCGCATCTGCGCGATGCATTCATTACTCGGGTGAAGGTGCTGGCACGCATGGATATCGCCGAGCGTCGCGTGCCGCAAGACGGCCGGTTGCGCATTTCCACTTCGCCGGGACGCGTTGAGGACTATCGCGTCAACTCGCTGCCCACGCTATTCGGAGAAAAACTCGTGCTGCGCCGACTCGACGCGCTGCCCGCCAATCTCTCACTCGACTCGCTCGGCCTCGATTCGCGTCAACGCGAAACAGTGGACGCCGCGATTCGCGCGCCGCACGGCCTCATGCTTGTCACCGGACCCACCGGGAGCGGCAAGACGTTGTCGCTGTACTGTTTCCTCAATCTGCTCAACGGCGAGGCGCGCAATCTCTGTTCAGTGGAAGATCCCGCGGAGATCCAGTTGGCCGGCATCAACCAGGTCAGTGTGCGCGAAAAAGCCGGGCTCACCTTCGCGGTCGCGCTGCGCGCATTTCTTCGCCAGGATCCCGACGTGATCATGGTCGGCGAAATTCGCGACGAAGAGACCGCCGACGTCGCCGTGAAAGCCGCGCAAACGGGCCACCTCGTCCTGTCGACCCTGCATACGAACGACGCGCCGGCGGCCGTCGCGCGTTTGATCGATATCGGCGTCGAGCCGTATAACCTCGCGGCCGCGTTGCGGATGGTCACCGCGCAGCGGCTGGTGCGGCGGCTCTGTGTCGCGTGCCGCGTGTCGGCGCCGCAGTCGGTCGCGGCGCTCCGAGCGGCGGGTTTCAGCGAGCATCAACTCGACGGCTGGCAGCCCTACGCCGCCGTCGGTTGCGCGACCTGTCACGGCATCGGCTATCGCGGCCGCGTCGGCGTTCATCAGGTGATGCCCGTGTCCGATGCGATGCGCGAGTTGATCGTCGCGAGCGCCGGCACGCATGAACTCGCGCGGCTCTCGCAAACTGAACAGGTGGGCACCTTGCGCGATGCGGCGTTGACGCGTGTGCGCGACGGCACCACCAGTCTCGCCGAAGCGCTCGCCGCCACCGAGGTCGCATGAACACGGCCACGACCCGACGACCTCTGGCCTCCGACATGCGTTTCAAATGGCGCGGCGTCGATGCCGACGGCGAGCGGAAAAACGGCGCACTCATCGCGCCGGACGCAGCCATCGCACGCTCAGTGCTCAGGCGCGACAATCTGTTCATCCTCGAACTGACGGCGTACGGACCGGCACCGCGTCCCACCACGCGCGCCGCGGACATCACGCTATTCACGCGGCAACTGGCCAGCCTGCTGCGCGCGGGCCTCCCACTCGCGCCCGCGCTGGACCTGCTCGCGCAAGCCCAGACTTCGCGCCGCCACGGCATGCCGCGGATCGTCGGCGCCCTCGCGCGCGACATCACCGGCGGCCTGCGTTTTTCCGCGGCACTGCAGCGGCATCCGGCGCAATTCAACGCGCTTTACTGCCAGCTCGTCGAAGTCGGCGAGGCGGCCGGCGCACTCGCGGCCGTCCTCGCCCGCATCGCCGATGACCGCGAGCGCGCCGCCGCGCAGCGCGCCAAAGTGCGCGCGGCACTGACCTATCCGGTCGCGATCCTCGTACTGGCGATGGCAATCACCGCGGCATTGCTCGTGTGGGTCGTACCGACCTTCAAACAGATCTTCGACGGCTTCGGCGCCAGACTGCCCGCACCGACGCAGTTCGTGCTGGCATTGTCGTCCGGTGTGGCGCGATGGAGCATACCGGTATGTGCCCTGATCTTCGCCGCCGGTTCAGCAGCGACGTTTCTACTGCGACGCTCCGAAGCCGCGCGCATCCGCTTTGCGCGCGTATCGCTGACAATACCGATCGCTGGTCCGCTGCTGCGCACGTTGTGCGCGGCGCGCTGGAGCCGCGCGCTCGGCACCTTGCTGTCGGCCGGCACACCGCTGGCCGACGCGTTCGATTCGCTGACTCACGCCACCGGCAACGCCTTCTTCGACCGCGCCACCGTGGAAATCGCAGCGCGTCTGCGGCGGGGGGAGCGGCTCGCCGCCGCGATGCGCGCGGCTCGCTGCTTTCCGCCCGAAGTCGTGCAACCGATTGCGGTTGCGGAGGAGTCCGGAGCACTCGACACCATGCTGATCGACGTGGCGTCGCTCGCTGATCGTCAGGTAGACGAAAAGATCGGCACGCTGTCGAGCCTGTGCGAGCCGCTCGTCATCGTCGTGCTCGGCGCGCTGGTCGGCGGCCTCGTGATCGCGATGTATCTTCCCATTATTCAACTCGGCAACGTGGTGTAGGATCGCAGCCGAATCCATCCTTAATCTATGCGGGCCACTCTTCCACTCGTGCCAGACACTTCTTCCAGCCTGCTGTCGGGCTTGCTGCCCGATCATTTCGCGACCGGTCTCGGCCAGGCGTTCGGCAGCTTGCCCGCAACCCTGCAGATGACGTTCGCCATCGTGTTCGGCCTCGTGATCGGCAGCTTCCTGAACGTGGTCGTGCATCGGCTGCCGATCATGCTCGATCGCGCCTGGCGCGCGGAAGTCAGCGAGGCCGCCGATCAACCGTTGGAAGAAGACGGCCTGCCGGCACGCTACAACCTGTGGGTGCCGCGCAGCGCGTGTCCTCACTGCGGCCATGTGTTGAGCGCATGGGAGAACCTGCCGGTGCTGAGTTACCTATTGCTGCGCGGTCGCTGCTCCGCATGCAAGGCGCGTGTGAGCCTGCGCTATCCGCTGCTCGAAATCGCCAGTGCAGCGTTCGCGGCAGGCGCACTCGCGTTGTTCGGCCCGACCTTCACGGCGCTCGCCGCCTTCGGACTGTGCGCCGCGCTGCTCGCCATGAGCGCGATCGACATCGACACGCATCTGCTGCCCGACTCCATGACGCTGCCGTTGCTGTGGGCGGGCATCATCGTCAACTTCAACGGCATGTTTACGAACTTGCACGATGCGGTGCTCGGCGCGATCTTCGGCTATCTGGTGCTGTGGGCCGTGCACTGGTTATTTCTCCTCATTCGCGGCGTCGAAGGCATGGGTTATGGTGATTTCAAACTGCTGGCGGCGCTCGGCGCGTGGCTCGGCTGGGCGGCGCTGCCGCAGATCGTGCTGATTGCAGCGGTGACCGGCGCGGTCGTCGGTCTGCTGGCAACATGGCGTGGCCGCATGCGCTTCGAAGAGCCGCTGCCCTTCGGGCCGTTCCTCGCGGCAGGCGGCGCACTGACGCTGTTTCTCGGCACACCGCTTTATCTGGCTTTGGGAGGCTGACGCATGTTTGCTGTGGGATTGACCGGCGGCATCGGCAGCGGCAAATCGACTGTCGCCGACCTGTTTGCCGCGCACGGCGTGCCGCTCGTCGACACCGACCTGATCGCGCACCGCATCACCGCACCGCACGGCATCGCCATGCCGCCAATCGCTGCAGAGTTCGGCGAGGCGTTCGTCGCCCCTGACGGCTCACTCGACCGCGCCCGCATGCGCACGCTCGTATTCAGCGACGACAGCGCGCGCAAACGCCTCGAAGGCATCACGCATCCCTTGATTCGCGCGGAGACCGAACGCGAGCAGCGTGAGGCTCAAGGGCCTTATGTGATCGTCGTGGTGCCGCTGCTGGTCGAATCCGGCAAGTGGAAGACGCGCGTGAATCGTGTGCTGACGGTGGACTGCAGCGTCGAAATGCAGATCTCGCGCGTGATGAGCCGCAACAATTTCAGTCGCGAACAGGTGCTGGCGATCATCGCTCGTCAGGCCACACGCGAAGCGCGCCTCGCCGCGGCCGACGACGTGATCGACAACGACAACGCGCCGCTCGAGGCGCTCAAGTCGCAAGTCGACGCGCAGCATCGCGTGTATCTGACGCTCGCCGGCACATGACGCCGACGTGGCACCTCGGGAAATCCCGGTTGAACTTCGCAGCGATGCGCATGCCAAAAGTGCGTTGAAAACGGCCCGAAACACGTGAAAAAAGTTGCAAATGCGTGCTGACAAAGTGCGTGATTGCTAGGGTAGTCTCACGGCATTAGAATGTTCTGCATTCCAGTCACCGACCACGCCCGAGGCGAGCCCGCTTGATCCTTTACGAGTATCCCTTCAACGAGCGAATCCGGACGCTATTGCGCCTCGAAGATCTGTTCGAGCGCTTCACGTTCTTTCTGACTCAGGAAGACGCCAGGGAACATCACGTCGCACTGACAACGTTGTTCGAAATCTCAGAGGTTGCGGGCCGCGCGGATCTGAAGTCGGATCTGATGAAAGAACTCGAACGCCAACGGCAAACGCTGGCGCCGTTTCGCGGCAATCCGGGAATCGAACAGAACGCGCTTGAGGCCGTACTCGGCGAGATCGAGCAAACGCTCGCGGGGCTTTCGCAGATGCAGGGCAAGACCGGCCAGCATCTTGCAGACAACGAATGGCTCGCTAGCATCCGCAGCCGCGCGATCATTCCAGGCGG
Organism: Paraburkholderia aromaticivorans; assembly: GCF_012689525.1. Classification (NCBI taxonomy): domain Bacteria; kingdom Pseudomonadati; phylum Pseudomonadota; class Betaproteobacteria; order Burkholderiales; family Burkholderiaceae; genus Paraburkholderia; species Paraburkholderia aromaticivorans. The sequence goes on from NZ_CP051516.1 coordinate 4,057,214, forward strand.
CACCTGCAAGTTCGATTTACCGTCTTACTACGCGTGGCAGCAGATTCATCCTGATCAGCGCCGCCAGGACATCGCGAAGTGGGTGACGCCGATGCTGCCGCTGCGCGACGCGGCCATCATCGTCTTGCGACTCGCGCGCGAATCCGGCCAGGCGTCCAAAGTCATGGCCATGCAGGGCAGCTATCAGCAGATGCTGTCCGGCCGTTCATATCAATTGATGCAGGTACGAGTGGCACCGGAATTGCGCGTGATCCCCGAAGCCAGTGCGAACAAGTACATGCTGTGGGTGCGCTTCACCGTGCAGGACGGCGATCTGCGTCCGCGTTCCGTCGACGTCGACGTGCCTTTCCAGCTTACGCTTTGCAGCCTTTAAGCCACGCTCGTAAGCCTGTCACGTTTACCTGGTAAATCCAAAGCGAAGGGGCACGCCTTTAAAGCGGCGAGAAATGCCCCTATATTCGTTACTTCTTCCGTTTGCGATTGATTGCCTGACCGTATGCCTACCGTCGTCAAATGCCCCACTTGCGGTAAGGACGTCCGCTGGACACCTGAGAACCGCTTCCGCCCCTTCTGTTCCGATCGCTGCAAGCAGAGCGATCTCGGCGCTTGGGCCGCTGAGAAGTACAAGATCGGCGGGACCGATCAGGAAGCGTCGTCGGACGAGACGCCCGGTGGGGATTACACCCCGCATTAAACGCGGCCTGCGGTCCGGGTCACGCGGACCGGCGCTGCTAACGCAGCGCCCGCTACCTCCCGCCCGTCTTCTTCCGTTTTAGTTCTTTTCAGCTGCGAGCCATTCCAGCACGGGAATGGTCGCCGGCAACAGCGGCTCGACATCCGCGGGCAGCGTCTGCCAGACAAAAGCCTGGCCTTCGCGGCCGTGCGGCTCGCCGGACCACTGAGTCACCTTGCAGAAAAAGAGCCGCACATACGCATGCGGGTAATCGTGCTCGAGCGTATGCCAAAGATGGCTTGCCTCGACGTCGATACCCAGTTCCTCGTGTAACTCACGGGCGAGCGCGGCTTCGACCGACTCGCCCGCTTCCAGCTTGCCGCCGGGAAACTCCCAATAACCCTCGTACGGCTTGCCAGCCGGGCGCTGCGCCAGCAGATAGCGTCCATCCGGCTGGACCATCACGCCGACGGCAACCTCCGTCACCTTTCGACCGTTGGCGTTCTTCTCGACGTCGTCGCTCATGCCGTCACTCACGCTGAGGTTTTGCGGCCGGACCAGTCGCGCGCGAACTGCCACGCAACGCGTCCCGAACGCGAGCCGCGCTCCAGCGCCCATACCAGCGCATCGCCGCGCGCCGCTTCGACTTCGGCGTCATCGCAGCCGAAATGCCGCAACCAGTGGCCGATGATCGACAGGTAGTCGTCCTGTTTGAACGGATAGAAGCTGACCCACAAGCCGAACCGCTCGGACAGCGAGATCTTTTCTTCGACCAGTTCGCCGGGGTGAATCTCGCCGTCGGACGTGTGCTTGTACGTCTCGTTGTCGCTCATGTACTCGGGCAACAGATGGCGGCGGTTCGACGTCGCGTAGATCAGCACGTTGTCCGACTGCGCGGCGATCGAACCGTCGAGCGCGACCTTCAGCGCCTTGTAGCCCGACTCGCCGTCTTCGAACGACAGGTCGTCGCAGAACACCACGAAGCGCTCCGGCCGCTGCGCGATCAGGTCGACGATATCGCCGAGATCGTGCAGATCGTCCTTATCCACTTCGATCAGACGCAGCCCGTCTTTCGCGTACGCGTTCAGGCACGCCTTGATCAGCGACGACTTGCCGGTGCCGCGCGCGCCCGTCAGCAGCACGTTGTTGGCCGGCTGTTTGTGCACGAATTGACGCGTGTTCTGCTCGATCAACCCTTTTTGGCGATCGATGTTTTGCAGATCGTCGAGCGTGATCGTTGAGATGGCCGGCACCGGCTGCAGGTAGCCGCGCCCCTGGCGCTTGCGCCAGCGGAAAGCGATTGCCGCCGACCAGTCGATATTCGGCGTGGCGGGCGGAAGCATCGCTTCGAGGCGGACGAGCACGGCTTCGGCTCGGGTCAGAAACTGTTCGAGTTTGTCCATGGCTGGGAAGTAAGCGGCCCACAGGCCGCGTAATAAACCTGGTTACGAACGATAGTCGGCGTTGATGCTCACGTAGTCGTGCGACAGATCGCAAGTCCAGATTGTGGCTTGCGCATCGCCGCGGCCGAGTACGACACGAATGCCGATCTCGCTCTTTTTCATGACGCGCTGGCCGTCTTCTTCACGGTAGGCCGGATTGCGGCCGCCGGCAGTCGCAACCAGCACGTCGTCCAGATACAGATCGATCTTGCCGACGTCGAGATCGTCCACGCCGGCATAGCCGATGGCCGCGAGGATGCGGCCGAGATTCGGATCCGATGCATAGAAGGCCGTCTTCACGAGCGGCGAGTGGCCGATCGCATAAGCGATCTGGCGGCATTCGCCGACGCTCGAGCCGCCTTCCACCTGCACGGTCATGAATTTGGTCGCGCCTTCGCCGTCGCGCACGATCAGTTGCGCGAGGCTCTGGGCGACTTCGGTCACCGCGTCGCGCAGCGCTACATAAGCGGGCGAGTCGGTGGACGTGATCGCCGGCAGGCTCGATTTGCCCGACGCGATCAGGATGAAGGAATCGTTGGTCGACGTATCGCCATCGATCGTGATGCAGTTGAACGAGCGGTCCGCCACGTGCTTGACCAGCGCGTCGAGCACCGGCTGGGCGACGGCGGCGTCGAACGCGAGGAAGCCGAGCATGGTTGCCATGTTCGGCTTGATCATGCCCGCGCCCTTGCTGATGCCGGTCAGCGTGACCGTGTGGCCGTCGATCGTGACCTGGCGCGACGTGGCCTTGGGCAGCGTGTCCGTGGTCATGATGGCCTGCGCGGCGTCGTACCAGTTCGCTTCCTTGCGGTTCGCCAGAGCGGCCGGCAAACCCGCCTTCAGCCGATCGACCGGCAGCGGCTCCAGAATCACGCCCGTCGAAAACGGCAGCACCTGTTCCGGCGTGATGTCCGCCAGACGCGCGAGTTCCGCGCAGGTTTCGCGCGCCGCCACGAGGCCCGGCTCACCCGTGCCCGCGTTCGCGTTGCCGGTGTTGATCACCAGCGCGCGAATCGGCTTGCCGCCGGCGCGCACACGTTCCAGATTCTCACGGCACACCGTGACGGGCGCCGCGCAAAAACGGTTCTGCGTGAAGACGCCGCCCACCGTGGCGCCTTCACCCACGGAAATGACGAGCACATCCTTGCGGTTCGGCTTGCGGATATTCGCCTCCGCCCAGCCGAGCGAAACGCCGGCGACGGGATGGAGTTGAGCGGGATCGATCGAGGGGAAATTGACAGCCATGGTCGCGACCTGTCGAAGAAAATGCCGGCAGGCGCCGGCATCGGGGAAACGGAAACTGGTGGCCCGGGCGTGCTGCCGGACCACCGCGAAATCAAGGCAATGTACTGCGTAAAACGACGCGGCGCGCCTCTCAGCGCGCCGCATTCGGCATTACACGATCTTGCCGTGGCACTGCTTGTACTTCTTGCCGCTGCCGCACGGGCACGGGTCGTTACGGCCGACCTTCGGCACGTTGTCCGCGCTCATATTCGCTGCAGCCGTATGCGACGAGCCGTGGCTCATTGCATCGCCGATCATGGCGGCGGTGGCTGCTTCCGCGGCAACAGGTGCCGCGGCAGCCGCTTCGGCGAATTCGGCATGGCGGAATTCGACGTTTTCAAGGTGGCCGCCCTGCTCTTCGAGCTGTTCGGCAGCCTGTTCCAACTGTTCCGGCGACTGGATCTGCACGTTCATCACCACGCGGGTGACTTCGAGCTTCACAGCGTCGAGCATGGCGGCAAACAGTTCGAATGCCTCACGCTTGTATTCCTGCTTCGGATTCTTCTGCGCATAGCCGCGCAGATGGATGCCCTGACGCAAGTGATCGAGCGCGGCCAGATGTTCGCGCCAGCTGCGATCCAGCGTTTGCAGCATGATCGAGCGCTCGAACGCGCTGAACGATTCGCGGCCGACCAGTTCGACCTTCGACTCGTAGGCTTCATTCGCGGCGGCTTCGACCGCTTCGAGAATCTCGTCCGCGCTGATCGAGTTCGACTCGTTGATCATTTCCTGGATCGCGAGGTCGAGCTGCCATTCGTTGCGCAGCACTTCTTCCAGCTCGGGCACGTCCCACTGCTCTTCAATGCTGCCTGCCGGCACGAACTGGTGAACGATATCGGCGATCACGCTCTGGCGCATCGCGCCGATCGTTTCCGTGATGTCATTCGCTTCGAGCAATTCATTGCGCTGCTGGTAGATCACCTTGCGCTGATCGTTCGACACATCGTCGTATTCGAGCAATTGCTTGCGTACGTCGAAGTTGCGCGCTTCCACCTTGCGCTGCGCCGATTCGATCGAGCGCGAGACGATGCCCGCCTCGATTGCTTCGCCTTCAGGCATCTTCAGGCGGTCCATGATCGCGCGCACGCGATCGCCGGCGAAAATGCGCAGCAGCGGGTCTTCCAGCGACAGATAGAAGCGCGACGAACCCGGGTCACCCTGACGGCCGGCACGGCCGCGCAACTGGTTGTCGATCCGGCGCGATTCGTGACGCTCGGTGCCGATGATGTGCAGGCCGCCCGCGGCCTTCACCTGATCGTGCAGCGCTTGCCATTCGTCGTGCAGCTTGTGGATGCGGCGCTGCTTGTCGTCTTCAGCCAGCGTTTCGTCCAGTTCAAGGAACGACGCCTGCTTTTCCGCGTTGCCGCCGAGCACGATGTCGGTACCGCGACCGGCCATGTTGGTGGCGATCGTGATGCGCTTCGGACGGCCGGCTTCGGCGACGATCTCGGCTTCACGCGCGTGCTGCTTGGCGTTCAGCACTTCGTGCGGCAGGCCGGTCTGCTTCAGCAGATGCGACAGCAACTCGGAGTTTTCGATCGACGTCGTGCCGACCAGCACCGGCTGACCGCGCTCGTAGCAATCGCGGATGTCACGGATCACCGCGTCGTAACGTTCCTTGGCGGTCTTGTAGATCTGATCCTGCTTGTCGATCCGTTTGGGTGGACGGTTGGTCGGGATCACGACCGTTTCGAGACCGTAGATCTCGTTGAATTCGAACGCTTCCGTATCCGCCGTGCCGGTCATGCCGGACAGCTTCGCGTACATGCGGAAGTAGTTCTGGAACGTGATCGACGCGAGCGTCTGGTTCTCGCTCTGAATCTTGACGTGTTCCTTCGCCTCGACAGCCTGATGAAGACCGTCCGACCAGCGGCGGCCCGACATCAGACGGCCGGTGAATTCGTCGACGATCACCACTTCGGCGTTCTGCACGACGTAATGCTGGTCCTTGAAGAACAGCGTGTGCGCGCGCAGCGCGGCGTACACGTGGTGCATCAGCGTGATGTTCTGCGGCGCGTACAGGCTTTCGCCCTCACCGATCAGGCCCCACTCGGCGAGCAGGCGCTCGGCCTTTTCGTGGCCCGATTCCGTCAGGAACACCTGGCGGCCCTTCTCGTCCAGCGTGTAGTCGCCCGGTTTTTCGACGCCGGTGCCGTCCGCTTTCTCTTCGCCGATCTGGCGTTCGAGCAGCGGCGGCAGCGCATTCATGCGCACGTACAGGTCGGTGTGATCTTCGGCTTGGCCGGAGATGATCAGCGGCGTACGGGCTTCGTCGATCAGGATCGAGTCGACCTCGTCGACCACCGCGAAATTCAGGGCTCGCTGCACGCGCGCGTCGGTCTCGTAGACCATGTTGTCGCGCAGGTAGTCGAAACCGAATTCGTTGTTGGTGCCGTACGTGATGTCCGCCGCGTAGGCTTCCTGCTTCGCGTCGTGATCCATCTGCGACAGGTTGATGCCCACCGACAGACCGAGGAAGTTGTACAGGCGCGCCATCCATTCGGCGTCGCGCTGGGCGAGGTAGTCGTTGACCGTGACCACGTGGACGCCGCGGCCCGACAGCGCGTTCAGGTACACCGGCAGCGTAGCGACGAGCGTCTTGCCCTCGCCCGTGCGCATTTCGCCGATCTTGCCGTAGTGCAGAACCATGCCGCCGATCAGCTGCACGTCGAAGTGGCGCATTTTCAGCACCCGCTTGCTGGCCTCGCGGCACACCGCGAAGGCTTCTGGCAGGAGCTTGTCGAGCGATTCGCCGCTCGCGACGCGCTGGCGGAATTCACCCGTTTTGGCGCGCAGTTGATCGTCCGTCAATTGCTCGATCTGCGGTTCGAGCGCATTGATCGCCGTGACGGTCTTTTGATATTGCTTGACTAGCCGCTGGTTGCGGCTGCCAAAAATCTTCTGTAGAAAACCGGTGGTCATCGGATCGGTGTCTGCGTCGCGGCTTCGGCTGGGTCGCGGCGTGCAGGTCGTGCACGTGCGCTCCGGGGTCGGAAGGGCCTCGGCGGCTTAGTCCAAGAGTGAATTCGAATCGCGCATTTTAGCACGCGCCCCCGCCCACGCTTATGTCGGCAGCGAGACGGCGGCAGGGCATCAGAAGGCCGCCGCAGCGAGCTCTGACAGCCCGCATTGAGGCGGGCCCGCGTGCGTCCTGCGCGGTACAATCGCGGCGTGAACGCGCATAGGGTGCGGACACGCCGTTACCCATCCAACATGAGCCGTTTTCCTTCCTTTTCAAGGCCGCCGCCCCAGCAGTTCAAGGCGCGCCGCCCGCAGCCGGTCGCCGAGGTGCTCAATCGCACGGACGCGTTCGCCGCCCTGCGCGCGGGCGTCGAGCAGATTGCGGCATTGGAGAAGGATCTGCGCGCGCTGCTGCCCGACTATCTGGCGACGAGCGTCGAGCCCAGCTTTATCAAGGAAGGCGTGCTGGCCCTGTTCGCCGGCCATAACGCGCTGGCGGCGCGGCTGCGGCATCTGGAGCCTCGGCTGCTGTCGGATTTGCAGCAGCGCGGCTGGCCCGTGAATTCCCTGCGGATTCGCGTGCGGCCGCAGGCTGTCAAGGAACCGCCGCCGGTCAAACAGGCGCGCATGACGCCAGCTGGCGCGGACGCCCTCCACGCACTGAGCGAGTCGCTGGCGCCTTCGCCGCTTCAGGAAGCCCTGGCGAAAATGGCGGCCCGGCATCGGAGAAATCGCTGAGCAGAAAAAAAGCGGCCCGACTGGGCCGCTTACTTTTCATGCGCTTGCTTCGGAAATTTCACCCGAAGGCGTCAGGCAAAAGCCGTCTGCGTCTCGTAGGCAAATCCGCGCGGCGCCTTCTGTGTGTCGTCGAAAGTGACGATTTCGTACGAATCTTCGTGCGCCAGCAGTTCGCGCAGCAGCGCATTGTTCAGGCCGTGGCCCGACTTGTACGCATCGTACGCCGCCAGCAATGGATGGCCGATCACATACAGGTCGCCGATCGCGTCGAGCATTTTGTGCTTCACGAACTCGTCGTCGTAGCGCAGGCCGTCGTTGTTCAGAATGCGGTACTCGTCGAGCACGATCGCGTTGTCCATGCTGCCGCCACGCGCCAGACCCAGTTCGCGCATCATTTCCACTTCATGCGCAAAACCGAAGGTGCGGGCACGCGCGATTTCACGCACATACGACGTATTGGCAAAATCCACTTCCAGCGCCTGGCCGGTCTTATCCACAGCCGGGTGACGAAAATCGATCGTAAATTTGAGCTTGAAACCGAAATACGGATCGAGACGCGCGAACTTATCGCCGTCACGAATTTCGACCGGCTTGGTGACCTTGATGAATTTCTTCGCCGCGTTCTGCTCTTCAATACCCGCGGACTGAATCAGAAACACGAATGAACCGGCGCTGCCGTCCATGATCGGGATTTCTTCGGCGGTGACGTCGACATACAGGTTGTCGATGCCGAGACCGGCGCAAGCGGACATCAGATGCTCGATGGTCGAGACGCGCGCGCCGTCTTTCTGCAACACGGAAGCCAGACGCGTATCGCCAATCGCCATCGCCGACGCAGGAATGTCCACCGGCGTGGCCAGATCCACGCGCGAAAACACGATGCCCGTGTCCGGACCGGCCGGACGGAGCGTCAGTTGGACTTTACGGCCGGAGTGCAGGCCGATGCCGACTGTCTTGACGATTTGCTTGATAGTGCGCTGCTTCAACATGGTGGTCTTCTATTCGATTGAAAATCCCAATCGGGACTTTTTATTCCATAGCACGAAGTATACTCCAATACCCTAAGGAGCGTCTTTTCGCGGAACGTATCAATCTGTTTCGCTGCATTACCCTGGGGCGCCCGTCAGGAAAGCGTGACGGGCCGATGCCCCGGAACGGAGGCGTTTCCGGTCATCGGCCCGCGTAACGGCCTGTCACAAAAGCGTCTTATCGACCGTTGCCCTCGCACAACGCACAACGCGCGCTGCCCGAGGCGAAGGCCACGACGCCCACGTGCCTAGCTCAACGTAGCGAGAATACTCCCTGCATCGCTGACTTCGAATTTGCCGGCAGCCTCGACGTTCAACGTCTTGACCACGCCGTCGTCGACCACCATCGCGTAGCGCTGGGAACGGATTCCCATGCCGCGCGCCGACAAATCCTGCTCGAGACCGAGCGCTCGCGTGAAAGCCGCACTGCCGTCCGCCATCATGCGCACCTTGCCCGAGGCGTGCTGATCGCGTCCCCACGCGCCCATTACGAACGCGTCGTTGACGGACACGCACCAGATTTCGTCGATGCCAAGAGCGCGCAACTGCTCGGCGTGCTCGACATAGCCCGGTACATGTTTGGCCGAACAGGTCGGTGTGAACGCGCCCGGCAATCCGAAGATCACCACGCGCTTGCCCGCCGTCTGCTCGCGCACGTCGAAGCTGTTAGGCCCGATCGTGCAGCCCGCCCGCTCGTCTTCGATCAATTCGAAGAGCGTTGCGTCGGGCAGCTTGTCACCTGCTTGAATCATGCTCAGTCCTTTGCATCGATGCGAAGCACACTCGCACGTCGTCGTGTCGCAGTGAAAAATCCGGCGTGAGCCTCACTACATGCTCCGCCGCCCGGCGACAGTCGCCCAATCCGCTTCGCGAACCCGAAGAGGGCAGTTGTCCTTGCCGCGGATCTGACGATACGCGACTTGTTTGCCGTTCACCCGCCACGCTCGTGCATTCGTCCGCCAGCGCTGCACTGCTGTCCAACTCGCAGCGCCGCAACGAAAGCCTGCCCGTACGCTCAGTCCGCCTGCTTGCGCAGGAATGCCGGAATGTCGTACGTGTCGACGCCCTTTTCCTGCAGCGCCTGCACATGCGACGCGGCCGTATCGCGCGACGTGCGCCACACTGCCGGCGTGTCCAGCGCGCCGTAGTCGGCGGTGCTGGCGTGCGACGGCGCGTAAGCAACGTGTTGCATCGTGCTGATCGGCTGGTTGTCGGTACCGGTGCGCAGCAGCGTCATCGGTGCCGATTGCTGCTTCTTCGCCGCACGGCCCAGACCCGTTGCCACGACCGTCACGCGCAGCGCGTCGCCCATCGCATCGTCGTACACCGCGCCGAAGATCACGGTCGCGTCTTCCGCGGCGTAGCTCTTGATGGTGTTCATCACTTCGCGCGTTTCCGACAGACGCAGCGAACGGCTCGACGTGATGTTGACCAGCACGCCACGCGCACCCGACAGATCCACTCCTTCCAGCAGCGGGCTGGCAACAGCCTGCTCAGCGGCCAGACGCGCGCGATCGACGCCGGCAACCGTCGCCGTGCCCATCATCGCCTTGCCCTGCTCGCCCATCACCGTCTTCACGTCTTCGAAGTCGACGTTCACCAGACCGTCGACGTTGATGATTTCCGCGATGCCGGCAACTGCGTTGTTCAGAACGTCGTCTGCGCACTGGAAGCACTTGTCCATCTCGGCGTCGTCGCCCATCACCTCGAACAGCTTGTCGTTCAGAACGACGATCAGCGAGTCGACGTGATCCTCCAGTTGCTGCGAACCGGCTTCGGCGACGCGCATGCGCTTGCCGCCTTCGAATTCGAACGGCTTGCTGACCACGCCAACGGTCAAGATACCCATTTCCTTGGCGATCTGCGCGACCACGGGTGCTGCGCCCGTACCCGTGCCGCCGCCCATGCCGGCCGTGATGAAGACCATGTGCGCGCCGCGCAGTGCGTCGGCGATACGCTCACGGGCTTCTTCCGCTGCGGCGCGGCCCATTTCCGGCTTGGCGCCAGCGCCCAGCCCCGTGTTGCCGAGTTGGATCACCGCGGTGGCGCGTGAACGCGACAAAGCCTGCGCGTCCGTGTTCATCACGATGAAGTCGACGCCTTGCACGCCTTTGTTGATCATGTGCTGGACAGCATTGCCGCCAGCGCCACCTACTCCGACCACCTTGATGATGGTGCCGTTCGTTTCGGTTTCCAGCATTTGGAAATCCATGATGCCTCCGTCAAGATAAAAAATTTACAGCCACTCGGCCGTTATTCGGCAGGAGATCGGGCAACCCCCTGTCGCGCGCCGGCCGCCGGCACCGGCGCGTATTTTAAAAAACCGTTCAGTACAGCGAATGCGTTAGAAGTTGCCGAGGAACCAGTCCTTCATGCGCGTGAACACCTGTCCCATCGACCCCGACTGCACGGCGACCTTGCGGCCGCGCATACGCTGCGAGCGTCCTTCGACGAGCAGGCCCATCGCCGTCGAGAAGCGCGGATTGCGCACGACATCAGCAAGACCGCCCGCGTATTCCGGCACGCCGATGCGCACCGGCTTCAGGAAAATGTCCTCACCCAGTTCGACCATGCCGAGCATCATCGACGCGCCGCCTGTCAGCACCACGCCGGAGCTCAGCAGTTCCTCGTAACCCGACTCGCGCACCACCTGCTGCACGAGCGAAAACAGTTCTTCGACACGCGGCTCGACCACCGCCGCCAGCGCCTGGCGCGACAGCGTGCGCGGGCCGCGCTCGCCGAGGCCCGGCACTTCGATCATCTCGTCCGGATCGGCGAGCGCCTGCTTGGCGATGCCGTAGTCCACCTTGATGTCTTCCGCGTCCGGCGTCGGCGTGCGCAGCGCCATGGCGATGTCGCTCGTGATCTGGTCGCCGGCGATCGGAATCACCGCCGTATGGCGGATCGCGCCTTCGCTGAAAATCGCAATGTCCGTCGTGCCGCCGCCGATATCGACCAGCACCACGCCGAGTTCTTTTTCATCTTCCGTCAGCACCGCCAGCGACGACGCCAGCGGCTGCAAGATCAGATCGTTCACTTCGAGCCCGCAGCGGCGCACGCACTTGACGATGTTCTGCGCCGCGCTCACCGCGCCGGTGACGATATGCACCTTCACTTCGAGGCGAATGCCGCTCATGCCGATCGGCTCGCGCACATCTTCCTGACCGTCGATGATGAATTCCTGCGTCAGGATGTGCAGCACCTGCTGATCGGTCGGGATGTTGATTGCCTTCGCCGTTTCGATCACGCGCGCCACGTCCGTCTGAGTGACTTCCTTCTCCTTGATCGCCACCATGCCGCTTGAATTGAAGCTGCGGATATGGCTGCCGGCAATCCCGGTAAATACGTTGGTGATCTTGCAGTCGGCCATCAGTTCGGCTTCTTCGAGCGCGCGCTGAATGGACTGCACGGTGGCCTCGATATTCACCACCACGCCTTTCTTGAGCCCCTTTGATTCGCTCTGGCCGAGGCCGATCACCTCGTAGTGACCTTCGCCCTTCAACTCGGCGACGATGGCCACGACCTTCGACGTCCCAATGTCGAGGGCGACCAGCAGATCTTTATAGTCTTTACTCATAGCGTGCTCATTGCGTGTGATGTCCGTTTACTTCTTGCCCTTGTCGGGTTCGGTGATAAAGCGCATCCCTGCCGCGCGAATCGCGAAACCGTTCGGATAGCGCAAGTCCGCATACTCGATATCCTTTCCCCAACGTTGCGTCACCGCGCTCCACGCCGCGCTCAGACGTTTGCTCCGGTCCAGCAGCGTGTCCTGATTGCGTTCGCGTCCAAGTTCCACCTGCGTGCCGTTCGAGAGCTTCACCGTCCACGCGTAGCGCGGCGACAGCGTCACTTCTTCAGGCGTCGCGCCCAACGGCGCAAACCATTTCTGGAAGTCGTGATAACGCGCGACCACCTCTTTTGCCGTACCGTCAGGACCGTCGAACGCGGGCAGGTCTTCTTCGAGCTCGCCCTGGTTCGCGGTGAACAGTTCGCCGTCGGTACTCACCAGTTGATCGCTGCCCCACGTTCCCAGCGGTTTGTACTCCTCGAGCGTGACAGCCAGTGCATTCGGCCAGACACGCCGCACGCTCGCATGACGCACCCATGGCATCTGCTCGAACGCCTGACGCGCCACGTCGAGATCCACCGTAAAAAAGTTGCCCTTCAAGCGCCCCACCACACCCGCGCGCACTGTCGGCGAATTGATGTGCTCGGTGTCGCCGTCGATCTGGATTTCGCGCAGCGCGAAATTCGGGCGCTGGATCAGCCAGTAACCGCCCGCCGCCAGCAGCACGAGCACCAGCAACGCATGCAATGCGTTGGCGGCGAAATTGAGCTGGCGAACGTTGTTCCACATGGTGTTGCTTTCGGGTCGCCCCGGTTAGTCCTGCAGCGTCAGCGCCAACACGCCGACAACCAGTTCCTGATAGCTGATGCCCACCGCGCGCGCCGCTTTCGGCGGCAGCGAGTGATCGGTCATGCCAGGCGCCGTGTTCACTTCGAGGAAATACGGGTTGCCGTCGGCGTCGAGCATGAAATCCGCGCGACCCCAGTCAGTGCAGCCGAGCACGTCGAAGGCACGGCGCGCCAACACCTTCAGTCGCGCTTCCTCGTCCGCCGCCAGACCGCACGGGATCAGGTACTGCGTGTCGTTCGCGATGTACTTCGCGTGGTAGTCGTAAAACTCGCCGGCCGGCACGATGCGGATCACCGGCAGGTCCAGATTCCCGGCGATGCACGCGGTGTATTCGCCGCCGCCTTCAATGCTCTTTTCGACCACCACGATCTTGTCGTACTTGACCGCTTCGATCAGCGCAGCGGGCAGTGCGTCGGCGCTCTTCACCTTGATCACCGCGACGCTCGAACCTTCGCTCGCCGGCTTCACGAAGAGCGGCAAGCCGAGCTTCGCGACGATCTCTTTCGAACGCGCCGCATAGTCGTCGCCGCGCAGCACCGCTTCGAACGGCGGCGTGGGAATGCCGAGTTGCTGCCACACGAGCTTGGTGCGGAATTTATCCAGACCGAGCGCCGAACCCAGCACGCCGCTACCCGTGTACTTGATGCCGTAAAAGTCGAGCGCGCCCTGAATCTGGCCGTTCTCGCCGTAGCCGCCATGCAGCGCGTTGAACGCGCGCACGAAACCTTCTTCCTTCAATGCGGCGAGCGGACGCTCGGCCGGATCGAACGCATGCGCGTCGACGCCGGCGTCGCGCAGACCTTGCAGCACCAGGCGGCCGGAGTTGAGCGACACTTCACGCTCGGCGGAATCACCGCCGAGCAGCACTGCTACTTTGCCGAATTGTTTCGCGAGTTGATCCGATTCAATACTGCTCATTTCACACCTTCGTTTCCTGCGCGAGGCGACCCGGCACACCGCCGATCGAACCTGCGCCCATCGTGATCACCACATCGCCGTCGCGCACCACTGCGGAGAGCGCGTCCGGCACTTCATCCACCGTATCGACAAATACCGGCTCGACCTTGCCCGCCACCCGCAGCGCACGCGCGAGAGCACGGCCGTCCGCGGCGACGATCGGCGACTCGCCGGCCGAATAGACTTCGGTCAGCACGAGCGCGTCGACGGTCGACAGCACCTTCACAAAATCCTCGAAGCAATCACGCGTACGCGTGAAGCGGTGCGGCTGGAACGCCAGCACCAGCCGCCGGCCCGGAAACGCGCCGCGCGCCGCCGCCACCGTGGCCGCCATTTCGACCGGGTGATGACCGTAGTCGTCGACCAGCGTGTAGGCGCCGCTCGCGTTGCCTTCGGTCACGACCGGCACTTCGCCGTAGCGCTGGAAGCGTCGGCCTACGCCGTTAAAATCTGCCAGCGCTCGCTGGATATCGGCATCTTTCACTTCAAGTTCAGTCGCAATTGCAATGGCGGCCAAAGCATTCTGTACGTTGTGCTCGCCCGGCAGGTTCAACGTGATGTCGATCGGCGCCGCGTCTTCGCGCAGCGCGGTGAAATGCATCTTGCCGCCGCGCGCTTCGACATTGACCGCGCGCACCTGCGCATCCGGCGCGAAGCCGTAGCGGATAATCGGCTTCGACACGAACGGCAGAATCTCCTTCACGTTCGGATCGTCGACGCACAACACCGCGATGCCGTAGAACGGCAGCCGGTGCGTGAATTCGATGAACGCCTGCTTGAGCCGCGCGAAATCGTGGCCGTAGGTGTCCATGTGATCGGCGTCGATGTTCGTGATGACTTCGATCACCGGGAACAGATTCAGGAACGACGCATCCGACTCGTCGGCCTCCGCGACGATAAAGTCGCCCGTACCGAGCCGCGCGTTCGCGCCCGCGCTGATCAGCCGGCCGCCGATCACGAAGGTCGGATCGAGACCGCCCGCCGCGAGCACGCTCGCCACCAGCGAGGTGGTCGTGGTCTTGCCGTGCGTACCGGCAATCGCAATGCCCTGCTTCAGGCGCATCAGTTCCGCGAGCATCACTGCGCGCGGCACGATCGGAATGCGGCGATGACGCGCCGCCAGCACTTCCGGGTTGTCGCTACGCACTGCCGTGGAGACGACCACCGCGTTCGCGCCTTCGATGTTCTCCGCTGCGTGACCGATCGCGATCCGCGCGCCGAGCGCGGCGAGGCGATCAGTGATTGCGTTGCTCGTGAGATCCGAGCCGCTCACCTGATAGCCGAGGTTGACCAGCACCTCCGCGATGCCGCTCATGCCGACACCGCCGATGCCGACAAAGTGAATGTGTTTGACGATGTGTTTCATTGCTTTCCTTCTGGGCTCGCGCCCGAAATCGAACCCGCCACGGTCGCGCAAATCTGCGCGACCTGTTCCGTGGCGTCGGGTTTCGCGAGCGAGCGCGAACGCTCCGCCATCTCCGCGAGGGTTGCTCGCGTCTGGCTGCGCATCCAGTCAGCGAGAGTTTCCGCCGACAGATCGCGTTGCTGCACGACCAGCGCCGCGCCGTTGTCGGCGAGGAACGCTGCATTAGTGGTTTGGTGATCGTCTACTGCATACGGGAACGGCACGAAGAACGCCGCCACGCCTACGGCTGAAATTTCGGACACCGTCATCGCGCCGGACCGGCAAATCACGAGGTCCGCGTTTGAGTAGGCGCTCGTCATGTCGTCGATGAACGGTACGAGTTCAACGTCGGTGCCCGTTTGCAAACCCGCTGCCGCATAGTTCTCGCGCAGCGCCTCGATATGCTTCGCGCCCGCCTGATGCACGATGCGCGGCCGTTCATTCGGCGCGAGCAAGGCCACCGCGCGCGGCACGACTTCATTTAATGCCGTCGCACCAAGACTGCCGCCCACGACCAGCACATTCAACGGACCGCTGCGTTGCGCGTAGCGTGCTTTGGGTGCAATTGCGCGCGCAAGTTCCTCACGAATCGGATTTCCCGTCCATTCGCCGTGCGGCAATGCATTCGGGAACGCAACCAGCACGCGTTTGGCGACTTTCGCGAGCACCTTGTTCGCGAGACCGGCAATCGAATTCTGTTCATGCAGCACTAATGGACGGCCGCTCAGCGCGGTCATCAAGCCGGCCGGAAACGTGATGTAGCCGCCCATACCGAGCACGACGTCCGGCTTCACGCGACGCAGCACGGAGAGACTCTGCGTGCAGGCGCGCAGCAGATTCAGCGGCAGCATGAGCTTGGGCTTCATGCCTTTGCCGCGCACGCCGCCGAAGCGCACGTATTCCATCGGAATGCCGTGCTTCGGCACCAACGTCGCTTCCATGCCCGCGGGATTGCCAAGCCATACGACCTTCCAGCCCCACGCCTGCATCAGATGAGCGACCGCGAGCCCCGGGAACACATGTCCCCCGGTGCCACCGGCCATCACCATCAGCGTGCGTTGCGGCAGAGCGGTCATACTTTCCCTCCGCGCATGAGCACCCGGTTCTCGTAATCGACACGCATCAGCACAGCAACAGCAACGCAGTTCAACACGATGCCCGAGCCACCATAGCTGACGAGCGGCAAAGTGAGGCCCTTGGTCGGCAGCAAGCCGAGGTTCACGCCCATGTTGATGAAAGTCTGCGCGCCGAACCAGATGCCAATGCCTTTCGCGACCAGGCCCGCGAACGTGCGGTCGAGCGCGAGCGCCTGACGGCCGATCTCGAACGAGCGGCGCACGATCCAGTAGAACATCAGGATCACGACCAGCACCCCGATAAAACCCAGTTCCTCGCCGATCACCGCGAGGATGAAGTCGGTATGCGCTTCCGGCAGATAGTTGAGCTTCTCGACGCTGCCGCCGAGGCCCACGCCAAACCATTCGCCGCGCCCGAACGCGATCAGCGAGTGCGTCAATTGATACGCCTTGCCCTGCGCGTAACGGTCGTCCCACGGATCGAGATACGCGAAAATCCGTTCACGACGCCACGGCGATGCCCACACAAGCAAACTGAACGTGCCGACCGCGGTTGCAACGAGGCCGCCGAACAGCTTGCCGTTCACGCCGCCGAGAAACAGCACGCCCATCGCGATCGCCGCGATCACCATGAACGCGCCCATGTCCGGCTCGAGCAGCAGCAATGCGCCGACGAGACCCACCGCCACCGCCATCGGCAAAAAGCCTTTGGCGAAGCTGTGCATGTATTCCTGCTTGCGTACGGTGTAGTTCGCCGCGTAAATGGTCACCGCGAGCTTCATGATTTCCGACGGCTGCATATTCGTGATGCCGAGCGGAATCCAGCGGCGCGCGCCGTTCACGCCCTTGCCGACGTGCGGGATTAGCACGATCACCAGCGCGACCAGCGAAATCAGGAACAGCTTCGGCGCGTACTTGTCCCACGTCGCGATCGGAATGCGGAACGACACGATGCCGATCACCGAGCCCATCACCACGAAAATGATCTGGCGCACGAGGAACGCGTAGTCGCGGTACGACGCGTACTTCGGCGAATCGGGCATGGCGATCGACGCCGAATACACCATCACGACACCGAGACCGAGCAGCGCGACGACCACCCACAGCAGCGAGTGATCGTAGTCGAGCATGCGCGAACGCAGCGGACGCACGCCGTTGACGGCGCTGGCGAGACCACTGCCGCCCGTGCGGCCGCCGACCCGCGCGGCACCGCCCGAACCACCCGCGTCGCGGGCGGCGGCCTGACGCGAACCGAATCGTTCCGACCAACTCATATCATCGTCCCCCGTTCGGCCGCGATGTCTTCTACCGTGCTGCGGAATACCGCGGCGCGGTGCGCGTAACCTTTGAACATGTCGAAACTTGCGCAAGCCGGCGACAGCAGCACAGCATCGCCCGGTTCCGCGAGCGCGGTTGCGGCGCGCGTCGCTTCTTCGAGCGTGGCGTGATCCGTCATGGCGATGCCGGTGTCTTCCAGCGCGGCGCGGATCTGGGGCGCGTCACGGCCGATCAGCATCACGGCGCGGCACCAGCGCATGACCGGCGCGGCCAGCGGTTCGAAATCCTGGCCCTTGCCATCGCCGCCGGCGATCAGCACGATGCGCTGCGCGAGCCCGTCGAGCGCGGCAACCGTCGCGCCGACATTGGTGCCCTTGCTGTCGTCCACATAGTCGATACCGTCGATCGACGCGATTAATTCCACGCGATGCGGCTCGCCGCGATATTCGCGCAGACCGTGCAACAGCGGCGCGCCCGGCAGACCGACCGCGCGTGCGAGTGCGTAAGCGGCGAGCGCATTGGCGGCGTTGTGCAGGCCGCGAATACGCAAGGCGTCCGCGGGCATCAAGCGCTTCAGTGCGATGTTCGGCGGCGTGACCACTTCTTTCTTGCGACGGCGCTTCGGCACCGGTTCGTCGCTTGCGTCACGATCGTGCGCCTGCACGAGCCAGATCATGCTGTTGTCGCGCAGCAGACCGTAGTCGCCGTCGTTCTTCGGCTCGGTAACGCCGAACGTGACCATCTCGGCTTCGCTATCTTCCGACGGCGCCAGCGCCATCACGCGCGAGTCGTCGCGATTCAGCACGCGCACGGTCTGCGCACCGAAAATGCGGCCCTTCGCGGCGGCGTACGCGTCCAAACCGCCGTGCCAGTCCAAATGATCTTGCGTGATGTTCAGCACGACCGCCGCATCCGGCGTAAACGTGTGCGCAGTTTCCAACTGGAAGCTCGACAGTTCCAGCACCCACACGTCGGGCAATGCGGTGTTGTCGATCGCTTCCGAGAGTTTGTCGAGCAGCGCCGGGCTAATGTTGCCCGCCACCGCGACTTTCTTGCCGGCGCGCTCGCACAGCAGACCGGTCAGGCTCGTAGTCGTGGTCTTGCCGTTGGTGCCGGTAATCGCGATCACCTTCGGCGCGTAGCCGCTTTCGCCGAGCGTCTTCAGCGCTTGCGAGAAGAGTTCGAGTTCGCCCCACACGGGGATGCCCTGCTCACGCGCCACCGAGATCAGCGGCAACAGATCAGCGGCAAGCGGCGACAAGCCCGGGCTGATGGCGACGAGTTCCACGCCTTCGAGCAGCGCCGGCGAAAACGGGCCGCCGACGAATGCGGCGTCGATGCCGTGCGCTTCCAGTGCGGGCAGTTTCGGCGGCACTTCACGCGTATCGGCCACACGCAGCCGACAGCCGTGCCGCGCGCACCAGCGCGCCATAGCGAGACCGGATTCACCCAGTCCCAGCACGAGCACCATCGGCTTTTGCCGATCCCGAAACTTCTCGCCGAACATCGCCTGCTTCCCCTAATACCTGCTTAACGCAACTTGAGCGTGGACAAACCAAAGAGACACAACATCAACGTGATGATCCAGAAACGCACGACCACCTGCGTTTCCTTCCACCCCGACAATTCGAAGTGGTGATGCAGTGGCGCCATCTTGAAGAGGCGCCGCCCTTCGCCGAAACGGCGCTTGGTGAATTTGAACCACGTGACCTGCAACATCACGGAAAGCGTTTCCGCGACGAAAATGCCGCCCATGATGAAAAGCACGATTTCCTGGCGCACGATCACCGCCACCGTGCCGAGCGCGCCACCGAGCGCGAGCGCGCCGACGTCGCCCATGAACATCTGCGCCGGGTGCGTGTTGAACCAGAGGAACGCGAGCCCTGCCCCGCCCATCGCCGAACAGAAGATCAGCAGTTCGCCCGCGCCGGCGATATGCGGAAACAGCAGGTATTTCGAGTAGACCGAGCTGCCCATCACATACGCGAACACACCGAGCGAGGCGCCGACCAGCACGACCGGCATGATCACGAGACCGTCGAGGCCGTCGGTGAGATTGACCGCGTTGCTCGCGCCGACGATCACCAGATACGTCAGCACGATGAAGCCCCACACGCCGAGCGGATAGCTGATCGATTTGACGAATGGCAGCATCAGGTCGGCGCGCGCCGGCAAGCCCATCGAGAGGCCGCTCTTCACCCACGCCATGAACAGGTCGAACACGCGCACGTTGCTCGCTTCCGACACGCTGAAGGCGAGATACACGGCCGCGAACAGCCCGATCACCGACTGCCAGAAATACTTTTCGCGCGACGACATGCCGCGCGGATCCTTGTAGACCACCTTGCGGTAATCGTCGACCCAGCCGATCACGCCGAAGCCGAACGTGACGAGCATCACGATCCAGATGAAGCGATTGGTGAGATCGGCCCACAACAGGGTGGCCACGGCGATGCCGAGCAGAATCAGCACGCCGCCCATGGTCGGTGTGCCGGATTTGATGAGGTGAGTTTGCGGACCGTCTTTACGAACGGCCTGGCCGACCTTCATGGCGGTCAGCTTGCGAATCACCGCCGGGCCGCAGACGAGCCCGATCAGCAGCGCGGTGATGGTGGCCATCACCGCACGGAAAGTCAGATAACTGAACACGCGCAAGAAGCTTGCGTCATTCTGCAGCCATTGCGCCAGCGCCAGTAGCATGCTTCGGTCCTTCTATTTCAATGTGCGGCGGGCGTACTGCCCGCTGCGTTGGGTTGTGGACTCGTTACGGCGTCCACCACGCGCTCCATCTGCATGAAGCGCGAGCCTTTCACGAGAAGCGTTGCGGCAGGACCGAAACCGGCCTGCTGCAATTGCGCGACCAGCGTGCCGATATCGGCGACGTGATGCGCGCTGGCGCCATACGCGGTGCAGGCGTCGCGCGAGGCGTCGCCCATTGCGTACAGCGCGTCGATACCGCGTTCCTTGGCGTAAGCGCCGATTTCGCGGTGAAACGCCGGACCGTTGTCGCCGACTTCGCCCATGTCGCCCATCACCAGCACGCGCGGCGCGGCGCGTGAGGCGAGCACGTCGATCGCGGCGCGCATCGAATCGGGGTTGGCGTTGTAGGTGTCGTCGATGACGGTGGCGCCGGCGAGCGTGCCGAGCGCGGCCTGCTTCACCTGCAAACGGCCCTTCACGGCGCCGAACGATTCGAGACCACGCTTGATCAAGTCGAGCGACACGCCTGAGGCCAGAGCAGCCGACGTCGCGGCCAATGCGTTGTGCGCATTGTGGTCGCCGAGCACTTGCAGCGTGACTTCGACGCTGCCTTCCGGCGTGTCGATGCTCAAAACGTTGCCTGCGAACGTGCCTTTGACGGCCGCTTCGGTGGTCCGCTCGGCGGAGTTCAGCGCGAAGTCCATGATGCGGCTGCCGGTTGCGGCCACGCGCCAGATGCTTGCGTAGGCATCGTCGGCCGGGAACACCGCGACGCCTTCCGGCGACAGCGCGTGAATCACGCTCGCATGTTCGAGCGCGACGGCTTCGACCGTCGCCATGAATTCCTGATGCTCGCGCTGCGCGTTGTTCACCACCGCGACCGTCGGCTCGGCGATCTTCGCGAGCAACGAGGTTTCGCCCGGATGGTTCATGCCGAGCTCGACTACCGCCAGTTGATGCGCGGCGTGCAGACGGAACAGCGTGAGCGGCAAGCCGATGTCGTTGTTGAAGTTGCCTGCGGTCGCGAGACGCGCGTCGGCGCCGACCGCGGCGGCGAAGATCGACGCGATCATTTCCTTGACCGTGGTCTTGCCGTTGCTGCCCGTCACGGCGACGAGCGGCATGCTGAACTTGCGGCGCCAGCCGCGTGCGAGCGCGCCCAGACCCACGCGCGTGTCGGCGACTTTTAGCGCCGGCACATGCCACTCTTGCGGCGTGCGCGTGACGAGCACGGCCGTGACGTTGCGCGCGGCGACGTCCGGCAGGAAGTCGTGCGCGTCGAACCGGTCGCCCTTGATCGCGACGAACAGGTCGCCCGGTCCGGCGCTGCGGCTGTCGGTGGAAACGCGTTCGAACGTGACCGTATCGTCGCCGATCACGGTCGCGCCGGAAATCAGCGCGGCGGCTTCACGCAGCGAGAACATGCTCATTCGCCACCTCCGCGTGCGTGCGCCGCGCGTGCGGCCAGCGCGAGGCGAGCGTGGTCCTGATCGGAGAAAGCGCGTTTCTTGCCCATGATTTCCTGTGTTGCTTCGTGCCCCTTGCCGGCCAGCACGATGACGTCTTCGCGCGCGGCGCTGCGGATCGCTTGCAGGATCGCGCTCGCGCGGTCCTCGATACGGCGCGCCTTCGACGCGTCTTTCATGCCCGCCGCGATCTGCTCGATGATCGATTGGGGATTTTCGCTGCGCGGGTTGTCGCTGGTCACTACGACGCCGTCGGCGATCTTCTCGGCGATCGCGCCCATCAACGGACGCTTGGTGGCGTCGCGGTCGCCGCCGCAGCCGAACATGCAGATCAGTTCGCCGCCGCGCGCGGTGGCCATCGGGCGCAACGCTTCGAGTGTTTTTTCCAGTGCGTCCGGCGTGTGCGCGTAATCGATCACGACGAGCGGTTCGTCGTTCTGCAAGCGGCCACCGAGACGCTGCATGCGGCCGTTCACCGACTCGAGCTTCGCCAGTTCGGACACGGCGGCGTCGAACGGGACTTCGGCGGCGAGCAATGCGCCCAGTACGCCGAGCAGATTGCTGACGTTGAACGCGCCGAGCGTTTGCACTTCCACTTCGGCATCGCCCCAATCCGAGGTGCTCAGATGGAACGCCGTGCCGGTGGCGGTGGCGCGCACGTTCGAGGCGAGCAGCAACGCGTCGACTGGCGGCGCGTCTTGCAACGCGCCTTCTTCGCCGTCGAGGCCGTACGCGATCGTGCGTGCGTGGCCTTGTGTGCTGGCGAGCAAACGGCGGCCGGCGGCATCGTCGCGATTAATCACGACCGCGCGCAGTTCCGGCCAGGCGAACAGACGCGCTTTGGCGGCTTCGTAGGCTTCGAACGTGTGGTGATAGTCGAGATGGTCTTGCGTGAGATTCGTGAACACGGCGATGTCGAACGCCGTGCCGTTCACGCGCCCCTGATGCAGCGCGTGCGACGACACTTCCATCGCCACCGCCTGCGCGCCCGCGTCGCGCAATTGCGCGAGACTGCGTTGCAGTTGCGGCGCGTCGGGCGTGGTGAAGCCGGTGTGCGCAAGGTGGCCCGGCAAGCCGGTGCCAAGCGTGCCGATGATCGCGCAGCGCGTGCCGAGCGCCGTCAGCGCCGCCGAGATCCACTGGCTGCACGAGGTCTTGCCGTTCGTACCGGTGATGCCGAGCGTCAGCATGCTGTCGCTCGGATCGTTGTACCAGCCGCTCGCGATGGAACCCGCGAGTTCGTTCAACGCCGGCACAGCCAGCGTGTTCGACGGATCGATCGCGCCGCCGAAGCCTTCGGGCTGAACCAGCACCGCGGCAGCGCCACGTTCGATGGCGCCGCCGATGAACGGGCGGTTGTCCGCGCCATCCACCGCGTAGGCAAAAAACGCGTCGCCGGCCGCGAGCGAGCGCGTGTCGGCGTGCAGATGCGCGCCTGGCTGCACGTGAGCATGCAGCCAGGCGAGGGCGTCGGCAATCTGCCGCTGTGCGGGGTGCTTCTTCCGCAACATGCTCATCGCACGACTCCCGGATGGCTTTTCGCGTTCGCGGAAATCGTCATCTTCTTTGCGCCGGCGCTGGTGGAGAGTTTCTTGGCCGTGGCTGGCGTGGCGGGCGCGGTCGGCGCGACCGGTGCCGAATCGTCCGACACCACCATTTGCTTGACCGGCATGTCCGGCGGAACATTCAACGAGCGCAGCGTATCGCCGACGATGCTCGAGAACACCGGACCCGACACCTGACCGCCGAAGTGGCTGCCCGCCGTCGGTTCGTCGACCGAGACGGCGACGACGATGCGCGGGTTCGGCATCGGCGCCATGCCGACGAACGAAGCGCGATATTTGGAGTGGTCGTAGCCGTGCGCGCCGTGCTTGTACGCCGTACCGCTCTTGCCGCCGACGCGATAGCCCGGCACCGCCGCATCCGGCGACGTGCCGCCCGGTGCGGTGACGGTTTCGAGCATGGCGCGCACTTGACGCGCGGTGGTCGGCGCGAAGATCTGCGGGCCGGTGGCCGGCTGATCGCCAGGCGTACGGAAAATCGACACCGGCATGATCTCGCCGTCATGCGCGATCGCGGTGTAAGCGCGGCCCAACTGGAATAGCGACACCGACAGGCCATAGCCGTACGACATGGTGGCCTGCTCGATGCGGCGCCAGCCCTTCCACGGACGCAGACGGCCCGCCGCCGCGCCCGGGAAACCGACCTTCGGCGCCTGGCCGAGACCGATGCTGGTGTACATATTCCACATCTCTTCGGGCTTGAGCTGCATGGCGATCTTCGTCGCGCCGATGTTGCTCGACTTCTGGATCACGCCGCCCACCGTCAGCACGCCGAACGCGCTGTCGTCGGTAATCGGCGCACCGTCAAGCACGAAGCGGCCGCCGCCTGTATCAACCAGTGTAGTCGGCGTGACGCGGTGCAGATCGAGCGCGAGCGAGACCGTGAACGGCTTCATGATCGAGCCGGGCTCGAACGTGTCGGTCAGGATGCGGTTGCGCAACTGGTCGCCGGTCAGGTGTGTACGGTCGTTCGGGTTGTAAGTGGGGTAATTGACGAGCGCCAGCACTTCGCCGGTGCGCACGTCGATCACCATGGCCGCGCCGGCCTTCGCCTTGAATTTCTCGACGGCCGCCTTCAGGTTCGTATAAGCGATGTACTGAATCTTGCTGTCGATCGAGAGGTCCACGTCCTGGCCGTTGTGCGGCACGACCTGCTCGTCCACGTCTTCGATGATGTGGCCCATGCGGTCCTTGATCACGCGGCGGCTGCCCGACATGCCGGCGAGCAACTTCTGATCGCCGAGTTCGACGCCTTCCTGGCCTTCGTCTTCCACATTGGTGAAGCCGATCAGGTGGGCCGTGATCTCGCCTTCCGGATAGAAGCGCTTGTACTCGTCGCGCGCGTAAATGCCGGGGATCTCCAGCGCGGTGACTTGTGCGGCAACGTCGACCGGCACCTGGCGCTTTACGTAGACGAAGGTCTTGTCTTCCGAGAGCTTGGTGCGCAGTTCCTTATTGGTCATGCCGAGCAGCTTGCCGAGCGACGTCAGCTTGTCGGCGCCGAGGTCGTCCGGCACCGATTCGGGAATCGCCCAGATCGCGCGCACCGGCAGACTCGTGGCCAGCACGAGACCGTTGCGGTCGAGAATCTTGCCGCGCGTGGCCGGCAGTTCGAGCCGGCGCTGATAGCGGATTTCACCTTGCTTCAGATAGAACGCGTTGCCCGGGCCCTGGATCCAGAACGCGCGCGCGGTGAGCGCGACGAACGCCATGAACAGCATGAACACGACGAGTTTCGAACGCCACATCGGCAGACGTACCGACAGGATCGGATTGGCCGAGAAAGCCACGCTCTTGCGAGTCGACGATTTTTTCATCGCACGCCTTTACGACGGGTCGCCGCTGGTGCCGAGGCTGGGCCGGAAGTCGGAATCGGCGCGTCCTCAGCTCTCGCCGCGCCCGAATCGAGCGTCAGGTACTGGGTGCGGCCGGTCGTGACCGATTGCATCTTCAGGGAATCAGTGGCGATATTCTCGATGCGCGACGTTTTCGACAGTGCGCTCTGCTGATATTGAAGCTGCGAATAATCCTGCTGCAGCTGGCGCTCCTGCGATTGAGCGCGCTGCAACTGGATAAAGATCTGACGCTGCTGATTGGTAGCGTTGACGACGGACAAAGCGCAGCCCATCACGATGATCAGCAGGAAGATGTTGAGACGATTCATGGTGCGATCCGCTCCGCCACGCGCATTACGGCAGAACGGGCGCGCGGGTTCGCGGCGACTTCAGCGTCGCTTGCGAACACACGGCCAATGATTTTGAGCGGAGGGCTCGGCAGATCGACGGCGCGAATCGGCAGACGGCGATCCACCGTGGGCGTACTCGCGTGCGCCTGCATGAATCGCTTGACGATCCGGTCCTCGAGCGAATGAAAGCTGATGACCACCAGCCGCCCCCCCTGCTCCAACAGCGACAACGCTGCTTCTAAAACGACTTGCAGCTCCGCAAGCTCTTGATTGATGTGAATCCGTATAGCTTGAAAGGTGCGGGTTGCCGGATCCTTGCCCTTCTCACGGGTTTTGACGACGTTAGCCACGATTTGGGCAAGCTCGCCCGTGCTGACGAGAGGCCCAAGACGGTCGGACTCTGCCCGGCGAGCAACAAGCGCCTTTGCAATCTGAAAAGCAAACCGTTCTTCCCCATAATCTCGTATCACCTCCGTCAATTCCTGCACCGTGGCCCGCGCCAGCCAGTCAGCCGCCGATTCGCCGCGCGTCGGGTCCATCCGCATGTCGAGCGGGCCGTCGGCGCGGAAGCTGAAGCCCCGCTCCGGATCGTCGACTTGCGGCGACGAGACGCCCAGATCCAGTAAAACGCCCGACACCCGTCCTACGCCGCGCTCCGCAATCGCGGTGCGCAGTGAAGCAAAACTCTCGTGCACGATGCTAAAGCGCGGATCGGCGATCTGCTGCGCCGTGGCGATGGCGAGCGGGTCTTTGTCGAAAGCGATCAGACGCCCCGAGTCAGCCAGCTTCTCCAATACCAGGCGGCTATGCCCACCGCGCCCGAAGGTGCCGTCCACATACACGCCGTCCGCGCGTGTGACCAGCGCTTGAACCGCTTCTTCCAGCAGCACCGTGCGATGCTGCAATTCGTTTCCCATCGCAGGTGCCATATATGTAAACCGCGATCAGAACGTGAAATCTTTTAACGCGTCGGGCATGCCCTCGGCCATTGCCGCCTGTTCCTTCGCGGCGTATGTTTGTGCATCCCACAACTCGAAGTGACGACCCATGCCGAGCAAGGTCACTTCTTTTTCCAGCCCACCAGCCGTGCGCAATTCCGGCGACACGAGCACGCGCCCTGCGCCGTCCATTTCCACGTCCATTGCATTGCCGAGAAAAATGCGCTTCCACCAGGTCGCGTTCATAGGCAGCTTGTCGACCTTGTCACGGAAGATTTCCCACTCCGGGCGTGGAAAGAGCAACAGGCAGCCGTCCGGGTGCTTGGTGATCGTCACCCGGCCCTCTGCCTGTGTCTGCAGCGCATCCCGATATCGAGAGGGAATAGACATCCGCCCTTTCGC
This sequence comes from Paraburkholderia aromaticivorans, assembly GCF_012689525.1. Classification (NCBI taxonomy): domain Bacteria; kingdom Pseudomonadati; phylum Pseudomonadota; class Betaproteobacteria; order Burkholderiales; family Burkholderiaceae; genus Paraburkholderia; species Paraburkholderia aromaticivorans. The sequence continues at coordinate 4,083,726 of NZ_CP051516.1, forward strand.
ATCGAGCGTCAGCGCCGACGCCCCTTGGAACACTTCGCTCTCCCCATTTGGCGCATTGGTGCGCCAGCTGCCCGACCCATGAAAATCTACCCGAAACTGCTTGTGAGATCACACAAAAATACACTTTCTCACACTGTCTCCCACTTTAGAGGAACGCTAAACAGGGGTCAAGGGAGATGCGTGCTTTTCCGGCGAATTTTGTTTGTTAGAACAAGGACTTAGCGCGACTCCTTCACGTCACGCATAAAACGGAAAACCGTTATAAATGAATGAGCTAGTGCAACTTGTGAAGGTGATACGTGAAAAGTGCGGGGGAAAGGCGCGAAATGAAAGAGATCGTTAAGCGGGATCGGCAGATGTGGGATGGCGTTTCCGGGTACTTCAGGCGGACGGCGCGCGAGGCGCCGCCCCACTTTCGAGAGGTGCGTGAACGGCTGGCTTTAACTTATATGTAGTAGGCGGTGCGGGTCATGACCTTCGACACGGCGCGCATCAGTGCGCGCGCGGGAAACGGTAGCTCGAGGCCGCCGGCTTCCATCGCCGCCTTGCCGTGTTCCGCTTCGTCCACGCGCATCTGCTCGACGATGGCACGCGACTCGTGATCGGCTGCCGGCAACTCGTCCAGATGGCTGTCGAGATGCTGCTCCACCTGACGCTCGGTTTCGGCCATGAAGCCGAGGCTGACGCGATCGCCCATGCGCCCTGCCGCGAGGCCGATTGCGAGCGCGCCCGTGTACCAGAGCGGGTTCAACAGACTGGGACGCGAGTCGAGCGCTTCGAGACGTTTGGAAGTCCACGCGAGATGATCTTCTTCCTCGATCGCGGCGCGATTGAACACGGCCCGCAAGGACGGCGATTTGGTCGCGAGTTTCTGAGCCTGATAGAGCGCCTGGGCGCAGACCTCGCCGACGTGGTTCACGCGCATCAAGCCAGCCGCGTGCGCACGCTCGGCCGGTGAGAGTTCGGGCGCCGGTTCCGTCACCACGGACTCTTGCGGAACCGGCAACGGACGACTCATCCGCGACACGCCGGTCATTGAGCGTAAACCCCGATCAAACTCGCTAATCAACTCGTCCAGAAACATTCAGCACTCCCTCATTCGACAACCGCCTCACCGATCCGCCAGGTCCGCTCAACAAGGCTTTGCAGCACAAAACCGGGTTCGGGGAAACCTTCAAACCGCATGAATCGGGCGGCCAACTTCTGATTCTAGACCATGTTGCGTAAACGAAACAGGAGCGTTCCCGCCCCGCTCCTTTTTCTTTGTGCCATGTATGCCTTTTGTTACATTACGTGCAACTTCTCGCGAAGTTGGACAAGCAAGGCCTCAACGCCAGATAAATATTCCGCCTTGTACAAAAGATTCGTAATCCTTGGAGATCATTCGATGAAAAAGTCGCTTCTCGCTCTCGCAGCACTGGGCGCATTCGCAGGCGTCGCACATGCTCAGAGCAGCGTGACCCTGTACGGCATCATTGACGAAGGCTTCAACGTCAACACCAACTCGGGTGGCAAGCACCTGTACAACCTGTCCAGCGGCGTTCTGCAAGGTTCGCGTTTCGGCCTGCGCGGCACGGAAGATCTGGGCGGCGGTCTGAAGGCCATCTTCGTGATCGAAAACGGCTTTGACGTGAACAATGGCAAGCTGGGTCAAGGCGGCCTGATGTTCGGTCGTCAAGCCTACGTCGGCCTGTCGAGCCAGTTCGGTACGGTCACGCTGGGTCGTCAGTACGACTCCGTGGTCGACTATGTCGGTCCGCTGGAAGCCGGCGACCAGTGGGGCGGCTACATCGCTGCTCACCCGGGCGACATCGACAACTTCAACAACGCGTACCGCACCAACAACACGGTCAAGTACACGAGCGCAAACTACGGCGGCCTGACGTTCGGCGGCACGTACAGCTTCGGCGGCATCGCCGGCAACGTCACGTCGAACCAGATCTGGTCGTTGGGCGCTGGCTACAACAACGGTCCCCTCGTCTTGGGCGTTGGTTACTTGAACGCACGTAGCCCGGCAGCTTCGGGTGGCCTGTTCAACAACAGCGGCACGGCTGCAGCGCCGGCCGCGGCTGTCACGTCGCCGGTCTACGCTGGCTTCACGTCGGCTAACACGTATCAAGTGATCGGTGCGGGCGGCGCATACACGTTCGGCGCAGCAACGATCGGTGCGACGTACTCGAACATCCGCTTCGGCAACCTGGGCGCTTCGTTCGCATCGCCGTTCAAGGGCCAGTCGGCTACGTTCAACAACGCGGAACTGAACTTCAAGTATCAGTTGACCCCGGCGTTGCTGGTCGGCGCAGCGTATGACTACACGCGCGGCGCGGAAATCAACGGCGCATCGCGTGCCCAGTACCACCAAGGCGCAGTTGGCGTGGACTACTTCCTGTCCAAGCGTACCGACGTGTACGTGACGGGTGTGTACCAACACGCTCTGGGCGACACGATCAACGTAGCGGGCGCTACGGTCGACGCAACGGCAGGCATCAACAACCTGACGGGTTCGTCGAACCAGAACCAGTTCACGGCTCGCATCGGCATCCGCCACAAGTTCTAATAAGTCGTAAAAAAGCAGTCTGCCTCAAAGGCGCCTTCGGGCGCCTTTTTTTATGGCGCGCGCTGCCGACGGGTTTCGCGATGCGATAGCTGCGCAAAAGAAAAGGCCCGGCAGACTTTCGTCTGCCGGGCCTTTTCCGCTTACTCGCCACTTCTTGCCGGCTTCATGCCTGATCAGCGAGCGATTCCGCCTATGCCCGCCCGTCGCGCAACTCGCGACGCAGAATCTTGCCGACGTTGCTCTTCGGCAGTTCAGTGCGGAATTCGACGATCTTAGGCCGCTTGTAGCCGGTCAACTGCTGCTTGCAGTACGCGAAGATGTCGGCATCGGTGAGCGCCTGATCCTTCTTCACGACGAACAGCTTCACCGCTTCACCCGAATGCTGGTCCGGCACGCCGACCGCGGCGACTTCGAACACGCCCGGCAGCTTTGCGACCACGTCTTCGATTTCATTCGGATAGACATTGAAACCGGACACCAGAATCATGTCCTTCTTACGGTCGACGATCTTGACGAAGCCGCCGTCGTTCATCAGGCCGACATCGCCCGATTTGAAGAAGCCGTCCGGCGTCATCACTTTCGCGGTTTCGTCGGGCCGGTTCCAGTAACCCGCCATCACCTGCGGGCCGCGGATGCAAATTTCGCCCGGCTGGCCGAGCGGCACTTCGTTGCCTTCGTCGTCACGAATCGAGATTTCCGTCGACGGCAACGGCAAGCCGATCGTCCCGCTGTATTCGGTGACGGTGACCGGATTGCAGGTCACGCACGGCGACGTTTCCGACAAGCCGTATCCTTCGATGATCGGCGTATGCGTCTGCTCGTACCAGCGCTTGGCGACGGCTTCCTGCACCGCCATACCGCCGCCGTTCGCGGCGATCAGCTTCGAAAAATCGAGCTTATGGAAATCCGGGCTATTCAACAACGCGTTGTACAGCGTGTTGACGGCGGGAATCGTCGTGATCGGATAGCCTTCCAGCGCCTTGATCATGCCCGGAATGTCGCGCGGATTCGGGATGAGTATGCCGAGGCCGCCGGTACGGATCGTCAACAGCCCGCACACGGTCAGCGCGAACACGTGATACAGCGGCAACGCGACGACCGTGACGAACTGATCGATATCCGTGCGATTCGCGCGAACCGGATCGAGCCAGATCTCCGACTGCAGCACGTTGGCGATCAGGTTCCGATGCAGTAGCGTCGCGCCCTTGGCCACGCCCGTCGTTCCGCCCGTGTACTGGAGAAAAGCGACGTCTTCGGGACCTTGCTGAACCGCTTTGAAATTCTGGCGTGCGCCTTCCGCGATCGCGGTGTTGAATTTGACGTGACCCGGCAGACTCCAGGCCGGCACCATCTTCTTCACCTTTCGCACGACGAAATTCACCAGCGTGCCCTTGATCCCCATCAGGTCGCCCATTGCCGCCACGACGACATGCTTAATCGACGTGTTGCGTACGATCGCCTGCAGCGTGACCGCGAAGTTCTCGAGCAGAATGATCGCTTCCGCGCCGCTGTCCTTGAGCTGGTGCTCGAGTTCGCGCGGCGTATAGAGCGGGTTCACGTTCACGACTACATAGCCCGCGCGCAAGATGGCTGCAATCGCCACCGGATATTGCAGCACGTTCGGCATCATGATCGCGATGCGCGCGCCGCGGGCCAGGCCCTTCGACTGAAACCATGCGCCGAGTTTGCGCGAAAGCGCGTCGAGCTCGCCGTAGCTGATCTCCTTGCCCATGCAGACGAACGCCGGTTTGGCGCGGTGGTCGCGGAAGGCTTCTTCGAGCAGTTCTCCGACCGACGAATAGCGGCTCGGGTCGATCTCTGCGGGAACGCCGGGCGGATAAGATTTCAGCCAGATTTTGTCCATGCAGCGTCTCCTCCTTTATTTTCGAATGGTCGTGCTAAAAACGCATCGTAGCATGGGCACCTCGGTGCTATTCGCGAAAAGCGGCTTGGTTAGACTGCAGCCTCGAACCCGTGAAGGACGCGCGCTTCGGGATGGTTGCGCGGGTTTCAGACGCGCTCGACTTCGACCAGGCAGTCGTAGAAAGTTGCCGATCCGCCCAGATCGGTGAGCGCCTGGCTGGTGAGTTGATTGGCGTTGCGGCCGTCGGGCGCGAGCTTCTTCCACCAGATCGACAGGCCGACCACGAGCCCTTCCCGGGCTCTATCCGTGACTCGCACGCGCGCCTGCATCGAACCGCGATCGTTAAAGATGCGCACCTGACCGCCGTCGACGATGTCTCGCGATTGTGCGTCGGCCGGATGCATGTCGAGATGCGGCTCCCCTTCCGTCGAACGCAGACTTTCGATGTTCACGAAGGTGCTGTTCAGGAAGTTGCGGGCCGGCGGTGAGATCATGGCAAGCGGGTAGCGGGCGGCGAGCTCCGGTGCGCCGTCGGCGGATTCATAGGGCGGTAGATAGTCCGGGAGCGGGTCGAGCCCCTGCTGCGCGAGCCGTTCGCTGTAGAACTCGCATTTGCCGGACGGCGTTCGGAAACCGCCTTCGGAGAAAGGCGCGTCGGGCAGGTTCAGCCGGGCCCAGCCCGTTTGCTTCAGCGTCTGCCAATCCACGCCTTCGAGCGTCTTGTCTTGCCAGCGGAACGCAGCCTGTGCGATGGTCTCGTCGCTCTCGAACAGTGCCGGTTCGTCGAGTCCCATGTGACGCGCGAAGCCGCGAAAAATCTCCGTGTTCGGGAGTGCGCCGCCGACGGGTGCGATTGCCGGCAGGTTGACCATCACGTGCGTGTGGCCGTATGACTTGTGGACGTCAAGGTGTTCGAGTTGGGTGGTCGCGGGCAGGAGCAGATCGGCGTAGTCGGCGGTGTCGGTCTGGAAATGCTCCAGCACGATGGTGAACAGATCCTCACGCGCGAAACCCGCTGCGACTCGCTCGGAATCCGGCGCGACGGCCACCGGATTCGAGTTGTAGACAACGATCGCTTCGACTTTAGGGCCGAACGCGGCGTCGCCCTTGTGCAGCAGCGCATCGCCGATCGCATTCATATTGATGACGCGGCTGACCTTGGACGGCCAGCCCGGCATCAAATCCGGCCGCTGCAACGCATGCGAGTCGACCGGCGCCCAGCCGCCCGAGGACAGCAGCACGCCCCCAGCTCTCTCGCGCCATGCACCCGTCAACGACGGCAGGCACGCGATCGCGCGCACGGCATTGCCGCCGCCACGCACGCGCTGCAGGCCGTAGTTCATGCGGATCGCCGCCTTTTTAGTGCTGCCGTAAAGTCGCGCAAGATCGACGATAACGTGTTCATCAATATCGCAAATTTCAGCAACGCGCGACGGCGAGTAACTCAGCGCGCGGGCCTTCAGCTCGTCAAAACCTAATGTGTGGGCCTCAATGTACGCGTGATCAAGCAGATTCTCTGTGATCAACACGTTCATCATGCCTAGCGCCAAGGCACCGTCGGTGCCGGGTTTCAGGGCAATATGCTGATGGCATTTTTCGGCAGTCAGCGAGCGGTACGGATCGATCGCGATCAGCCGCGCGCCGCGGCGTTTCGCCTGTTGGGCGCGCGTCCAGAAATGCAGGCTCGATGCGATGGGATTCGAGCCCCAGATGAGGATGACTTCGCTCTCGTCGAAAAACTCGGTGAGCATGCCAAGGCTCGCGCCATAGGTGTACTTCAACCCGGCGGCGCCAGCGGACGCGCAGATCGTACGGTCCAGTTGCGATGCGCCGATCTTGTGGAAGAATCGCTGCGCAATGCTGTCACCCTGGATCAAACCCATCGTGCCGGCATAGCTGTAGGGAAGGATCGCTTCTGGCGCGCGGCGCGCAATCTCCGACAGGCGGCGAGCAGCGAACTGGAACGCCTCGTCCCAACTGATCGGCTCAAAGCGGCCCTCGCCTTTACGGCCGACGCGCCTCATCGGTGTCGTCAATCTTTGCGGATGATGCACGCGCTCCGCATAGCGGCTGACCTTGGTGCACAGCGCGCCTTGCGTCGGAGGATGCTCGGGATCGGCGACGACCTTGATCGCGCGTCCGGCCTTGACAGTCACTCGCATCGCGCAGGTGTCGGGGCAATCGTGCGGGCATACGGCGCGAGCGAGTTCAGTCGGAGCATTCATCGGCGATCCGTTCAAGAAGGCGGTGAGTGGTGGAGCAATGCGGGATTCTATTACGTCAATTGCTGCTTGGCCTGCGTGGTGCCGCCAAAAAGGCCTTCGGCGTAGAATCGTTTATTACCGTGCCCGGGCCAATGGGGCCCCGAGCGATTCCACGCAAGCCAAAGCACAGACGCGTCACCACTCCATCATGAAACTGATCCCCGAAATCCAAGCCGCTCACGGCGAAATTCAGACCCTTCGACGAACAATCCACGCCCATCCAGAACTGCGTTACGAAGAAACGGCGACGGCCGATCTGGTGGCACGAACCCTCGAGTCCTGGGGTATCGAAACTCATCGAGGGTTGGGCAAAACCGGCGTCGTCGGTGTGCTGAAACGCGGCAATGGTTCACGCTCCATAGGTCTGCGGGCTGACATGGATGCGCTGCCGATACAGGAACTGAACAGCTTCGACCATCGGTCGAAAAACGACGGCAAGATGCACGCGTGCGGCCATGACGGACATACGGCGATGCTGCTCGGTGCCGCGCGGCACCTGGTCAAACATGGCGATTTCGATGGCACGATCGTGTTTATTTTCCAGCCCGCCGAAGAAGGCGGCGCTGGTGCGCAGGCCATGATCGATGACGGCCTGTTCGTGAAATTTCCGGTCGACGCGGTGTTCGGCATCCATAACTGGCCAGGCATGCCGGCGGGGCACTTCGGCGTGACCGAAGGGCCGATCATGGCGTCGAGCAACGAATTTCACATTGAAATCAAAGGCGTGGGCTCGCACGCCGCGCTGCCGCACAACGGTCGCGATCCCGTCTTCACTGCCGTGCAGATCGCGAATGGGCTGCAGAGCATCATCACGCGGAACAAGAAGCCGCTCGACACCGCCGTGTTGTCGATCACCCAGATTCACGCCGGCGACGCGGTCAATGTCGTCCCGAACAATGCGTGGATCGCAGGCACGGTGCGGACGTTTACGACCGATACACTTGATCTGATCGAAGCGCGTATGCGCAAAATCGCGGAAAGCACGGCCGAGGCCTACGATTGCTCGGTCGATATTCAATTCCACCGAAACTACCCGCCGACGATCAACAGCAGCGAAGAGGCCCGCTTTGCAGCGACGGTCATGAAGGAAATTGTCGGCGCAGAAAACGTCGACGACGCGGTTGAACCGACGATGGGGGCAGAGGACTTCTCTTTCATGTTGCTCGCAAAACCGGGTTGCTACGCGTTTCTGGGTAATGGCGACGGCGGACACCGCGATTCAGGCCATGGCGCAGGTCCGTGCATGCTGCATAACGCGAGCTATGACTTTAACGACGAGTTGTTGCCGATCGGCTCGACATACTGGGTACGGCTGGCACAGCGGTTTCTGGCGGAGGGCAAATAGGATTTTTAAGGGGGCTGGCGGCGGTGATTAGTTCGTCACCTGCTCTCTCGTCGCGCTACAGATGATCGGCGCCCCTTGACGCTGGCTCGCATGAGCGAGCCAGCTCCGCGGATGAACAGGCAGTGAAGGTGGTTTATCCCGCGTGTTTTTTGCCTGTTTTCCGGCCGCGTAAACGCAGAAACCCCACCTTTGCGGGGTGGGGTTTCTGTTGCTGCTAGGGAGCCTGACGATTACCTACTTTCACACGGGTAATCCGCACTATCATCGGCGTGGAGTCGTTTCACGGTCCTGTTCGGGATGGGAAGGGGTGGGACCGACTCGCTATGATCATCAGGCATGACTTGTTGCCGTACTGCCGGTGGGGCAGTACCGCCAATCTGGAAGAAGTAGTTTCTGGTGATGCTCACCAGAGCTAAAGCGTTGGGCTGTGTTGTTCGAGGCACAACAAACGATCACTCAACCGTGCGCAAGACACACCGGTTATAGGATCAAGCCTTACGGGCAATTAGTATCAGTTAGCTTAACGCATTACTGCGCTTCCACACCTGACCTATCAACGTCCTGGTCTTGAACGACCCTTCAAGGGGCTCGAAGCCCCGGGGATATCTCATCTTAAGGCGAGTTTCCCGCTTAGATGCTTTCAGCGGTTATCTCTTCCGAACATAGCTACCCGGCGATGCCACTGGCGTGACAACCGGTACACCAGAGGTTCGTCCACTCCGGTCCTCTCGTACTAGGAGCAGCCCCCTTCAAATATCCAGCGCCCACGGCAGATAGGGACCAAACTGTCTCACGACGTTTTAAACCCAGCTCACGTACCTCTTTAAATGGCGAACAGCCATACCCTTGGGACCGGCTACAGCCCCAGGATGAGATGAGCCGACATCGAGGTGCCAAACACCGCCGTCGATATGAACTCTTGGGCGGTATCAGCCTGTTATCCCCAGAGTACCTTTTATCCGTTGAGCGATGGCCCTTCCATACAGAACCACCGGATCACTATGACCTGCTTTCGCACCTGCTCGACTTGTCGGTCTCGCAGTTAAGCACGCTTATGCCATTGCACTATCAGCACGATTTCCGACCGTACCTAGCGTACCTTCGTACTCCTCCGTTACACTTTGGGAGGAGACCGCCCCAGTCAAACTGCCTACCATGCACTGTCCCCGATCCGGATTACGGACCAAGGTTAGAACCTCAAACAAACCAGGGTGGTATTTCAAGGGCGGCTCCACGCAGACTGGCGTCCACGCTTCAAAGCCTCCCACCTATCCTACACAGACCGGTTCAAAGTCCAATGCAAAGCTACAGTAAAGGTTCATGGGGTCTTTCCGTCTAGCCGCGGGGAGATTGCATCATCACAAACACTTCAACTTCGCTGAGTCTCGGGAGGAGACAGTGTGGCCATCGTTACGCCATTCGTGCAGGTCGGAACTTACCCGACAAGGAATTTCGCTACCTTAGGACCGTTATAGTTACGGCCGCCGTTTACCGGGACTTCAATCAAGAGCTTGCACCCCATCATTTAATCTTCCGGCACCGGGCAGGCGTCACACCCTATACGTCCACTTTCGTGTTTGCAGAGTGCTGTGTTTTTATTAAACAGTCGCAGCCACCAGTTTATTGCAACCCCTTCACCCTTCTGGCGCAGGCCAGTCAAGCTACAGGGGCGTACCTTATCCCGAAGTTACGGTACCAATTTGCCGAGTTCCTTCTCCCGAGTTCTCTCAAGCGCCTTAGAATACTCATCTCGCCCACCTGTGTCGGTTTGCGGTACGGTCTTGTTAAACTGAAGCTTAGAGGCTTTTCTTGGAACCACTTCCAGTTGCTTCACCGCCTAAGCGGCTCGTCCCATGCCCTTGAATTGCGCACCCGGATTTGCCTGAGTGCCTTCTCCAACACAGAAACCGGGACTTCCAACACCCGGACAACCTTCCGCGATCCGTCCCCCCATCGCATTTAACAATGGTGCAGGAATATTAACCTGCTTCCCATCAGCTACGCATTTCTGCCTCGCCTTAGGGGCCGACTCACCCTACGCCGATGAACGTTGCGTAGGAAACCTTGGGCTTACGGCGAGGGGGCCTTTCACCCCCTTTATCGCTACTCATGTCAGCATTCGCACTTCCGATACCTCCAGCGCACTTTTCAATGCACCTTCGCAGGCTTACGGAACGCTCTCCTACCATGCACATAAATGTGCATCCGCAGCTTCGGTATATTGCTTAGCCCCGTTACATCTTCCGCGCAGGACGACTCGATCAGTGAGCTATTACGCTTTCTTTAAAGGATGGCTGCTTCTAAGCCAACCTCCTGACTGTTTTAGCCTTCCCACTTCGTTTCCCACTTAGCAATATTTGGGGACCTTAGCTGGCGGTCTGGGTTGTTTCCCTCTTGACACCGGACGTTAGCACCCGATGTCTGTCTCCCGTGATTGCACTCTTCGGTATTCGGAGTTTGCTATGGCGTAGTAATCCGCAATGGACCCCACAACCATGACAGTGCTCTACCCCCGAAGGTGATACACGAGGCACTACCTAAATAGTTTTCGGAGAGAACCAGCTATTTCCAGGTTTGTTTAGCCTTTCACCCCTATCCACAGCTCATCCCCTAACTTTTCAACGTTAGTGGGTTCGGACCTCCAGTACGTGTTACCGCACCTTCATCCTGGCCATGGATAGATCACCTGGTTTCGGGTCTACACCCAGCGACTGAATCGCCCTGTTCGGACTCGCTTTCGCTACGCCTGCCCTAATCGGTTAAGCTTGCCACTGAATGTAAGTCGCTGACCCATTATACAAAAGGTACGCCGTCACCCTCTTTCAAAGGCTCCGACTGTTTGTATGCATGCGGTTTCAGGATCTATTTCACTCCCCTCCCGGGGTTCTTTTCGCCTTTCCCTCACGGTACTGGTTCACTATCGGTCGATCACGAGTATTTAGCCTTGGAGGATGGTCCCCCCATCTTCAGACAGGATTTCACGTGTCCCGCCCTACTTTCCGTACACCTAGTTCTTCCTCGCTGTTTTCGTCTACAGGGCTATCACCTGCTATGGCCGCACTTTCCAGAGCGTTCGACTAACAATGAAGATAAAGAGTACAGGCTGGTCCCATTTCGCTCGCCACTACTCTGGGAATCTCGGTTGATTTCTTTTCCTGCGGTTACTTAGATGTTTCAGTTCACCGCGTTCGCTTCACGTAGCCTATGTATTCAGCTACGGATACTCCATACGGAGTGGGTTTCCCCATTCGGATATCGGTGGATCAAAGCTCGTTTGCCAGCTCCCCACCGCTTTTCGCAGGCTACCGCGTCCTTCATCGCCTGTGATCGCCAAGGCATCCACCACATGCACTTGTTCGCTTGACCCTATAACGAGTGTGTCTCGCCACCCCTGTGTTGCCACAGCAGCAGTTCAACAGTCGCTACAGGTTGAGTATTCGTGTTGCGCCGTATTCCAAAAGCGATCTTTCGATCTCTCTTTTCATACATTGATACAATCACAACCCTGATTCACCTACTCACACACCCATCTCTAGATGTCCTTTCGTGAATCTCTTTACTACTTCTTCCTGATTGTTAAAGAACGACAGCCGATATCGCGGTTGCTATAACCGCGTATCACTCTGACTGGCTCAATCGCCAATGCACAACGCTCTGCTTCTCACAGCAACGCTACGCATTGAGGATTGGTGGAGGATGACGGGATCGAACCGACGACCCCCTGCTTGCAAAGCAGGTGCTCTCCCAGCTGAGCTAATCCCCCAGTCATACACAGATATCGCTATCTGTACGGATACCCCAGGGGTTGATCAATTAGCGCAGCCACCGCAGAAACAGTGGTGGGTCTGGATGGATTCGAACCATCGACCCCCGCCTTATCAAGACGGTGCTCTAACCAACTGAGCTACAGACCCCTGAGTCTGTCCATTTTCACAGCCGATAAGCGTGAGCGCTCAACGTTCGACACGTCTAGCTCGAGAAAGGAGGTGATCCAGCCGCACCTTCCGATACGGCTACCTTGTTACGACTTCACCCCAGTCATGAATCCTACCGTGGTGACCGTCCTCCTTGCGGTTAGACTAGCCACTTCTGGTAAAACCCACTCCCATGGTGTGACGGGCGGTGTGTACAAGACCCGGGAACGTATTCACCGCGGCATGCTGATCCGCGATTACTAGCGATTCCAGCTTCACGCACTCGAGTTGCAGAGTGCGATCCGGACTACGATCGGTTTTCTGGGATTGGCTCCCCCTCGCGGGTTGGCGACCCTCTGTTCCGACCATTGTATGACGTGTGAAGCCCTACCCATAAGGGCCATGAGGACTTGACGTCATCCCCACCTTCCTCCGGTTTGTCACCGGCAGTCTCCCTAGAGTGCTCTTGCGTAGCAACTAGGGACAAGGGTTGCGCTCGTTGCGGGACTTAACCCAACATCTCACGACACGAGCTGACGACAGCCATGCAGCACCTGTGTTATGGCTCCCTTTCGGGCACATCCACCTCTCAGCAGACTTCCATACATGTCAAGGGTAGGTAAGGTTTTTCGCGTTGCATCGAATTAATCCACATCATCCACCGCTTGTGCGGGTCCCCGTCAATTCCTTTGAGTTTTAATCTTGCGACCGTACTCCCCAGGCGGTCAACTTCACGCGTTAGCTACGTTACCAAGTCAATGAAGACCCGACAACTAGTTGACATCGTTTAGGGCGTGGACTACCAGGGTATCTAATCCTGTTTGCTCCCCACGCTTTCGTGCATGAGCGTCAGTATTGGCCCAGGGGGCTGCCTTCGCCATCGGTATTCCTCCACATCTCTACGCATTTCACTGCTACACGTGGAATTCTACCCCCCTCTGCCATACTCTAGCCCGCCAGTCACAAATGCAGTTCCCAGGTTAAGCCCGGGGATTTCACATCTGTCTTAGCGAACCGCCTGCGCACGCTTTACGCCCAGTAATTCCGATTAACGCTTGCACCCTACGTATTACCGCGGCTGCTGGCACGTAGTTAGCCGGTGCTTATTCTTCCGGTACCGTCATCCCCCCCAGGTATTAACCAGGAGGTTTTCTTTCCGGACAAAAGTGCTTTACAACCCGAAGGCCTTCTTCACACACGCGGCATTGCTGGATCAGGGTTTCCCCCATTGTCCAAAATTCCCCACTGCTGCCTCCCGTAGGAGTCTGGGCCGTGTCTCAGTCCCAGTGTGGCTGGTCGTCCTCTCAGACCAGCTACAGATCGTCGCCTTGGTAGGCCTTTACCCCACCAACTAGCTAATCTGCCATCGGCCGCCCCTGCAGCGCGAGGTCCCGAAGGAGCCCCCGCTTTCATCCGCAGATCGTATGCGGTATTAATCCGGCTTTCGCCGGGCTATCCCCCACTACAGGACACGTTCCGATGTATTACTCACCCGTTCGCCACTCGCCACCAGGGTTGCCCCCGTGCTGCCGTTCGACTTGCATGTGTAAGGCATGCCGCCAGCGTTCAATCTGAGCCAGGATCAAACTCTTCAGTTCAAACCTGTTACTGTTTTTCGGTCTCTTCCGAGACCGGTCGCTCACTCAACGTACTGACGAATGATCCAACCATCTTGCGACAGTCAAACCTTCCTTTCATTACTGTGTGAGACTTGATACTTTCGCTTGTTCGGCAGATCCCGAAGGATCCACCGCGCGTCGCGCATCAAGCGCCCACACTTATCGGCTGTTAATTTTTAAAGATCGAGTCCGCATTCACTACCGAACCGGCACCGCACTTCAACTACCCGGCACCGCTTCGTTCTGCGTCGCTGCATCAGCAGCAGAGAAACGAGATTATGAAGAACTTTCGCTACGTCGTCAACAGGTTTTTCCAACTTTCTGAACCTGCCCACTTCGCTGAAAGCCTTGCCACTGCTGGCTCTCCCGCCTCCCGTGCCCCGTTGTCCGAAGCACGAAAGAGCGAGATTCTAGCGAGCCACACTCCGCCTTGCAAGCGTTATTTTGAAAAGCGTATTAACGATGCTTGAAAACCGGTTTGCGCTTCTCTACGAACGCGGCCATACCCTCCTTCTGATCTTCGGTAGCGAAGAGCGAATGGAAGAGGCGGCGCTCAAAATGCACGCCTTCCGCGAGCGTCGTTTCATAGGCGCGGTTGACAGATTCCTTCACCATCATCACGGCCGGCAACGGGAATTCAGCGATCGTCGCAGCCGCTGCTATCGCCTCGTCGACCAGAGAAGCAGCCGGAATCACACGCGATACCAATCCGGCGCGCTCGGCTTCGGCGGCATCCATGAATCGCGCAGTCAGGCAGAGGTCCATCGCCTTCGCCTTGGAGACGGCGCGCGGCAAGCGCTGCGTACCACCGGCGCCCGGCATGATGCCGAGCTTGATTTCCGGCTGGCCGAACTTTGCCGTGTCGGCGGCAAAAATGATGTCGCACATCATCGCCAACTCGCAGCCGCCGCCAAGCGCAAAACCGGCCACCGCCGCAATAATCGGCTTACGAATGGAGCGAACGGTTTCCCAGTTGCGGGTGATGTAATCACCCTTGTAGACATCCATATAGGTATAGGTGGACATCATGCCGATGTCGGCACCGGCCGCGAACGCCTTTTCGCTGCCCGTGACCACGATCGCGCCAATCGCGTCGTCAGCATCGAACTCGCGCAACGCCGCCCCCAGTTCGTCCATCAATGCGTCGTTCAGAGCGTTCAATGCCTTCGGGCGATTCAACGTGACCAAGCCGACCCGTCCCCGCGTCTCAACCAGAATGTTCTCGTAAGCCATGCCGCCTCCTAAGGGTAGAAAAATCGCGCGCGAAAACACTTCGCGCGGCCATCTTAATAATGCTACCATTCACCAACCAACCGGTCGGTCAATTATTCGACAGGCTTTTCCCAACGTACAGCCAAGCCCCTCTGCCATGACACATCCGCTATTCACCAAGCACGAAGACACGCTGCAAAAGGCACTCACCGCGGTTGAAACGCGCGGCTACTGGAGCCCGTTCGTCGAAATGCCCAGTCCGAAAGTGTACGGGGAAACGGCTAACGCGGACGGCGAAGCCGCATTCAAAGCGCATCTCAACGCGACGTTCCAACTGGACCAACCCTCGACGGGCGAAACCGTCGGCGCCGAAGTCTCACCGTTCGGATTCCCGCTCGGCGTGCGCTACCCGAAGGCCGACCCCGCCGCCCTGATCGCGGCGGCCACCGCAGCCCAACGCGACTGGCGCGCGGCAGGCCCGCAGGCATGGATCGGCGTATGCCTCGAAATCCTTGCGCGCGTGAATCGCGCCAGCTTCGAAATCGGCTACAGCGTGATGCACACGACCGGCCAGGCATTCATGATGGCCTTCCAGGCCGGCGGCCCGCACGCACAAGACCGCGCGCTCGAAGCCGTCGTGTATGCGTGGGACCAACTGCGCCGCATTCCCGGCGACGCCCATTGGGAAAAGCCGCAAGGCAAGAATCCGCCGCTCGCCATGCACAAGCGTTATACCGTTGTGCCGCGTGGCACCGGCCTCGTGCTAGGCTGCTGCACCTTCCCGACGTGGAACGGCTATCCAGGCCTTTTCGCCGATCTGGCCACGGGCAACACGGTCATCGTCAAGCCGCATCCGGGCGCAATTCTGCCGCTCGCGCTGACCGTACGAATCGCGCGTGACGTTTTGCGCGAAGCGGGTTTCGATCCGAACGTCGTCACCTTGCTGGCTACCGAACCGAACGACGGCGCACTCGTCCAGGACTTGGCGCTGCGCCCGGAAATCAAACTCATCGACTTCACCGGCAGCACGCAAAACGGCACGTGGCTCGAGCGCAACGCGCACCAGGCACAGGTCTACACCGAAAAAGCCGGCGTCAACCAGATCGTGATCGACTCCGCCGACGACATCAAAGCCGTTGCCCGCAACATCGCCTTCTCGCTCGCGCTGTACTCGGGCCAGATGTGCACCGCGCCGCAAAACATCTACGTGCCGCGCGGCGGTATCCGCACTTCGGACGGCACGCTCGGTTTTGATGAAGTCGCCCAAGCCATTGCCGGCGCTGTGCAAAAACTCGTCGCCGACCCGGCTCGCGCTGTCGAGCTACTCGGCGCGATTCAGAACGAAGGCGTGACCCAGCGCATCGACGAAGCCGCAAAACTCGGCCGCGTTCTCGTCGAGAGCCTGACGCTCGAACATCCCGCTTTCGCCGGCGCCCGCGTGCGCACGCCGCTCGTGCTCCAACTGGATGCCGCCACCGACCAGGCGCAGTTCACCAAAGAATGGTTCGGGCCGATCTCGTTCGTGATCGCGACAGACTCGACTGCACAGTCGCTCGATCTCGCCGGTGCAATCGCCGCCGAACATGGTGCGCTGACGATGTCGGTATACAGCACGGACGAAGCGGTGCTCGAAGAGGCGCACGAAGCATCGATCCGCGGTGGCGTGGCCTTGTCGATCAATCTGACCGGCGGCGTGTTCGTCAATCAGTCGGCAGCCTTTTCCGACTTCCACGGCACGGGCGCGAACCCGGCGGCCAATGCCGCGCTGGCTGACGCAGCCTTCGTCGCGAATCGCTTCCGCGTAGTTCAAAGCCGCGTTCATGTTGAACCCAAGGCGGCGCCGGCGGTAGCTGGCTGAATGGCATAAGACAAAAGCACGGCTTTCGTCCTATGCCGTTTGGCCGAATGGACCGGGCTGTGCACCCCAACTAACATGAGACATCGGATCGGCACCTCACGCCGATCCGTCCCAGCAGGAATCCATATGAACGACGCCTTCATTTGCGATGCGATTCGCACTCCAATCGGCCGCTACGGCGGCGCACTAAAGGATGTCCGCGCCGACGATCTCGGCGCGGTGCCGATCAGGGCGTTGATCGAACGCAATCCCGGCGTTGACTGGCGCGCTGTGGACGATGTCATTTATGGCTGCGCGAACCAGGCCGGCGAAGACAACCGCAACGTCGCCCGTATGTCGGCGTTACTGGCCGGCTTGCCCACCGAGGCGCCCGGCGCAACCATCAACCGCTTGTGCGGCTCGGGTATGGACGCGGTCGGCACCGCGGCGCGCGCTATTAAGGCGGGCGAAGCACGCCTGATGATCGCCGGCGGTGTCGAAAGCATGACACGTGCGCCGTTCGTCATGGGCAAGGCGACTAGCGCGTTCGCGCGCCAGGCCGACATTTACGACACGACCATCGGCTGGCGCTTTATCAATCCGCTGATGAAACGCCAGTACGGCGTCGATTCGATGCCCGAGACCGCGGAAAACGTCGCCGTCGAATTCAGCGTGAGCCGCGCGGATCAGGACGCGTTCGCGCTGGCTAGCCAGCAAAAGGCGGCTCGTGCCCAGCAGGATGGCACGTTGGCTCAGGAAATCGTCGGCGTCGAAATCGCGCAGAAGAAAGGCGATCCCGTACGCGTGCTGCTCGACGAACACCCGCGCGAAACTTCGCTCGAAAGTTTGGGCAAGCTCAAGGGCGTGGTTCGTCCGGACGGCAGCGTGACCGCCGGCAATGCGTCGGGCGTGAACGACGGCGCATGCGCGCTGTTGCTCGCGAACCAGCAAGCCGCCGATCAATACGGACTGCGCCGCCGCGCCCGCGTGGTGGGCATGGCAACGGCGGGCGTCGAGCCGCGCATCATGGGTATCGGTCCGGCGCCGGCCACGCAAAAGCTGTTAAAGCAACTCGGTATGACGCTCGAACAACTCGACGTGATCGAGTTGAACGAAGCCTTCGCATCGCAAGGCCTGGCCGTTCTGCGCACGCTCGGTCTCCGCGACAACGACCCGCGCGTCAATCCGAACGGCGGAGCCATTGCGCTCGGTCATCCGCTGGGCGCTTCGGGCGCCCGTCTGATCACGACCGCGCTGTACCAGTTGGAGCGGACCAACGGCCGCTTTGCGCTTTGCACGATGTGCATTGGCGTAGGCCAAGGCATCGCACTGGTCATCGAGCGGATCTGACGGCAGTCAGCGCCGCAGCGCCCATCGGTCAAAGAGACTTTGAGGAGACACCCAATGTCATATGAAGCGATTCGCCTGGACATCGACGCATCGAGCCATGTCGCAACCATCACACTGAACCGGCCGGACAAACTGAACAGCTTCACGCGCGCGATGCATCAGGAGCTGAGCGCCGCGCTCAATCAGGTCGAAACGTCGGGCGCCCGTGCGCTCGTACTCACTGGCGCAGGCCGCGGCTTTTGCGCCGGCCAGGACCTCGCCGACCTCGACTTCACACCAGGCGCCATGACCGATCTGGGTGAACTGATCGAGCAACATTTCAACCCGCTGATTCGCCGCCTGCAAGCATTGCCGCTGCCCGTCATCGCCGCAGTGAACGGCACGGCCGCCGGCGCCGGCGCCAATCTCGCGCTTGGGTGCGACATCGTGCTCGCGGCTCGCTCCGCCAGCTTCATTCAGGCGTTCGTGAAGATCGGTCTAGTGCCCGACTCGGGCGGCACATGGTTCCTACCACAGCGTGTCGGCATGGCTCGCGCGTTAGGACTCGCCGTCACCGGCGACAAACTCAGTGCGGATAAAGCCGAAAGCTGGGGCTTGATCTGGCAAGCAGTCGACGACGCGGAGCTCGCCACCGCCGCGGCGAAACTCGCGGCTCAACTCGCGCAGCAACCTACGCGCGCCATCGCTGCGATCAAGCAGGCCATGCGTGCGGGCGCGACGCAAACGCTCGACCGGCAACTCGATCTCGAACGCGATTTGCAACGCGAACTGGGGGCTTCCCACGACTACGCGGAAGGCGTGCAAGCCTTCGTGGAAAAACGCGCGCCGCGCTTCGAGGGCCGCTGAACATGTCCACGCAAGCCAAACATCCCAATCAGATGACGCCCGACGAACTCGCCCGCGCGACTGCTGCTGCGATGTACGAGAACGACGCGTGCAGCCGCGCGCTCGGCCTCGAAATCGTCGAAGTGCGCCCCGGATACGCGCGCCTGCGCATGGCCGTACGCGACGACTTTCTGAACGGCCATCAGATTTGCCACGGCGGCCTGATTTTCACGCTTGCGGATTCGACGTTCGCATTCGCCTGCAACACGTACAACATCAACACGGTTGCAGCCGGCTGCTCGATCGAGTTCCTGCGGCCTGTGAAAGGCGGCGACGTGTTGACGGCGGAAGCCGTCGAGCAGACGTTGAGCGGCCGAACCGGCATCTACGACATTCGCGTGACGAACCGTGCCGAAGAAACCGTCGCGATGTTCCGCGGCAAATCGGCGCAAATCAAAGGCAATCTGGTTCCCACAGGCGATTGATAACCGCAACCTCGCAGCAAACCCGCGATAACTCTGAGACACCACGCAGCAAACCCATGACAGATTCGCGGCTCAGTGGCGGCTCTTCGCCGCCACGCCGTTAAACAGCAGCCAGCTCCCGGTTTTTTTGCGCGCAAGCGCACGTACATCAGACCCAAGCATTGAGGCAGCAAGGAGACATTCGATGACCACAGCCCTTCCGCTCGATCCGATCGAGACCGCCAGCCGCGACGAACTTGCCGCGCTTCAACTTGAACGGCTTAAATGGTCGTTGAACCACGCTTATGAAAACTCGCCGGTTTATCGGCACAAATTCGATGAAGCCGGTGTACACCCGAGTGAAGTGAAAACCCTCGCGGACCTGGCGCGGTTCCCCTTCACCACCAAGAAGGATCTGCGCGACAGCTACCCGTTCGGGATGTTCGCCGTGCCGCAGGAACAGATTTCACGGATTCACGCGTCGTCCGGTACGACGGGTAAGCCGACCGTGGTGGGCTACACCGCGCGCGATATCGATACGTGGGCGAATCTCGTCGCGCGTTCGATCCGCGCCGCCGGCGCGAAGCGCGGCGACAAGGTTCATATCAGTTACGGCTACGGCCTGTTCACGGGCGGTCTCGGCGCGCACTACGGCGCCGAGCGCGCGGGGCTCACCGTGATCCCGTTCGGCGGCGGCCAGACCGAAAAGCAGGTGCAGCTGATTCAGGACTTCCGGCCGGACATCATTATGGTGACGCCGAGCTACATGCTCTCGATCGCGGACGAACTCGAGCGTCAAGGCGTCGACCCGGCCAATTGCTCGCTGCGCATCGGCATCTTCGGCGCGGAACCGTGGACCAACGACATGCGTCAGGCGATCGAAAAGCGCATGGGCATCGACGCTGTCGACATCTACGGTCTGTCCGAAGTGATGGGTCCGGGCGTGGCGTCGGAGTGCGTGGAAACGAAAGACGGCCCGACCATCTGGGAAGATCACTTCTATCCCGAGATCATCGATCCCGAAACCGGCGAGGTGCTGCCGGATGGCGAGCTCGGCGAACTGGTGTTTACCTCGCTGACTAAAGAGGCGCTGCCGATCGTCCGTTACCGCACGCGTGACCTCACGCGCCTGCTGCCGGGCAGCGCCCGCACCATGCGGCGGATGGAAAAGATCACCGGCCGCTCGGACGACATGATGATCGTGCGCGGCGTGAACGTGTTCCCTACACAGATCGAAGAACTGCTCCTCAAGCAGCGCGCGCTCGCGCCGCACTATCAGATCGTGCTGACCAAGGAAGGGCCGCTTGACGTGTTGACGTTGAACGTCGAGCCTTGCCCGGAATCGGCACCGGATACGGCCGCGTTGAACACGGCCAAGCAGGCGTTGACCTATGACATCAAGGCGCTGATCGGCGTAAGCGCAGTGGTGAACGTGCTGGCTGTGAATGGGATCGAGCGTTCGGTAGGCAAGGCGCGGCGCGTGGTGGACAAGCGCAAGTCGGGGCTGTAACGAACGGCGCTTCGCACGAGGCCAGCGGCACTAAGCAAGCGGCGCGGCATAGCCACGCCGCTTGCGACTCGCACCAACTGAAAGTGGCGCCCTCGTCAGCCGCTCCACCCGGCACCGAAACTTCAAGAATTCGGCAGCAACAACCACATCCGGCCGCCCTGCTTCATCTTGCCGGCCAGATCGCCGGCGTCGTCGCCGAGGCCCCAGAAGTAATCGGCGCGCACACCGCCCTTGATCGCGGAACCCGTGTCCTGCGCGAAGACGAGGCGATTCATCGGCGAATTCGTCAACGGACGCGTCGTCTGTAAGAACACCGGCGTACCGAGTGGAATCGAAGTCGGATCGACCGCGATCGACCGCTCCGGCGTCAACGGCACACCCAGCGCGCCGATCGGGCCGTCCGCGCCACCGCTCGGCACGCTTTCGCCGGACGGCATCTCACGGAAGAACACGAAGCGCGGATTCGTATCGAGCAGCGCGTCGACGCGCGTCGGGTTCGCGCGCGCCCACGCCTTGATGCCCTGCATGGTCGCCTGCGCGGGCGTCACTTCGCCGCGGTCCAGCAGCCAGCGTCCGATCGACTTGTACGGCTGGTTGTTAGTCCCACCAAAGCCGAGACGCATCACGCTGCCGTCTTCCATCACGATGCGCCCGGAGCCCTGCACCTGCAGGAAGAACGCTTCGATCGGATCGTCGACCCACACGAGTTCGTTACCGTCGAGCACACCTGCGCGCTCGAGTTGCGCACGCGCCGGCAGCGGCGCGCCAGCGCGAGAACCCGACGGCCAGCGATAGAGCGCGGTCTGATACACGCCGTGCCGCGTGCGCGAACCACGCAGCAAGGGCTCGTAGTAACCAGTGACTAACCCGTCGAGCGTGCCGTCGGTATTCGCTAACTGGAAAGGCGTGAAATAGGCTTCAAAAAAAGCCCGCGCACTGGTGACGTCGAGGTCGTCGATTTGCGAGGCCGCGGCACAGGCGCGCGCCCAGTTCGGTTGACGTGCGAGCCTCACGCAGTTTTGCCGCAACGCGGCCGTCGCGCCGATCAACGAGTCATCCTGCCAACCCGGCACCTGCTGCCAGGCAACGGCCGTCAGCCGTGCCGCGGCGATCTGTCCGGGTATGATCGCGGCACCCGTGGGTGGCGAAACCGAGGGCCGGACCGCGCCGCCGCCGCCGCAGGACGCCAGCATCACCGCAACCGAAAGCGCTCCGAGCCATGCTCCGGCCGTGCGGACAAAACGCATACAATGTTCGTTCTTGATGGAAACCGCCATGTCTGATCTGTTCGACGAATACCCGATGCTCATCTTCGCCCTGGAATCGCTCCTCGCGCTCTTCCTGCTCGTCTTTATCGTTGTGTGGACGTCGTCCGGCAAGAAGAAAGCGGCGCGCGCCAACGCGAATGAACAGCAAAAGCAGCAAAAACCGCAGTAGAGCTGCGCGTTCAACCGCGCATTGAGCTTCTTAAAGACCGCGGGCCGCGCCCTCGGTTCAATGCAACGTACGCGGCATACGCAGGATGAACTCCGGCACCGGCGCATTGAAACGCTCGCCGTCCTCGGCCACGCAAAAGTACTCTCCGCGCATGGTGCCGACCGGCGTGGCGATCACCGCCCAGCTCGTGTACTCGAAATGCTCGCCCGGCTTGAGCAGCGGCTGATGCCCGACCACACCAAGGCCCTTCACTTCCTGCACGCTCTTGTCGCTGTAGGTGATCACCCAATGACGCGCGATCAATTGCGCGGGCACCTGGCCGGTGTTACGGATAGTCAGCGTATATGCGAATGCATACTGGCGGCGCTCCGGGTCCGACTCTTCGGGCAGATATTGCACCTGCGCCGAGACGCTGAATTCGTACTGGCTCATCCTGATTCCGGTCTGCTGAAACGGGGTGTGAAAAATCGCGAGAAAGCCCGAACGCCAATGGTTTGCGGGCGCATTGGCGATGCGGCGCTGATGGTTTTGGCATTCTGCTTGATGCGCGGCACGCCCGCAACCGGACAAATCCCTTTGGCCAAGGGCCACTAAGGCGTTTTGTCACACTCGCTGCTTGAACGTGAGCGGGACTGGCAGTGTCCGCGAACCGGTCCGTTCGCGCACAAAACGGTAAAATGGCGCTTTCCCGCTTGCCTCCGCCCCCGCCATGACGCAATTCCGCATCGCTCCAAGCATTCTGTCAGCCGACTTCGCCCGCCTCGGTGAAGAAGTCCGCAACGTTGTCGCCGCCGGCGCCGACTGGATTCACTTCGACGTGATGGACAACCATTACGTGCCGAACCTGACCATCGGCCCGCTCGTCTGCGAAGCGATTCGCCCGCACGTCGACGTGCCGATCGACGTGCATCTGATGGTGCGCCCGGTCGACCGCATCGTGCCGGACTTCGCCAAGGCCGGCGCGAATCTGATCAGCTTTCATCCGGAAGGCTCGGACCATATCGACCGCACGCTGTCACTGATCCGCGACCACGGCTGCAAGGCCGGCCTGGTGTTCAATCCGGCCACGTCGCTGAATTATCTGGATCACGTGATGGACAAGGTCGATCTCGTGCTGATCATGTCGGTGAATCCGGGCTTCGGCGGCCAGTCGTTCATTCCGGAAGCGCTCAACAAGCTGCGCGAGGCGCGCAAGCGGATCAATGCCTACAAGGAACGTACCGGCCGCGAGATTCATCTGGAAGTGGACGGCGGCGTGAAGGTCGACAACATCGCCGAAATCGCGGCGGCCGGCGCGGACACCTTCGTGGCCGGTTCGGCAATTTTCGGCCAGCCGGACCACAAGGTCGTGATCGAGAAGATGCGCGCGGCACTCGCCAACATCCAGCACTGAGAACTTGCTCGCAACATGACCACTCCGTTCCCCGCCCCGACTTTCAGCGGCCCGCGCTTGCAAGCCGCGATCATCGACCTCGACGGCACGATGATCGATACCGCTGACGATTTCACCGCCGGCCTGAACGGCATGCTCGCGCAACTCGACGCGGAAGAAACGTCGCGCGAGGAAGTGGTCGGTTATGTCGGCAAGGGTTCGGAGCATCTGATCCGCAGCGTGCTAGCGCCGCGCTTCGAAACGGAGCATGCGCAAGACCGCTTCGACGAAGCGCTCGCGATCTATCAGGAGGAGTACGCGAAGATCAACGGCACGCACACGCGGCTCTATCCGGATGTCGAAGCCGGCTTGATCGCCATGCGCGACGCCGGCCTGAAGCTCGCGTGCGTGACCAATAAGCCGCATCGGTTCGCGTTGGAACTGCTGCAACAGTACGGGCTCGCGCAGTATTTCAGCGTCGTGCTCGGCGGCGACAGTCTGGCGAAAAAGAAGCCGGATCCGCTGCCCATGCTCACCGCGGCGGCGCAACTGGGCGTCGAGCCGCAGGCCACGGTGGCCATCGGCGATTCGGAAAATGATGCACTGGCAGGCCGTGCGGCCGGCATGGCAACGCTCACGGTGCCCTACGGCTACAACCACGGCCAAGCTATACAAACAATAAAATCCGATGGTATAGTTGGCTCGCTGCTCGACGCTGCCAAGGCGATCGCAGCGCACCATTCAACGATTTGAAAGTCCTTCATCCTCATGTTTCTGAATAAAAAACGGAGTCTGATTAGCATCGACCGGGGAGCTTGGCCCTGGCGTCGCTGGTCGCGCTAACCTCGCCTGAGGTACGCTGAAGCTCGTCTTCGGCAACCGTTTTTTACTTCGCTGCGCTCACGCGTTTTTTCCATCATCTTGTTTCGCTGCATCGGTTGATTCGGCCTGCATGTACCCGCAAAGTACATCTGTGCGCTGAAATCTCTTGCACGCGTCGATGGGAAACTCGCGCCGGTCGGTATCATCGTGTCGACACGTCGAACGAACGCCAGACCGGCCGCGCAATGACCCGCTTTGTCCGACGCACGCTGCCGCCGGACCACCGTACAGGATCGGAACATGACCGAACTCGAATTCCAGTCCCTCGCCAATGAGGGTTTCAACCGCATTCCGCTGATCGCCGAAGCGCTCGCCGACCTCGAAACGCCGCTCTCGCTGTACCTGAAGCTCGCGCAGAGCGAGCGCAACGGCGCCAACTCGTTCCTGCTGGAATCGGTGGTGGGCGGCGAACGGTTCGGCCGTTATTCGTTCATCGGCCTGCCGGCGCGCACGTTGCTGCGCACCCGCAACGGTGTGTCGGAAGTGGTGCGCGACGGCAAGGTCGTCGAGACGCACGAGGGCGATCCGCTCGAATTCATCCAGCAATTCCAGGGCCGCTTCAAAGTGGCGCAGCGCCCCGGCTTGCCGCGTTTCGCGGGCGGTCTGGCCGGTTATTTCGGCTACGATGCGGTGCGCTACATCGAGAAGAAGCTTGCGCACACGGCGCCCAAAGACGATCTGAATCTGCCCGACATCCAGTTGCTGCTGACTGAGGAAGTCGCGGTGATCGACAACCTCGCGGGCAAGCTCTACCTCGTGGTCTACGCCGACCCAACGCAGCCCGAGGCCTACACGAAAGCCAAACAGCGTCTGCGCGAACTGCGCCAGCGCCTGCGCACGACCGTGCAGCCGCCGGTCACGTCGGCGAGCGTGCGCACCGAGACCTACCGCGAGTTTGCCAAAGACGATTACCTGGCGGCCGTGCGCAAGGCGAAGGAATACATCGCCGCCGGCGAGCTGATGCAGGTACAGGTCGGTCAGCGCCTGATCAAGCCGTACCGCGACAATCCGCTCTCGCTGTACCGCGCGCTGCGCTCGCTGAATCCGTCGCCGTATATGTATTACTACAACTTCGGCGACTTCCACGTCGTTGGTGCATCGCCGGAAATTCTGGTGCGTCAGGAAAAGCGCGGCGAGGATCGCATCGTCACGATCCGGCCGCTCGCCGGCACGCGGCCGCGCGGCAATACGCCGGAACGCGACGCGGAACTCGCCACCGAACTGCTGAACGACCCGAAGGAAGTCGCCGAGCACGTCATGCTGATCGACCTCGCACGTAACGACGTGGGCCGCATCGCGCAGATCGGCTCGGTGGTCGTCACCGACAAGATGGTGATCGAAAAGTACTCGCATGTGCAGCACATCGTGAGTTCGGTCGAAGGCAAGCTGAAGCCCGGCACCACCAATTTCGACGTGCTGCGCGCCACCTTCCCGGCCGGCACGCTGTCGGGCGCGCCGAAGGTCCGCGCGATGGAACTGATCGACGAACTGGAACTCGTAAAGCGCGGCCTTTACGGCGGTGCGGTCGGCTACCTGTCGTTCACCGGCGAAATGGATCTGGCCATCACGATCCGCACCGGCGTGATCGCGAACGGCAATCTGTATGTGCAGGCGGCAGCGGGCGTAGTCGCGGATTCGGTGCCGGAATCCGAATGGCAAGAGACCGAGAACAAGGCGCGCGCCGTGTTGCGCGCCGCCGAACAGGTTCAAGACGGCCTCGATAGCGACTTCTGACCGGAGACACACCATGCTGCTTATGATCGACAACTACGACTCGTTCACCTACAACCTGGTGCAGTACTTCGGCGAACTCGGCGAAGACGTGCGCACCTATCGGAACGACGAAATCACGCTGGACGAAATCGCCAAGCTCAACCCCGAGCGCATCTGCCTGTCGCCCGGCCCGAGCAATCCGCAGCACGCCGGCATCACGCTCGACGTGCTGCGCGAATTCAGCGGCAAGACGCCGATTCTCGGCGTCTGCCTCGGCCATCAGGCGATCGGCGAGGCCTTCGGCGGACGCGTGGTGCGCGCGCAAACCATCATGCACGGCAAGGTCAGCACGATCGAAACCGATTGCAAGGGCGTGTTCGCGGATCTGCCGAAACACTTCGTCGTGACCCGCTATCACTCGCTCGCGATCGAACGCGAATCGCTGCCCGACTGCCTCGAAGTGTCCGCATGGACCGAAGACGGCGAGATCATGGGCGTGCGTCACAAGGAACTGGCCGTGGAAGGCGTGCAGTTCCATCCTGAATCGATCCTGTCCGAACACGGCCACGCGCTGCTCGAAAACTTCGTGAAGCAGTCGAAGCTCGCCAGCGCGCAAACGTCCAATCGCCACGCTTGATGAAGAGAGACGACATCATGACGATTACGCCCCAGGAAGCGCTGCAACGGACCATCGAGCACCGCGAGATTTTCCACGACGAAATGCTGCATTTGATGCGGCTTATCATGCGCGGCGAACTCTCGCCCGTGATGGCGGCCGCGATCATCACCGGCTTGCGCGTCAAAAAAGAGACCATCGGCGAAATCACCGCCGCCGCCACGGTGATGCGTGAATTTGCCCGGCACGTCGAGGTGCAGGACAACTCGAACTTCGTCGATATCGTCGGCACCGGCGGCGACGGCTCGCACACCTTCAACATTTCCACGGCAACCATGTTCGTTTCGGCCGCGTCCGGCGCGAAGGTCGCGAAGCACGGTGGCCGCGGCGTCTCGAGTAAGTCGGGCAGCGCGGACGTGCTCGAAGCGCTCGGCGTGAATATCGACTTGCAACCGGAACAGGTGGCGGCGTCGATCGCGGAAACCGGCATGGGCTTCATGTTCGCGCCGAACCATCATCCGGCCATGAAGAACATCGCGCCGGTGCGCCGCGAACTCGGCGTGCGGACCATCTTCAACATTCTCGGGCCGCTGACCAACCCGGCCGGCGCGCCCAATCAATTGATGGGCGTGTTCCACGGAGACCTCGTCGGCATTCAGGTGCGCGTGATGCAGCGCCTTGGCGCCAAACACGTGCTGGTGGTGTACGGTATGGACGGCATGGACGAAGTCTCGCTCGGCGCGGCAACGCAAGTCGGCGAGTTGCGCGACGGCCAGGTCCACGAGTACGAGATCCATCCGGAAGACTTCGGCATGCAGATGGTGTCGAACCGCACGCTGAAAGTGGCCGACGCCACCGAATCGAAAGCGATGCTGCTCGAAGCGCTCGACAACAAGCCGGGCGTGGCCCGCGAAATCGTCACGCTAAACGCGGGCACCGCCCTGTATTCGGCGAACGTGGCCGCGTCGATCGCGGACGGCATCCAGTTGGCGCGCGAAGCGATCGCGAGCGGCAAGGCCCGCGCGAAAGTCGACGAGCTGGTCCGCTTCACCCAGCAATTCAAGCAGTAATCACGTAGCGAGACACTTATGAGCGACATCCTCGACCGTATCATCGCGGTCAAACGCGAAGAAGTTCGCGCGGCCGAACAGAGCGCGCCGCTCGAAGAGCTGCGCCTCGAAGCATCGTCGCGCGACATTCGCGACTTCGTCGGCGCATTGCGCGCGAAACACGCGGCGGGCCTCGCCGCGGTGATCTCCGAAGTCAAGAAAGCGAGCCCGTCGAAAGGCGTGTTGCGCGAGCACTTCGTGCCGGCCGAGATCGCGCGTTCGTATGAAAAGCACGGCGCGGCCTGCCTGTCCGTGCTCACCGACGTGCAGTTCTTTCAGGGCAGCGTCGCGTATCTGCAGGAAGCGCGCGCGGCCTGCAATTTGCCGGTGCTACGCAAGGACTTCATCGTCGATCCGTACCAGATCGTCGAAGCCCGCGCGATGGGCGCGGATGCAATCCTGCTGATCGCCGCCGCGCTCGAAACCTCGCAGATGCAGGACCTCGAAGCGCTCGCGCATTCGCTGGGGCTTGCCGTGCTGGTCGAAGTGCACGATCACGACGAGCTGATGGAATCGCTCACGCTGAAAACGCCGTTGATCGGCATCAACAACCGCAATCTGCGCACCTTCGAGACGTCGATCGACACGACGATCGGCATGCTCGAAGCGATTCCGGACGACCGCATCGTCGTTACGGAGTCGGGCATTCTGTCGCGCGTCGATGTGGAGCGTCTGCGCGCGATGGACGTGCATACGTTCCTCGTCGGCGAGGCGTTCATGCGCGCGGACGAGCCGGGCGTAGAGGTGGCTCGGATGTTTTTCTGAGCACGGTGTCGACACACGGCACGCGGCGTACGTAGCGGAGCAGATCATGGGCATGGAACGCGAAATCAAACTGGCGCTCCCGCCCGCGCAGGTGCAAGCGGCGACGCAGTGGTTCGTCGCGCGCGCGGGCGCGGCGGGCCGTCCGGTCAAGCTGGTGAATATTTACTTCGACACGCCGCACCTGACACTCGCGAGTTCGAAGAGCGCCTTGCGTTTGCGCCAGACGCCGGACGGCTGGCTGCAAACCTTCAAGACGGTGGGCAACGCCAGCGACGGTTTGCACAGCCGGCATGAATGGGAAATGCCGGTGGCCGGCGAAAAGCTGGAGATCGATGCGTTGCTGCGCGAATGCGATGAACAATCCGCCGCGGACGCTTTGCGTCAGGCCGCGCCTGAGCTGACAGAATTGTTCCGCACGAATTTCATCCGGACGCTGTGGCATGTCGAAGTGGACGGCTCGGACATCGAAGCGGCCATCGATCAGGGCGACGTGTTCGCCGAGGTCGATAGCGAAACGCGCCGCGCGCCGATCTCGGAAGTCGAACTCGAACTGAAGTCCGGTGACGAAGCCGCGCTTCACACGCTCGCCGCGGAACTCGGCAAACAGATAGCCGGCCTCGCGCCGGACAACATCAGCAAGGCGCAGCGCGGCTATAAGTTGCGGGCTGGTTGAGGCGCGTGAAAGCCGCCGGGCAAACGCGACAAGCCGCCGCCCACACCTTGAGCAACGCCGCGTTTGCTGCGACACTTCCCCGCCATGACCTCCGCATCCCGTACCCGCTCCAATCCGTCGCAGGCTTCGCTGTTCGGCGACGCCGCCTCCACACCAGCCAAGGCTGCCATGACGACCACCCAGCCGCAGCAATCCGGCGCGAGTGCGCCGCCGCCGACGCTCGAAGCGCAATTCGACGCCCTGCCACCCGCATGGCGCGCGCATCTCAAACCGTTTATCGACAGCGACGCCTACGCGCCGCTCTGCCGTTTCGTCGATGGTGAACGCGCCGCTGGCAAAACCGTCTATCCCGCCGACGTGTTCCGCGCGCTGCGCCTGACCAGTCCCGACGACGTCAAAATCGTCGTCCTCGGCCAGGACCCGTATCACGGCGAAGACCGCGGCACACCGCAAGCGCACGGACTGGCGTTCTCCGTGGCGCCGAACGTGCGCACGCCGCCGTCGCTGCGCAATATTTTCAAGGAAATCGCCGCAAGCCTCGGCCACGAGACGCCGCGTCACGGCTGTCTCGACACATGGGCGAAGCAAGGCGTGCTGCTGCTGAACACCGTGCTGACCGTCGAGCGTGATTCGGCCGCCAGCCACGCGAAACGCGGCTGGGAAAAATGCACCGACACGCTGATCCATGAACTGGCGACGCGCCATGACGGCCTCGTGTTCATGCTGTGGGGCGCGCATGCGCAAGCCAAGCGCGCGCTGCTCGGCGGCAAAACACATTGCGTGCTGGAAGCGCCGCATCCGTCGCCGCTGTCGGCGCATCGCGGTTTTCTCGGCTGCGGGCATTTTGCGAAGGCCAACGACTATCTCGCGCAGCACGGTCGCGAACCCATCGATTGGCGCCTGCCCGACGAAGCGCAAATGCTCGCATAAAGCTGCCGGCAACAGACATCGAGCGTCGCGCATCAGTGCCACAAAGCAAAAACGCCACGGACCCAAAGATCCGTGGCGTTTTTCATTCCAGCAGGCTATCCACCGCACCGAAGCGGCATAGCCAAGCTTACGCAGCAGCGATCGCTTCGCGCGCGGAAGCCAGTGCGGCGCCGGCAGCGTCCGGGCCCATGTTCAGGCCTTCGGCGTAGATGAAGTTCACGTCGGTCATACCGAGGAAGCCGAGGAAGCTCTTCAGGTACGGCGTTTGGCTGTCGTTCGGCGTGCCCGCATACTTGCCGCCGCGTGCCGACACGACGTGGACCTTCTTGCCCTTCACGAGACCTTCCGGACCGTTCGCCGTGTACTGGAACGTGATGCCAGCGCGTGCGATGAAGTCGAAGTAAGTCTTCAGTTGCGACGAGATGCCGAAGTTGTACATCGGCGCGCCGATCACGACGATGTCGGCGGCTTGCAGTTCGGCGATCAGCGCTTCGCTGCGCGCGGCGATCGCGGCTTGCTCAGCCGTGCGTTGGTCGGCCGGCGTGAAGAACGCGCCGAGGACGGCGTCGTCCAAGTGGGGCAGCGGTTCAGCTTGCAGATTGCGGACGACGACTTGCGCGCCCGGATTCGATTGTTGCAGCTTTGCGGTCAGCTCGTTGACGAGCAACGTCGAGTTTGCGCCTTGCGAACGGGCTGCCGAATTAATTTGCAGGATCGTGGTCATGGTTGACTCCAGTTGGGGCGCGCAGTGTTGCGCGAATGGAGCCATTGTGGTTTTTTGCCGCACCTGGAACAAGCCATCCGGCGGCGACGGATTGTTGCACTGGTAGAACAATCCGCCCGTCCGGGCCGTCCTTCGCCGACGACCCGGACGACGATCAACTGGCCAGCCAGCGCTCGCGTGCCTTGCGCGCGGCGGGCCGCTTGTCGCTGGCGGTAAGCTTGTAGCGTGCCACCTCTGGCCCATCCAGCTTGACTTGCGCGGTGCGCAGCTCGTCGCGGCGGAAGGCGTGAACCTCGACTTTCGCGCCCGGCTGGTAGCGCGCGAGCAGCCCGTCAAGATTCGAGCCGGTCACGCGCAGGCCGTCGAGCGCGATCAGCACGTCGCCAGCCGAGAGCCCGGCTTTTTGCGCGGCGCTGCCGTCATGAACCGCCGCCAGCGTGCAATCCGCGCCGCCGCGCACGCGCGCGCCGAGCGTCGGCTTGCCGTTTTTGTCCAATTCGGGCGCGATTTCGACGCCGAACGGCGCGAGCAGCGTGTCGAGGGGCAGATCGTGCGTGCCGTGCACGGCTTCGGCGAACAGCTCGGCCAGTTTCGCGCCGGTCGCTTCCGCAAACAGCGCCTCGATCTCGCTTTCGTCGACGCCGACCGGTTTGCCGCGATAGAAGTCACGACCGAAGCGCTGCCACAGCAAACGCATCACGTCGTCGAGCGATTTGCGGTTGCTGGTCTGCGCGCGGATCGTCAGATCTAACGCGAGCGCGACGAGCGAGCCCTTGGTGTAGTAGCTGACAATCGCGTTCGGCGCGTTCTCGTCCTGCCGGTAGTACTTGACCCACGCGTCGAACGAGCTTTCGGCGACGGTCTGCTTTAGACGCCCGCTGCCGCGCTGCACGCCGCCGATCACCTTGCCGAGCATGCCGAAATAGTCGTCCTGAGAAATCAGCCCGCTGCGCACGAGGATCAGGTCGTCGTAGTACGAGGTGAAGCCCTCGAACAGCCACAGCAGCGACGTGTAGTTTTCCACGCTCAGGTCGTAAGGCGCGAACACGGCCGGCTTGATGCGCTTCACGTTCCAGGTGTGGAAATATTCGTGGCTGCACAGGCCGAGGTAGGTTCGATAGCCTTCGGTGAGCGCCTCGCGCCCTTCCACCGGCAGATCGCCGCGATTGCAGATCAGCGCGGTCGAAGCGCGGTGTTCGAGGCCGCCATAACCATCGGTGACGGCCTGCGTCATGAACACATAGCGATCCACCGGCGCTTTTTTCGACTTCGGCTCGAACAGCGCGATCTGCGCTTCGCAAATGCGCTTCAGGTCGGCGGACAGCCGCGCCATGTCGAGCCCGATCACGCGCCCGCCGATCACGATGTCGTGCGGCACGCCGTGCGCCTTGAACGTCGCCAGCGCGAATTCACCGAGCGTGACCGGATGATCGATCAGTTCGTCGTAGTTCTGCGCGCGATACTCGCCGAAGCCATAACGCTTCGTGCCGCGCGCCTCCGGCAACGCGGTCGCGACACGCCAGTTGCGATACGCCGCGCCTTCGGGCTTCTGGATATCGACCACGCACTGCGCCTCTTCGTGGCCGAGCGGCGAGAGGAACACGCTCGTGCCGTTGAAAAAGCCCGTCGTATCGTCGAGATGCGCCGCGCGCACCGACAGATCCCACGCATAGACCTCGTAGCGCAGCGTCAGCGCGCCCTTGACCGGCGCGGCCTGCCACGTGTGCTTGTCGGTCTTTTCGACGCGCACCTTGCGGCCCGCGTCGTTGACGGCGCGCAGCGTCACGATGTTGCGAGCGAACTCGCGCACCATGTAGCTGCCGGGAATCCACACCGGCAGCATGAAACGCTGGCCGGCCGGATCGGGATCGGCGACGGTCACGGTGACTTCGAACAGGTGGGCGGCGGGTTGCTTGGGAACGATGGTGTAGCGGATCGGCTTCATCGGCGGCGATTAGAAGAGGTGAGGCGGGGAGGTTTGGCTTGATGCGAAAGGAGGCGCACGTCGCGCCTCCTTGGTTCGATATGTTCCGCGTGCTCAGTGCACCGCGGACATTTCCTTGTCCAGCCGGTCGGCCGGCACGGCGCCGGGCAGACGACGGCCGTCGGCGAGGAACACCGTGGGTGTGCCGTCGACGTTCATCGCGTGGCCGAGCGCCAGGTTCTTGTCGATCGCGGCGGTGTCGCAGGTGCCGGACGCAGTGGGCGCCTGATGATCCTGCATCCACGATTCCCAGGCCTTCGCGCGATCCGTCGAGCACCAGATCGACTTCGACTTCGCAGTCGAATCCGGCGACAGCACCGGGTACAGGAAGGTGTAGACCGTCACGTTGTCGATCGACTTGAGCGACGTTTCGAGCTGCTTGCAATACGGGCAGTTCGGATCGGAGAACACGGCGATCTTGCGCGCGCCGTTGCCCTTCACGACCTTCACCGCGTTCGCAAACGGCAGGCTCGCGAAATCGATACGGTTGGTTTCCGACAGGCGCGCTTCGGTCAGATTCTTGCGGGTCTTGGCGTCGACCATATCGCCGAGCATCAGGTAATCGCCGTTCGCGTCGCTATAGACGATCTGCGTGCCGAGGTTCACTTCGTACAGACCGGCAATCGGCGACTTCGTCACGCTCTTGATCGACACGTCGGCGAGACGCGTTTGCAGCGTGGCTTTGAGCTTGTCGGTGGTCTGGTCGGCCTGCGCGGAGCAGCCGATCGTGACGGCGGCGATGGCCAGCACGGCGGCTGCCATGCGGAAAGTTTTTTTCATGCTGAATTCCTGGTTCAATCGCGCGCAATGCGCGCGCAGTGCTCGTTTCCTGACGCTTCCGGTCTGACTGGAACGGCGTCCATCCGTTCATGATACCTGTCTCGCCGGCCGCCGCATGCCCGGCCGGATGCCTCAACCCAGCGCAGCCGACACCAGCCAGCGCTTGATGAACGGCTGCGCGCCGACAAACGCCATGCCGGTGTTACGCAACACCTTGGCAAACGGACCGGGGACGGAGAAGAGTTTTTGCAGGCCGTCGGTGGCGATCATCAGCGCGCGGATGTCCTCGCGGCGGGCGCGCTCGTAGCGGCGCAGCAGCACCATGTCGCCGAGATCGCGGAACGATTCCTTGCCGGCGACGGTGTCGGCGAGCGCCGCGACGTCGCGCAAGCCGAGGTTCATGCCCTGCCCGGCCAGCGGATGAATCAGGTGCGCGGCGTCGCCGACCAGCGCGACGCGCGGCGCCACCAGCCGGTCGACCGTTTGCAGCGCGAGCGGGAAACCTTGCGCGGGCGTCACGCAATCGAGCGCGCCGAACTGGCCGCCGGTCACGCGTTCCACTTCAGCGGCAAGTTGCGCCGGATCGAGCGCGACCAGTTGCTCCGCGTGCTCCGTGCGCGCCGACCAGACCAGCGAGACGTGACCGTCCGGCATGGGCAGCAGCGCGATGATCTCGCCGTCCTTGAACCATTGGTACGCGGTTTCGCTGTGCGGCTTTTCCGCCTTGAAATTGGCGACCACGCCGGTTTGCTTGTAGTCGCGCCGGTTCATCTTCGAACCGATCTGCGCACGCACCCACGAATGCGCGCCGTCCGCGCCGACCACCAGATCGGCGTCGAGCACGTTGCCGTTGGCCAGCCCGACGCTGGCGCTGTCCGCGGTGAAGTCGAGCGCCTGAGCGCGCGTGTCGATCCAGGTGAGATTCGGCTGGAAGCGCAGCGCCGCATCCAGCGCACGCTCGATCACCGACGATTCGACGATCCACGCCAGTTGCGGCACCGACGCCTGGAACGCGGAGAAATGCAGTTCGGCGTGCGCGTCGCCGTAGACGCGCATGTCGTAGACGGGCCCGAGCCGCGCCAGATCGAGCGCCTGCCAGACCCGCAAACGCTCCAGCAAAGCCTGCGAGCTCGACGACAGTGCGTAGACCCGCGAGTCGAAGGCGGCGCTGGCGGGCAGCGCCGCGCAGGGTTGCGCGAGCAGCGCCACGCGCAGTCCGCCTTGCGTCAGCGCCAGCGCCAGCGCCGCGGTCTTGCCGACGAGCCCACCGCCGATCACGGCGGCATCAAAGGTCTGGTGGTGTGCGTTCATCCGCGCATTATAGCCGCGGGGGTTGCGGGGGACGGATCGATGCGCGCGGCGTTTGAGCCCGCGTTTGCACCCGAATCACCGCGCCGCTGCTCACAGGTGACCGGCCGCCGCCAGCGCCGCGTTCGCTTCGCGCAGCCGCGCGAATTCGCGGTCGGAAGACAGGAGCCGCCACGCGCTCGCCTCGAGGTCGCCCTTGCGCTCCCGCTGATCGCCGCGCACGGCGCAGTCGGGGAAGATGCGGTCGTACACGCGCCAGAGTGAATCGAAGTCGTTGGCATCGGCGAATTGCGCAATGCGTTTTTTATCGTCCAGCGTCAGACGGCTGGCGAGGCAGTTGACCGTCTGCCGGTCGGAGTTTGCTTGAGCGTCGTCGAAGTTCGGCGACACCCATGACGCGATCGCGCTGCCCAGCGCAACGACAGCCACGCCTGTTATGACCCAACGTATTGCTCTCATTATTTTCCCGGAGTGGGCTCTATCGGCCCTGAACCACCGATTCTACCGTGCTTGGCAGAAAATATTACCGTGGGAAAGGATTGCGGACCGAACGCCGGGCGCTGCCTTCCCGCTGCTGCCGCCGCAGTGAGCCGATGCGAACGGGTTACAATTGCGTTTTCCGTGAAAACTCGCACCCGGTCGTCGAGCAACGCCCCGATCCGGTGTCTGTCCCGCTCCGCTGCATTGGTCCGCCACGCCACACGCGAAGGCTTCGCGAATCCTGCACACAGCGTCGAGCGCATCACGCAACTTACTGATTCATTGAAGGATTTCCATGAGCCTCAAATGCGGCATCGTCGGCCTGCCTAACGTCGGCAAGTCCACCCTGTTCAACGCGCTGACCAAGGCGGGCATTGCCGCCGAAAACTATCCGTTCTGCACGATCGAGCCGAACGTCGGCATCGTCGAGGTGCCGGACGCGCGGCTGAATGCGCTCGCGGAAATCGTCAAGCCGGAGCGCATCCTGCCGGCCGTGGTGGAATTCGTCGACATCGCCGGTCTGGTGGCCGGCGCGAGCAAGGGCGAAGGTCTGGGCAACCAGTTTCTCGCCAACATCCGCGAAACCGACGCGATCACGCATGTGGTGCGCTGCTTCGAAGACGAGAACGTGATTCACGTCGCGAACAAGATCGATCCGCTGTCGGATATCGAAGTGATTAACACCGAACTGGCGCTGGCCGACCTCGCGACCGTGGAAAAAGCGCTGGCGCGCTATTCGAAGGCGGCCAAGTCGGGTAACGACAAGGAAGCGATCAAGAACGCGGCCGTGCTGGAAAAGGTGCGCGCGCAGCTCGACCAGGCCAAGCCGGTCCGTGCGCTCGACCTGTCGGACGAAGAAAAGGCCACGCTCAAACCGTTCTGCCTGATCACCGCCAAGCCGACCATGTACGTGGCCAACGTGAAGGAAGACGGCTTCGCAAACAACCCGCATCTTGACGCGGTCGCGAAGCACGCAGCAGCGGAAGGCGCGCCGGTCGTCGCCGTGTGCGCCGCGATCGAAGCGGAAATCGCCGACCTCGATGAAGCCGACATGGAAGTGTTCCTCGCCGACATGGGTATGGAAGAGCCGGGGCTGAACCGCGTGATCCGTGCCGGCTTCAAGCTGCTGGGTCTGCACACGTACTTCACCGCCGGCGTGAAGGAAGTGCGCGCGTGGACGATCCATGTCGGCGATACGGCGCCGCAGGCCGCGGGCGCGATTCACACGGACTTCGAGCGCGGCTTCATTCGTGCGCAGACGATCGCGTTCAACGACTACATCACCTACAAGGGTGAGCAAGGCGCGAAGGAAGCGGGCAAGATGCGTGCGGAAGGCAAGGAATATGTCGTGCACGACGGCGACGTGATGAACTTCCTGTTTAACGTTTAAGTTTTGGCTGCGGCGCGAGGCTGCCACAGGTGAAAACCTGAGCGCCGCCAGCCGCGGCACGCCACCTCAAGAGAGCCCGCTCCTCAAAGCGGGCTCTTTGTTTTACTGACCGCCAGTTGCGCCAGCACGCCCGCATCGCAACGGCAACGCAATGCCCTCTTTAACGGCCGCCATTTTCGCCGGCGAATCCGCCAGCACCGCATCGATACCGAGGCACGCCGCCGTCCGGTAATCGTC
Source organism: Paraburkholderia aromaticivorans (assembly GCF_012689525.1). Classification (NCBI taxonomy): domain Bacteria; kingdom Pseudomonadati; phylum Pseudomonadota; class Betaproteobacteria; order Burkholderiales; family Burkholderiaceae; genus Paraburkholderia; species Paraburkholderia aromaticivorans. The sequence goes on from NZ_CP051516.1 coordinate 4,120,887, forward strand.
TGTGTCGTTCACGGCAATCGCGACTATGCGCACGTCCGGCTTCTGCCGGAAGCACGCGACCGTTGCAGGCGTCCAGAGCGTAGCCTGCACATTCGACCGTCCTTCTCCGAGCGTGAACGTCTCCACCACCATCAGCGGGCGATGCAACTCGAACGCGGTCATCGCGTGTTCGGCCGGCGCGTCGACACAGCCCTGATTCAACAAGACACGCGCGAGCCGCCCACGCGTTGCATCGCGCGATTCGAACAGCCTGGCTTGCGGATACGCGGCAAAGCTTTGTTGATAATCCGCCTCGGTCGAATAGATCGACACGCGCTGCCACGCGTTCTCTTCATTGAGCACGCGCGCGACGGCTTGCGTCTGCGGCCCAGCGGGCAGCGCCTTCATGTCGAGGATGACCGGCATGCTCGCCGGCATGGCGCGCAACGCCTGACGCAGCGTCGGAATGCCCGAAGGATGCTCGCGGTAGGGATAGGCCTGTCCGTCGCGGAAAGTCCAGCCTGCATTCACGCGGGCGAGTTCCGCTGCGGTATAGGCGGACACCGGCCCTTTCGCGTCGGTCAATGCCGACAGATCCGCCGGCCGATACAACACCGGCACGCCGTCCTTGCTCAACTGCACGGTAAGCCACATTGCGTCGGCGCGATGCTCGATCGACAGGCGGATCGCTTCGAGCGTGTTCTCCGGCGCGTCACCCGTGCCGCCGCGATGCGCGATGATCGCCGGCAACGCGCTTACCCGGGAGACGGTATGGTCATCGTGTGCCGCCGGCGTGAACGAACACCCGGCCAACACGAGACCCGCAATCCAGCTGCTCAACACCAACCGCACTGAACTCAGCATCTGCAATCCTGATTAATAGGCACCGTGACGCAACCGGAAAGAAATCGACCGGTATGACCTGAATCGACGCTCATCATGCCCTTGCAGAAACAGTCGCGTCTAGCGAACGAAGCCTCGTCTTGCCCTCGCGCAAACTTTCACCTTCAACCGCCGGTTGTTTCCGTTTTATGACACCGATGTTAAATTGCGGCATTCGGCGCCTGTCAAAAATGGTGCGCGCCGCCCGGCCACCGTCGCCGGACTGTCATCGAACACAAATAGAATCGCGCGATTCGCATCCGCGCCCGTTACCTCTGGAGACAAATCGATGAGTTTCAAGCCGCTAATCCGTTCGCTTTCCGTTGCCGCCGTATTGAGCGTCGGCCTCTGCCAGGCGGCCCATGCCGCGACTGAGATCCAGTTCTGGCACGGCATGGAAGCCGCATTGGGCGAACGGCTGAACGACATCGCGAACGCGTACAACGCATCGCAAAGCGACTACAAGATCGTGCCGGTCTTCAAAGGCACCTACGACCAGACGCTTGCCGCCGGCATCGCCGCGTATCGCAGCGGCAATGCGCCGGCCATCCTGCAGGTCTACGAAGTCGGCACCGCCACGATGATGCAGGCCAAGAAGGCCGTGATTCCCGTCTCGGAAGTATTCAAGCAAGCCGGCGTACCGCTCGATGAAAAGGCCTTCGTGCCGACCATCGCCAGCTATTACAGCGACGCCAAAACCGGCGAGCTGATCTCGATGCCGTTCAACAGCTCGACGCCGGTGCTGTATTACAACAAGGACGCCTTCAAGAAAGCCGGCCTCGACCCGAACCAGCCGCCGAAAACCTGGGCCGAATTGCAGGCCGACGCGCAGAAGCTGAAGGCGTCGGGCATGGCGTGCGGCTATTCGTCAGGCTGGCAGAGCTGGATTCAACTCGAGAACTACAGCGCCTGGCACGGCGTGCCGTTCGCGTCGAAGAACAACGGCTTCGACGGCCCGGACGCGCAACTGGAATTCAATAAGCCGCTGCAGGTCGCGCATATCCAGTTCCTGCAGAACATGCAGAAGGAAGGCACGTTCACCTACGTCGGCCGCAAGGACGAACCGGTGTCGAAGTTCTATAGCGGCGACTGCGGGATCATCACCAACTCGTCGGGATCGCTCGCCACGATCAAGAAGTACGCGAAGTTCAACTTCGGCACCGGCATGATGCCGTACGACGCCAGCGTGAAGGGCGCGCCGCAGAACGCGATCATCGGCGGAGCGAGTCTGTGGGTGCTGTCGGGCAAAGATCCGGCGGTCTATAAGGGCGTGGCGAAATTCCTCTCGTACCTGTCGTCGGCGCCGGTTGCGGCCAAGTGGCATCAGGACACCGGCTATCTGCCGGTCACCACCGCCGCCTATCAACTGACGCAGCAGCAAGGTTTCTACGAGAAGAATCCGGGCAGCGACACCGCCATCAAGCAGATGCTCAACAAGCCGCCGCTGCCGTACACCAAGGGGTTGCGTCTGGGCAACATGCCGCAGATCCGTACGATCATCGACGAAGAACTCGAACAGGTTTGGGCACAGAAGAAGACGCCGCAACAGGCGCTCGACGCTTCCGTGTCGCGTGGCGATGAACTGCTGCGCCGCTTCGAGAAAGCCGGCAACTAAGCAGATCATTGAGCTGGCAGGGTTCCGGTGCGCCCGCACCGGAACCCGTGGTTGCAGCAGAACCTTGGAAATCATCAATGGAAAAGCGCTCCAGCTTCGGCACCAGCCTGCTGCCCTACCTGCTCGTCGCGCCGCAACTCGCGATCACGCTGCTGTTCTTTCTGTGGCCGGCCGGTGAGGCGCTCTGGCAATCCACGCAAAGCCAGGACGCGTTCGGCACGTCGAGCGAGTTTGTCGGCCTTGCCAACTTCAAGCAACTCTTCGTCGATCCGCTCTACCTCTCGTCGTTCTACACGACGCTGATCTTCTGCGCGCTCGTCACCGTGTCGGGGCTCGTGATCTCGCTGCTGCTGGCGGTCTGCGCCGATCGCGTGACGCGCGGCGCCAGGACTTATCAGACGCTGCTGATCTGGCCGTACGCGGTTGCGCCCGCGATCGCAGCGGTGTTGTGGTCGTTCCTGTTCAACCCGAGCATCGGCCTCGTCACTTACACGCTGGCCAAATACGGCATTGTGTGGAACCACGCGCTGAACGCCGGCCAGGCGATGTTCCTCGTGGTGCTCGCCTCCGTCTGGAAACAGGTCAGCTATAACTTCCTGTTCTTCTACGCGGGCTTGCAGGCGATTCCGCGCTCGCTCATCGAAGCGGCGGCGATCGACGGCGCTGGTCCGGTGCGGCGCTTCTTCGGCATCGCACTGCCGCTTTTGTCGCCGACCAGTTTCTTCCTGCTGGTGATCAACATCACCTACGCATTCTTCGACACCTTCCCGGTGATCGACGCCGCCACCGGCGGCGGTCCCGCGCAGGCGACCCGCACGCTGATCTACAAGATTTTCGCCGAAGGTTTTCAGGGGCTCGACATCGGCAGTTCCGGCGCGCAGTCGGTGGTCCTGATGGTGATCGTCGTCGCGTTGACGGTCGTGCAATTCCGTTTCATCGAACGCAGGGTTCAATACTCATGATCGAGAACCGCCGCGGTTTCGACCTCTTCTGCCATGCGGTGCTGATCCTCGGCGTCGTGCTGGTGGTGTTTCCGGTGTACGTCGCGTTCTGCGCGGCGACCATGAGCGAGCACGAAGTGTTCAGCGTGCCGCTCTCGCTGGTGCCGGGCACGCATCTGTTCGAGAACATCGCGACCGTGTGGTCGCAAGGCAGCGGCAACGCGGCGGCGCCGTTCGGCCGCATGCTGTTCAACAGTCTCGTGATGGCGCTGGTGATTTCGATCGGCAAGATCGCCGTTTCGATGATCTCCGCCTACGCGATCGTGTTCTTCCGTTTTCCGTTTCGCAACCTCGCGTTCTGGCTGATCTTCATCACGCTGATGCTGCCGGTCGAAGTGCGGATCTTTCCGACCGTGCAGGTCGTGTCGTCGATGCATCTGAGCAATACGTACAGCGGTTTGACGTTGCCGCTGATCGCCTCGGCCACCGCGACTTTCCTGTTCCGTCAGTTCTTCATGACGCTGCCGGACGAATTGATGGAAGCGGCGCGCATCGACGGCGCCGGCGCCATGCGGTTCTTCTGGGACGTCGTCTTGCCGCTGTCGAAGACGAACATGGCCGCCCTGTTCGTGATCACGTTCATTTACGGCTGGAATCAGTACCTGTGGCCGATTCTGATCACGAGCCAGCAGTCTCTGACGACGGCCGTGGTCGGCATCAAAAGCATGATCGCGTCGGGCGACACGGCCACCGAATGGCATCTGGTGATGACCGCGACGCTGCTCGCGATGCTGCCGCCGCTCGCGGTCGTGCTGACGATGCAACGCTGGTTCGTGCGCGGACTCGTGGACGCGGAAAAGTAAGCGGCGCCACGTAAGCGAGCTTCTTCCGGCATCGAAAAATAGACAACACCGCGCGATCCGCGGCAAGCAACGAAAGGCTAAAACGGCATGGCTGCACTGACTCTGCAAGGCGTTAAAAAAACCTACGACGGCAAACAGTTCGTGCTGCACGGCATCGACGTGGACGTCGCCGACGGCGAGTTCGTCGTGATGGTCGGCCCGTCGGGTTGCGGCAAATCGACCTTGCTGCGGATGGTGGCGGGACTCGAACGCATCTCCGAAGGCAGCATTTCGATCGCCGGCAAAGTGGTCAACCAACTCGAGCCGAAGGATCGCAACATCGCGATGGTGTTCCAGAACTACGCGCTGTATCCGCATATGAGCGTCGCCGAAAACATGGGCTACGCGCTGAAGATCGCGGGCGTGGACCGCGCGCAGATTGCGAAGCGCGTGAACGCCGCCGCGCAGATTCTCGAACTCGAAGCGCTATTGCAACGCAAGCCGCGCGAGTTGTCAGGCGGCCAACGGCAACGTGTCGCGATGGGTCGCGCGATCGTGCGCGAGCCGGCCGTGTTTCTGTTCGACGAACCGTTGTCGAATCTCGACGCACGCCTGCGCGTGCAGATGCGGCTCGAAATCCAGCGCCTGCATGCGCGGCTCGCTACGACGAGTCTGTACGTGACGCACGATCAGATCGAAGCGATGACGTTGGCGCAGCGTGTGATCGTGATGAACAAGGGCCACGCCGAGCAGATCGGTGCGCCGACCGATGTCTATGAACGGCCCGCCACAGTGTTCGTGGCGAGCTTTATCGGCTCGCCGGGGATGAATCTGCTGGAAGGCCGCGTGTCGGACGATGGCTCTGTTTTCGAAGTGGCCGGCAACGGTCCGAAGTTGCCGCTGACGGGCGTGGCGTCGATCGGCCGGGAAGTCGCCACGGGACGCGAGTGGACCCTCGGCATTCGCCCGGAACACATGAGCCCCGGCCAGGCGGATGCGCCTCACGCGACGCTCACCGTCGATTCCTGCGAGTTGCTCGGCGCGGATAATCTCGCGCACGGGCGTTGGGGCAAGCACGATGTGACGGTGCGCTTGCCGCATACACATCGGCCCGCGGCAGGCGAAGCGCTGCAAGTCGCGCTACCCGCGCGGCATCTGCATTTCTTCGATCCGGCGAGCGGACGGCGCGCGAATTGAAGACCCGGCAAAACGCACAAGCGGTCAGAATAACAAGCACTCGAAAGACCATGACAGGCATGACTCGTCACACCTTCCGTGCCTGCGCGGCAGTTGCCGCGGCGCTGCTGTTCAGCGCGTCGTCGGCGTTCGCGTATGTCGCGCCGGGCACCACGCCCGACGAATCAGACCTCAGCAATCACAACACCTATAGCAATCGCGACGGCAACACCGTGCACGCGCCCGCCCGCTCGTTATCCGGCAAGGCGCCGGAAGGCGCGACCGCACGCTGCCGCGATGCCACTTACAGCTTCAGCCGGCATCACAGCGGCACCTGTTCGCGGCATGGCGGTGTGGCGGATTGGCTCTGAGCGTCCGAGCGGGCCCTGGCCGAACGGACAGCCACTGCCGTCCCGCGCTCCTGCCGAAGTACAATGCCACCTGAACCACCCGCCCGCGCGCGGGGCGTCGCGAAGTTCGACGCCGCGCTTCATGCCGCGCCGGCCGGCGCCGGGCACTCCGCCCGGCCATGACACCGATTACCCATCCACCCACGACCGCCCGCCCCCACGCGGCCGGCGTCGTCAACGTCTATTGCAAGCAAATGGCCCAATACGTCTTCACCATGAACCGGGTCGGCAAGATCGTGCCGCCCAAGCGTCAAATCCTGAAAGACATCTCGCTGTCGTTTTTCCCCGGCGCGAAGATCGGCCTGCTCGGCCTGAACGGCTCGGGCAAGTCGACGCTGATCCGCATCATGGCCGGTGTGGACAAGGACATCGAAGGCGAAGCCACGCCGATGCCGAACCTGAACATCGGCTATCTGCCGCAGGAACCGCAACTCGATCCGAACAAGACGGTGCGTGAAGCGGTCGAGGAAGGTCTCGGCGACGTGTTCAACGCGCAAAAGAAGCTCGACGAAATCTACGCGGCCTACGCCGAACCGGACGCCGACTTCGACGCGCTCGCCGCCGAACAAGCCAAGTACGAAGCGATCCTCGCTACCTCCGACGGCGGCAACGCGGAACAGCAAATCGAAATCGCCGCCGACGCGCTGCGCCTGCCGGCTTGGGACGCGAAGATCGAACATCTGTCGGGCGGCGAAAAACGTCGCGTCGCGCTGTGCAAGTTGTTGCTCGAAAAGCCGGACATGCTGCTGCTCGACGAGCCGACCAACCACCTGGACGCGGAATCGGTCGACTGGCTCGAACAATTCCTCACGCGCTTCCCGGGCACCGTGGTCGCTGTGACCCACGATCGCTACTTCCTCGACAACGCCGCCGAGTGGATTCTGGAACTCGACCGCGGCCACGGCATTCCGTGGAAGGGCAACTACAGCAGCTGGCTCGATCAGAAGGAAGAGCGCCTGAAGCAGGAAGAATCGACGGAGTCGGCGCGTCAGAAGGCGATCAAGAAGGAACTGGAGTGGGTGCGCCAGAACCCGAAGGGCCGTCAGGCGAAGTCGAAGGCGCGTATCGCCCGCTTCGAAGAACTGAACAGTCAGGACTACCAGAAGCGCAACGAAACCTCGGAAATCTTCATCCCGGTCGGCGACCGTCTGGGCAATGAAGTGATCGAGTTCAAGAACGTCAGCAAGTCGTATGGCGACCGTCTGCTGCTCGACGACGTCAGCTTCAAGATTCCGGCGGGCGCGATCGTCGGCATCATCGGGCCGAACGGCGCGGGTAAGTCGACGCTGTTCCGCATGCTGACCGGCCGCGAACAGCCGGATTCGGGCGAGATCGTGAAAGGCCCGACCGTCAACCTCGCCTACGTGGATCAAAGCCGCGACGCGCTCGACGGCTCGAAGACCGTGTTCGAGGAAATCTCAGGCGGCGCCGACGTGCTGACGGTCGGCAAGTACGAAACGCCGTCGCGTGCCTATATTGGCCGCTTCAACTTCAAGGGCGGCGATCAGCAGAAAGTGGTCGGCAATCTGTCGGGCGGTGAACGCGGCCGGCTGCATCTGGCGAAGACGCTGATCGCCGGCGGCAACGTGCTGCTGCTGGACGAACCGTCGAACGACCTGGACGTCGAAACGCTGCGCGCGCTCGAAGACGCCTTGCTGGAGTTCGCCGGCTCGGTGATGGTGATCTCGCACGATCGCTGGTTCCTCGACCGGATCGCCACGCACATTCTGGCATTCGAAGGCGATTCGCAAATCACGTTCTTCGACGGCAACTACCAGGAATACGAAGCGGACAAGCGTGCGCGTCTGGGTGAAGAAGCTGCGCGTCCGAAGCGTCTGCGTTACAAGCCGATCGCACGATAAGTTCGGATCGGGTGGCCTGCGCGTCGGATTTATTGACGCGTGGGCCGCCTCGATGGCCGTTTTTCAGGCGCTCGAACGGCGTCACTTCGCGGCGCAACGTGGCTCGCGCGGCAAACACGCCTGGCGTCAACCGTATGAGCGGTAGGGCACACGCATTGCGTGCCATGGCGTGATACACGTCATCGCGGCGGGATGCGTGTGTTGCACGTTCCGCCTTGGACGAACACATCTAAGCGCGCGCCCACCCGGCGTGCGCATAAGCCAATCACTGCCACACCGCGCCGACGCGGTGACGAGGAGGCAAGCATGGCGATGTCGAAGGGCAAGCGCTGGGCCGTCGCTGTGGGCGGTGTGCTGCTGGTGCTGATTGTCGTCGTGGTCGGTGCTCTGCAGTTCGCGCAACGCGAGGTCAAGGAGCGCGTGATCGCGGCGCTCGGTCCCTTGGGCAGCGCCGAAACTATCGACGTCGGCCTCACTTCGGTTCATCTCACCAACGTTGTTCTCAAAGCGCCGCCCGGCTGGCCGGCCGGAGATCCGCTCCGAGCGGACGAAATCACCCTTACTCCCGACATTCGCGATCTGATCGCGCGGCGCATGCATGTTCGCAGCGTGGTGGTGCGCGGCTTCGACATCGCCGTGCTGCGCACGAAGGACGGCACGATTCGCTTGATGCCGAATCTGCGAGAAACGGTGAATCAATCCGATATCGAAGCCAGTGGCGCGGCGGCGTCCATTCCCCGCGAAAAGCAGATCGATCACATCAGCTTCGAGCAGGGCAACTTCCATTTCTACGACATGACGGTCGGGCCGCCGGCGTTCAAAGTGACGGTCAGCGATGCCAACGCGACTGTCGACAATCTGCGCCTGCCCGCCCTCACTGAGCCGACCAACGTCAATGTCACGGGCTCGATCAAGGGCCCGGCGCATACGGGCACGGTCTCGTTCGGTGGCTGGATCAAGGTCGCCAACAAGGATTCGCAGACTACGAGCAAGCTGCGCGGCGTCGACCTCGTGATGCTCGACCCGTATCTGATCAAGAAGGCCGGCGCCAAGGCGCAAGTGACAGGCGGCACGGTCGATCTGACGATCGACTCGACGGTGAGCAACTACCAGTTGCACGCACCCGGCACGCTGACGATCCACAATCTGCAACTCGCCGACAGCGGCAGTCCTCTCGACACCTTCATGTCGATTCCGACCAAGGCTGCCGTCGCCGCGCTCAAAGCGCACAACGGCGACATCACGCTGCATTTCGTTCTGGATGGGAATCTGCGTGACCCGAAATTCTCGGTGCAGGAAGGCCTGATGAAGCGCATCGGCACCGGTTTTGCGAAGGCGCTCGGGGTGAGCGTCGAGGACGTGGCAAAGGGTGCGGGAGAAACAGTGAAAGGCTTGGGTAACGCGTTGAAGAATCTACTTGGGCAGTAGGCCGAGGCAGACGCCTCAGCCTTAAACCGGCAGCCCCAACTCGCGCAGTTTCGCTTCGGTTCGCGCGGCGCTGGTGTGATGCACGCCGTGCCAACCGAGCGCCGTCGCGGCCTCGGCGTTCTTCGGGTTGTCGTCGATGAAGACGAGTTCGGCGGGCTCGACGCCCGGCAATTGCGCCTCGATCCGCTCGCGCATGGCCGCGAAAATGGCCGGATCGGGCTTCACCAGCTTCACCCGCCCCGACACGACGATGTCGCGAAACCGCCGCAGCACCGGGTAATGTTCCCACGCATACGGAAAGGTCTCCGCCGACCAGTTGGTCAGCCCGAAAAGCGGCACCTCGGCCGCTTCGAGCTTTTCCATGAGCGCCACACCCTCCTCCAGCACACCGGCCACCATGTCGTGCCAACGTTCGTAGAACGCACGGATCAGCGCTTCGTGATCGGGAAACTTCGCAACCAGTTCGGCGGTGGCCTCGACGATCGGCTGGCCACCGTCTTGACGGATCACCCAGTCCATCGAGCAGACGTGAGTCAGAAACCAGCGGCGCTCGGTCTCGTCAGGGATCAGTTCCCGATACAGATACTCGGGGCTCCAGTCGATCAGCACGCCGCCGAAATCGAACACCACTGCCTTGATGGCCATGCATTCTCCGTAAGCTCGTTCCCGATCGCGATCAGATGGGTTGCGTTCGCAACTCCAACCACGCTTTGGCGTCGCCCGACACGTGTGGCGACAGACGCGTGCGCACAGTGTCGTGATACGCGTTCAGCCACGCGCGTTCGTCCTCGCGCAGCAGCGACAGATCGAGGCAACGCGTATCGATCGGGCACAGCGTCAAGGTTTCGAACTTGAGGAAATCGCCGAACTCGGTTTGACCGGCAGGCACGTTCAGCACGAGGTTCTCGATCCGCACGCCCCATTTGCCCGGACGGTAAATGCCCGGTTCGACCGAGGTGATCATGCCCTCTTCCATCGCGGTCCACGGTTCGGCCGGCGCGTAGTGCGAGATCACCTGCGGACCTTCGTGCACGTTCAGGAAGTAGCCCACGCCGTGACCGGTGCCGTGGCCATAATCGGCGCCGGCTTCCCAGATCGGCGCGCGGGCGATGGCGTCGAGCATCGGCGAACGGATGCCGCGCGGGAACTGCGCGCGCGACAACGCCATGGTGCCCTTCAACACGATCGTGAAATCGCGACGCTGCGCATCGCTAGGGGTGCCGATCGGCACCACACGCGTGATGTCGGTCGTGCCGCTCAGGTACTGCGCGCCGGAATCGATCAGCAACAGGCCGTTGCCCTCGATCACCGAATGCGATTCCTCGGTGGCGCGGTAGTGCGGCATCGCGCCGTTCGCGTTGAAGCCGGCGATCGTCGCAAAGCTCAGCGACACGAAGCCCGGACGGCGCGCGCGAGCCGCCGTCAGCCGTTCGTCGATGGTGAGTTCGGTGATCGTCTCGCGACCCAGCGCGCCTTCGAACCATGCGAAGAATTCCGCCAGCGCCGCGCCGTCCTGTTCCATGGTTTCGCGCACATGCTCGGCTTCCGCCTCGGTCTTGCGCGATTTGAAGAAGGTGGACGGATTGACGGCCTCGACCACCGTGACCGCGGACGGCACCGATTGCAGCGAGCCGAACGTGATGCGGCGCGGGTCGATCAGCAGCGTGCTGCCGGCGGGCAGCGCGGCCAGCGCGTCCGCCGCCTTGGCATACGGCTCGACGCTGATGTTGTCTTTCGCCAGCGCATCGGCCAGCGCCTGCGGCACCTTGCCGTCGGCGACGAACAGCGACGCGTGGTCGACGCCGATCAGCGCGTGCGCCACGAACACGGGGTTGTAGCTGACGTCGGCGCCACGCAGATTCAGCAGCCACGCGAGGTCGTCGAGCGTGGAGATGAAGTGCCATTGCGCGCCTTTGTCCGCCATTGCGCGGCGAATCTGCGCCAGCTTGTCCGACCGGGCGACGCTAGCATGCGGCGCGACGTGCTCGAACACGGCGGCCGCCGGCAGCGACGGACGCTGCGGCCAGATCGCGTCGAACAGATCGACGTCGGTGCGCAACTGCACGCCGCGCGCGTCCAGCGCCTGGCTCAAGGCCCGCGCGGCCGCCACGCCGAGCACGGCGCCGTCCACGCCGACCGTGGCGCCTGCCGGCACGTTCTGAGCAAGCCATTCGAAATGCGGCACGGTCTGCTGGCCGCCGGTCATCTTCATCAGCTGAACGCCGGTGCCGGCCAGTTGCGCGTTGGCCTGTTCCCAATAGCGGCTGTCTGTCCAGACGCCGGCGAAGTCCGCGGTCACGACCAGCGTGCCGGCCGAGCCGGTGAAGCCGGACAGCCACTGCCGGCCTTGCCAGCGGCCGGGCAGATATTCGGACAGATGCGGGTCGGCGGACGGCACCAAGTAGGCGGCGACGCCTTCGCGCGCCATTGCGTTGCGCAAGGTGGCAAGCCGTTCGGGAATGGAGGAAGTTTCGGGGAGTCGGGCATTCATCGGAGTCACCTGCAAATATTCATCGACGGGAAAGCAAGCCGACCGTCACGGCAACGGAGATCAACGCGACGCCGGTGCATACCGGCCATTCGAGCGTATCACCGTCATGGAAGAGACCAATCACGTTGCCGGCCATGTGCGCGACGGCTGCGCCCAGCACGCCGGCCAGCAGCGCCACCCACCACCGGGCGCGACTCGCGCGTCGCAGCGGATGCAACCACCAGCCCGCGAGACCAATCGCCGCCCCCAACACTACAAGGCCGGGCCACCCCATTAACGGCTGGCCTCGCGCAATTTCGGATTCGTCTCATTGGCGCAAGGGGCTAACACAGCTAGCATTTTTGTCTCATTAACTATAGAAGTTCAGCACGGCGCTTTCCGCATAGCGGTTGAGTTTAGGGGTCGGGGTGATGTTAGGCAAGCTGTCGGCCTTACGGAAAAGCCTGGTCCCCGGTCATTGCCACGCTGAAAGCGCGTCATGCGAATCGCCCTTATCGAGCCGGACTTGCGGCATGCTGAACTGGTCGGCCGGCTGGTCTTCGCCGGCGGTCATCTGTGTCAGCACTTCACCGCGAGCGTGCCGTTTCTGACGCGCGCCAACGAAGAATTCTTCGACCTTCTCATCACCGAAAGCTGGGCCGGCGACCATTCCGCCGAAGACGTCATTCCGCGCGCCCGCGCCATCCTGCCGGGCTTGCCAGTGATTGTGCTGATGTCGGCGCCGCGCGAAAGCCAGATTGTCGCCGCGCTTCACGCCGGCGCCGACGACTGCCTGACCAAACCGGTCCGCGGTCCGGAGATGCTGGCCCGCATGGACGCGCTGCTGCGCCGCGCAGGCTTGCGGCGGCCGCCCAACCGGCGGCGCGACATCATTGGCGAATATGCGTTCGATGTGGCGCAATTTGCCGTCACATTCCGTAAGCAAACGGTCACGCTCACACCGAAAGAATTTCGCCTCGCGCTGCTGCTGTTCAGCAATCTCTCGCGGCCGGTGTCGCGAGCGCATATTCTTGAAAACGTCTGGACGCGCCGACGCGACGTAAGGTCGCGCACGGTGGACACCCACGCGTCGCGGGTGCGCAGCAAATTGCAGCTTCATCCTGAACACGGCTATTGTCTGACACCGCTTTACGGCTACGGCTATCAACTCGACGCGATCCCGCCGGACGCCGTGGTAAACGCGGAATAAGCCACGCACAATGTGAAAATCGTGGAAACGCTATAATATTCCGCTAAACCATAGCGCCCCCAAATGCAGCTTCTAACGATCGGAATCAATCACCACACTGCGCCTGTCGCCTTGCGCGAACGCGTGGCGTTTCCGCTCGAACAGATCAAGCCTGCATTGGACACCTTCAAGAGCGTCTGGCTGGGCCCGTCGGCCCGCACGGCGCCGGAAGCGGCCATTCTGTCCACCTGCAATCGCACCGAACTCTACTGCGCGACCGACGACCAGGCCGCGCGTGAAGCCGCGATCCAGTGGCTGTCCAAGTACCATAACCTGCCCATCGACGAACTCGCGCCGCACGTCTACGCGCTGCCGCAGTCGGAAGCCGTGCGCCACGCGTTCCGCGTCGCGTCCGGGCTGGATTCGATGGTGCTGGGCGAAACGCAAATCGTCGGACAAATGAAGGATGCAGTGCGTACCGCGTCGGAAGCCGGCGCGCTCGGCACCTATTTGAACCAGCTGTTCCAGCGCACCTTCGCCGTGGCGAAGGAAGTGCGCAGCACGACCGAAATCGGCGCGCAGTCGGTTTCCATGGCGGCCGCCGCCGTGCGCCTCGCCCAGCGGATTTTCGACAAAGTCGCGAACCAGCGCGTGCTGTTCATCGGCGCGGGTGAAATGATCGAGTTGTGCGCCACGCACTTTGCCGCGCAGCAGCCGAAGGAACTCGTGGTCGCCAACCGCACGGCCGAGCGCGGCACGCGTCTCGCCGAGCGCTTCAGCGGCCGCGCCATTCCGCTGTCGGACCTGCCCTCGCGCATGCATGAGTTCGACATCATCGTGTCGTGCACCGCGTCAACCTTGCCGATCATCGGCTTGGGCGCGGTCGAGCGGGCGGTGAAAGCGCGCCGCCACCGGCCGATTTTCATGGTCGATCTGGCCGTACCGCGCGATATCGAACCCGAAGTCGGCAAGCTCGAAGACGTGTTCCTGTACACCGTCGACGACCTCGGCGCGATCGTCCGCGAAGGCAATGCGTCGCGGCAAGCCGCGGTTGCGCAGGCCGAAGCGATCATCGAGACGCGCGTGCAGAATTTCATGCAATGGCTGGACGCGCGCAGCATCGTGCCGGTAATCCGCCATATGCACACGCAGGCCGACGTGCTGCGTCGCGCTGAAGTCGAACGCGCGCAGAAAATGCTCGCGCGCGGCGACGATCCGGCCGTCGTGCTCGAAGCGCTGTCGCAATCGCTCACCAATAAACTGATCCACGGTCCCACGCACGCGCTCAATCGCGCGAGCAGCGAGAACCGTGACACGCTCATCGAACTCATGGGCGGTTTCTACAAACACTCCGGTTCCACGGAGCGTTAGCGGCGCAGCCACCGCCGCGCTGTCCGGGCTACCCGCAAGTGGCCCGCGACGTGCTTCTGACCAGGGCATCAGCCCACTCCCTAGTTGTCATCCTTGCCGGAGCCCGCTCCGATACCCGTCCGATGAAAACGAGCATGCAACGCAAGCTCGACCAGCTCACTACCCGGCTGGCCGAACTGAACGATCTGTTGAGCCGCGAGGACATCACCTCGAATCTCGACCAATACCGCAAGCTCACGCGGGAACACGCCGAGCTCGGGCCGCTGGTCGACCACTACGCGCTGTGGCGCCAAGCCATGAACGACGCAACCACCGCGCAGGAATTGCTGGCGGATGCGTCGATGCGCGACTTCGCCGAAGACGAAATTCGCGCGGCCCGCGAGCGCATGGAAAAGCTCGGCGCCGAGTTGCAGAAAATGCTGCTGCCGAAAGACCCGAACGACGACCGCAACATCTTCCTCGAAATCCGTGCCGGAACGGGTGGCGACGAATCCGCGCTGTTCGCGGGTGACCTGCTGCGCATGTACCTGCGCTTTGCCGAACGCAGCCGCTGGCAAGTGGAGATGATGTCGGCGAGCGAATCGGATCTGGGCGGCTACAAGGAAGTAATCGTGCGGATCGCCGGCGAAGCCGCTTATTCGAAGCTCAAGTTCGAGTCCGGCGGCCATCGCGTGCAACGCGTGCCGGCGACCGAAACCCAAGGGCGCATTCACACGTCGGCGTGCACGGTCGCGGTCATGCCGGAAGCGGACGAAATCGGCGAAGTCGAGATCAATCCGGCGGATTTGCGGATCGATACGTTCCGCGCGTCCGGCGCGGGCGGGCAGCACATCAACAAGACCGATTCCGCGGTGCGCGTCACGCACTTGCCGACCGGGATCGTCGTCGAATGTCAGGACGACCGTTCGCAGCACAAGAACAAGGACCGCGCGCTGAAGGTGCTGGCGGCTCGCATCAAGGACAAGCAATCGCACGAGCAGCAGGCGAAGGAAGCCGCCACGCGCAAGAGCCTGATCGGCTCGGGCGACCGCTCGGAACGGATTCGCACGTACAACTTCCCGCAAGGGCGTCTGACAGATCACCGGATCAACCTCACGCTCTACCGCCTCGACGCGATCATGGACGGCGATCTCGACGAGCTCATCGCGGCGCTCGTCAGCGAGCATCAGGCCGAATTGCTGGCCTCGCTGGGCGACGCGGACTAACCCGCGCATGAGTTCGGCCACACCCGCCACACCCGCCGCGCTGTTGCGCGCCTCGCCGCTGCGGCCGCTGGAAGCGCGCATCCTGCTCACGCATGTGCTCGGCTGGCGGCCCACGCAGCTGATTACGCGCAGCGACGAAGCGCTCGACACTGAATTCGTCGAGCGTTACCAGGCACTGGAAGCACGGCGCGTTGCCGGCGAACCGGTGGCGCAACTGGTCGGCGCCCGGGAATTTTTCGGGCTGGATTTCGAAGTCACGCCGCACGTGCTCATTCCGCGCCCCGAAACCGAATTGCTGGTCGACACCGCACTGACGGCGCTGGAAAACCTCTCGCGACCTCGCGTGCTCGATCTTGGCACCGGCACAGGCGCCATTGCCGTCGCGATTGCGTCGATGCGGCCAGACGCGCAGGTCTGGGCGCTCGACCGTTCCGCCGAAGCACTGGCGGTCGCCACGCGCAACGCCGCCCGCCTGCTCGACGTGCAACGCCCCGGCGGCGTCGTGTCGTTGACGCAAAGCAACTGGTACGACTCCCTCGACGCCACGTTGCGCTTTGACGTGATCGTCAGCAATCCGCCGTATATCGCGAGCGGTGATCCGCATCTGGACGAAGGCGATCTGCGCTTCGAACCGCGCGGCGCGCTCACCGATGAAGCCGACGGGCTCAGCGCGATCCGCGCGATCATCGCCGGTGCGCCCACACGGCTCGCCGCCGATGGCGTATTGTGGATCGAGCACGGCTACGATCAGGCCGAAGCCGTGCGCGCGTTGTTGACGGCGCAAGGTTTCGCGCAAGTCCGCTCAGAGCGCGATCTGGCCGGCATCGAACGGATCAGTGGCGGGCGTCTGGACGGCTCGCGCATCGCCTAATATCCACAAACGCTGCACGGACAAAGCGGCGCTCGGCCGGCCGTATCGAAATCCGCTATCATTTCAGCCTATTCCCTACACATAACGGAACCGCAAGGTCAGTCATGGATACGCAACAACGCATCAAGCAAATCGTCGACGAAAACAATGTCGTCCTCTTCATGAAGGGCACCGCTCAGTTCCCGATGTGCGGCTTTTCGGGCCGCGCCATCCAGATTCTGAAGGCATGCGGCGTCGGTGAGATCAAGACCGTCAACGTGCTCGAAGACGACGAAGTCCGCCAGGGCATCAAGCAGTTCTCGAACTGGCCGACCATTCCGCAGCTGTACGTGAAGGGCGAATTCGTCGGCGGGTCGGACATCATGATGGAAATGTACGAATCGGGCGAACTGCAGCAACTGTTCGCCGCGGCCTGAGCGGCCACGGTTCACACGCTTCTATCCCCAAGGCGCCGCGAGCCATGGAAACACGCGCTGCGGCGCCACGCCGGCTGATCGTCGCGATCACCGGCGCGACCGGTGCCATCTACGGCATCCGGATACTCGAAACGCTGCGCAGGCTGGGCGGTGTCGAGAGCCATCTGCTGATTTCCAGCGCGGGCTGGCTCAATATCCAGCACGAACTCCAGTTGAGCAAAGAAGACGTGCATCCGCTCGCGGATGTCGTTCACTCGGTGCGCGACGTCGGTGCTAGCATCGCGTCCGGCTCGTTTGCCACCGACGGCATGGTCGTCGCCCCTTGCTCCATGAGGACGCTCGCCAGCGTCGCGCACGGTTTCTCGGACAATCTGATCACGCGCGCCGCCGATGTCACGCTCAAGGAGCGCCGCCGCCTCGTGCTGCTCGTGCGCGAGACGCCGTTCAATCTGGCGCATCTGCGCAACATGACGGCCGTCACTGAAATGGGCGGCGTGATTTTCCCGCCCTTGCCTGCCTTCTACAACCAACCCGCGTCCATCGACGAAATGGTCGATCACACCGTGGCGCGCGTGCTGGATCTGTTCGCGCTCGGACCGGCTTTGTCGCCGGCGTGGGCTGGGCTGCGCGGCGCGCAGGAATAGCGCGTCAGCCCCGGCGGGCGATGTCCGCGCATACGCACGGATTCACAACATCCGCGACACAATCAATTCTGTTTTAGCCCGTTTATCAAATTGCGGTGCAGCCCTATATTGGTAGCAACCCAATCTCTGCGCCGCGCTCCCGCGGCCGCGTTGCTGCCATGAACCGCTTACCCTCGCTTTTCCTGTCCCACGGCGCGCCCACGCTGCCGATCGACCCGTCGTTGCCGTCCGCCGAATTCGGCGCGCTGAGCGCCCAGTTGCCGCGTCCGGAGGCCGTGCTGATGCTGTCGGCCCATTGGGGCACGGCGCAGCCGGTGGCGAGCACGTCCACGGCGCCGGAAACCATCCACGATTTCTATGGCTTTCCGCGTCAGTTGTACGAAATTCAGTATCCGGCCCCGGGCGCGCCCGATGTGGCGCGCCGCGCGGCCGTGCTGCTCGGTGAGAGCGGCATCCTCGCGGGCGCCCAGCCGCACGGACTCGACCACGGCGCGTGGGTGCCGATGCTGCTCATGTTCCCGTCCGCCGACGTGCCCATCGCTCAATTGTCGATCCAGCCGCACATGGACGCGACGCATCACTTTCGCGTCGGCCGGGCGCTGCGGTCGTTGCAAGACGATGGCGTGATGGTGATCGGCTCCGGCCAGATCACGCACAATCTGCGCGCCGCCGACTTCTCCGCGCGCCCTGAGGACGCCGATCCACGGGTCGCCGAATTCACCGACTGGTTCGAGGAAAAACTCACCGCGCACGATATCGACGCGCTGCTCGACTATCGCCGCCAGGCGCCGCATGCAGTGCTGATGCATCCCACCGACGAGCATCTGCTGCCGGTATTCGCCGCATTGGGCGCGGCGGACGACGATTATTCGCTGGCCATCCAGTCGCTCGGAACCTACCAGCGCTCGCTGGCCATGACGAACTACGTGTTCGGCACAGCCTGACGCAGCGTCATAAGCTCGGCAGAAAAGAAAAAACCCCCGCCTGAGCACGTTAGGCGGGGGGTTTCTACAGACTTAAGCGCAGCACCTTAATGCGCGCCCATGCCTTCGAGCACTTCGTCATGCTCGCTGCGCTCGTCCAGATATTCCGAGCGATAACCGCTCGTCACGCCCCAGTAATAAAACACTAGCGAAAACGCGATAACCACCACCATGTCCCAGCCGTAAGGGATCAGGTCGTGACCGCCGAACTGTTTGCTGCCGATCAGCGACAGAATCGCCATCACCGGCAGATAAGCGACGAGCCACCACGCCGCCTTCAGATCACGCCCCCAGCCGGCAAAACCCGACTTTGCCTGAAAGTAGAAGTACACCGGCAGTGCGACGACCATCAGCAGAATGATTTCGCCGGTCAGCGGCCACTTCGCCCAATACAGGATCAGCGACGCGCAGACGAACGCGAACGGCGCAATGATCTTCATGCCCGGGATATGCAGCGGACGTTCGAGGTCCGTCGCCGCGCGGCGCAGGGCCATCAGGCTGATCGGGCCGGTCAGGTACGAGATCACGGTTGCGACCGAGATCACCGCCGCCAACGAACTCCAGCCGCGGAAGAAGAACAGGAAAATGAACGACACCAGCAGGTTGAACCACATCGCCTGACGCGGCACGCCGTAGAACGGGTGCACGTTGCCGAACATCTTGGGCATCGTGTTGTTGCGTTCCATCGCGTAGATCATGCGGCTGGTGGTCGCCATGTAGGTCGTACCGGTGCCGCTCGGGCTGACGAATGCGTCGACGTACAGCAGAATTGCCAGCCAATTCAGGTTCAGCGCGATTGCGAGTTCCGCGAACGGCGAAGCGAAGTTGAAGTGGCTCCAGCCCTTCATCACGTCACTCGGATTCACCGCACCGATATACGCGATCTGCAGCAGCACGTAAATCACCAGCGCGAGCAGGATCGAGCCGATCACCGCGAACGGCACGCTCTTGGCCGGATTGCGCGCTTCACCCGCGAGATTGATCGGGCTCTGGAAACCGTTGAACGCGAACACGATGCCGCTCGTCGATACCGCCGTCAGCACCGACGACCAGCCGTACGGCGCGAAAGTACTCGCTTCGCCGAAGTTTTCCTTGTGGAAGCCCGTCAGCATCAAGCCGAGGATCGTCGCGCCGGGAATCAGAAACTTGAAGATCGTGATCGCCGAATTGGCGCGCGCAAACAGTTTCACGCCCCAATAGTTCAGCATGAAGTAAATGATCACGAGCGCAGCGGACAGCAATAACCCGTTAATGGTTAATGACCCATCCACGAATAGCGCATGCGCCCAGGGATAGGGCCACGTACTCATATATTGAATGGACGCTTCAGCCTCGATCGGAATCACCGAGACAATGGCAATCCAGTTGGCCCATGCGCTAATGAATCCCACCAGCGCACCGTGCGAATAGCGCGCATAACGCACCATGCCGCCCGACTCCGGGAACATCGCGCCGAGTTCCGCATAGGCCAACGCGATCGCGAGAATCACAACCGCGCCGATCACCCATGCACAAACGGCAGCGGGGCCGGCAATTTTTGCAGCCTTCCACGCGCCGAACAGCCAGCCCGATCCGATGATGGAACCTAAGCCCGTCAGCATCAGCGCGAACGGCCCGATGTTCCGTTGTATAGAACTTTTCACGTCTTCTCCTGTGTCGGCCGGAGTGTGCGCTTTGGCACCGACCCCGCCCCATGCAAGTTTGCAGCAGAACCATGTCGGCACCGCGTGACATCGCCTGGAGGCGCTGGAGACGGGTGACACGCATGCGTACGCGACGGCCCAGTCCAAAAAAGGTGCAACCGACGCGAGGCGCGTAGTTTAACGGTTGCACCCAGCACCTGTCGCGAAACCAAGGGTTCTCCCTAGCAAAAAATTCAGATGAATGGCAAGCTTTGTAAGCAACTTTTACGCCAAGGTGGCGAAAATTCGTAAAGTTGTGGGGAGACTGTTGACCTTCTCTCAAAATCGCCGTATAACGTTCGGGCAGGATTTCAAGCGGCGAGTGAATTGGTCTTTCGTAGTTCGCCCATCAACGGTACTCCGGTTGGTCCCATTACCCCTTCCTTGATTTTCATGCACCCTCTGGGCTTCGGCCTTATTTACCATCTTTAGGAACAAGTAATATGGAAACCGGTACCGTCAAGTGGTTCAATGACGCAAAGGGCTTTGGCTTCATCACGCCGGACGGCGGTGGCGAAGATCTGTTCGCGCATTTCTCGGAAATCCGCACGGAAGGCTTCAAAACGCTGCAAGAAAACCAAAAGGTTACGTTTGAAGTGAAGACGGGCCCGAAGGGCAAGCAAGCTGCTAACATCAAGCCGGCGTAAGCAACACGCTTCCTTCTGGACGCAAAAAACCCCGCCTCGGCGGGGTTTTTTTATATCCACCGCTATTGCGAACGGTGATTATCTTCGCAGTATGCGGTTGGTGCTTTTGGTTATCCGAATAGACGCCGCGCGTGAATGCCGAGTCCAGTCGCGACACTCGCGAGACGGTCGCCGAATACCGCTCTAGCATCCGGAAATGCCGCCGCCAATGCGCCCGATAGAAACGCCAATCCGGTCGAACCGCCCGTAAAGTAAATCGCGTTGACGTCGCGTGTCGCCACGCCGGCCGCCTGTACCGTGTCGCGCGCCGCCTGCACAATGCGCAGCGTTTCGTCCTGGCCGGCCTTGATGAGTTGCGCTTCGTCGAACGCGAGGCGCAGGTCGTCTTCCACTTCATCGAGGTCGATCACGGTCTCTCCGCCCGCCGCCACGCCGATCTTCGCCTCTTCCGCATGCGCCGCCAGCGCATGACCCAGGCGGCGGTCCACGACGCGCATCAGACGGTCGTGATGCTTGACCTCGGTGAACAGGTGCCGCATCAGCGTCAGTTCGCTGACGCGCTTCGGGGAGTAGACGGTGTTGATCAGATGCCAGGTCGCCAGATCGAAATAAATCCGGTTCGGAATCTCACGGCCTTCCGGGTCCAGCGTCTGATAGCCCATTTCGCGCAGGATCGTCGCCAATTCCACGCGACGGTCGAAATCCGTGCCCGCGACGTGCACGCCGTGGTGCGCCAGCACGTCATCCTTGCGCTCGACGCGCTTCATCCGCTCCGGCCCGACCCGCACCAGCGAAAAGTCCGAGGTACCGCCGCCAATGTCGGCCACTAGCACGAGCCCTTCTTCCGTCAGATGCGATTCGTAGTCGAACGCGGCCGCGATCGGCTCATACTGAAAGTGGATTTCCCGCAGGCCGACTGAGCGCGCAGCGGCTTCGAGCTGCTGCTGCGCCATGTGATCGGCACGCGGGTCGTCGTCGACGAAAAACACCGGGCGGCCGAGCACGGCACGATGGATCGGGCCGCCGGCGCTTTTTTCCGCCGAACGCTTGAGATGCTCGACGAAGATCGCGATCACGTCCGTGTACTTGATCGCGGAGCCGTCGCCGAGATCGGTAGAGTTCTCGGCGAGCGGCGAGCCGAGAATGCTCTTCATCGAACGCATCAGACGGCCGTCGAAGCCGTCGATATAGGCTGCGAGCGCCGCCCGTCCGAATTCTCGGGTGTTTTCGTCGGTATTGAAAAAGACCGAGGTGGGCAGCGTCGTATAGGCGCCCTCGACCGGCGCGAGCTTGAGCGCGCCGCCGACAGGAACGGCCACGGCCGAGTTGGAAGTACCAAAGTCAATCGCGCAATAGTTCATGGCAGGAATCGCCGCTCACGGCTGGCGCGGACAGAAAGGGGAGCGGCTTTGTAACACGAAAGCCCAATCAGCATCAACTGACGTTTCGGGCGCGCTCGCGGTTACGCAAAAGCCCAGCTCGACGGAACGAATATTGCTCATTTTGACAGGATACGCCGCCAATTTTCGGAATTGAGGAGACTTCAAGCAATGAGCGCGCCGCCTACTGCCGCTGTCCACGAAAAAAACGCCTCGGTCGTCGAAACGGATCTGCCCTCACGGCTCGACCGCCTGCCTTGGGGCCGGTTTCACTCGCTGATCGTGGTGGCGCTTGGCGTGACGTGGCTGCTCGACGGTCTGGAAGTCACGCTGGCGGGCGCGGTCGCAAGTGCGTTGAAGTCTAGTCCATCGTTGCACTTTACCAACGCCGACGTCGGTCTGGCCGGTAGCGCCTACATCGCCGGGGCGGTGTTCGGCGCGTTGGGATTCGGCTGGCTGACCGACCGGCTCGGACGCCGCAAGCTGTTTTTCATCACGCTCGCCCTGTATCTGGCGGCGACTGCGGCAACCGCGCTGTCGTGGAATCTGGCCAGCTTTCTGCTGTTTCGCTTCCTGACCGGCGCCGGGATCGGTGGCGAATACACGGCAATCAATTCGACGATCCAGGAATTTACGCCGGCGCGCGTGCGCGGCTGGACCGATCTGGGCATCAACGGCACGTTCTGGATCGGCGCGGGACTCGGAGCGGCCGGCTCGCTGGTGCTGCTCGATCCGCATCTGCTGCCGCCCGACTGGGGCTGGCGCGCCTGCTTTTTCATCGGCGCGGTGCTCGCGCTGGGGATTCTGCCGATGCGCATCTGGGTGCCCGAAAGCCCGCGCTGGCTGCTCACTCACGGCGACGAGCGCGACGCCCGCGCGATCGTCGAAGGCATCGAAACGCGCTTTCGCAACGGAGGCCACACACTCTCCGACGACGACCTCACGCGCCTGCGGTTACGCGCTCGCGGACATACCCCGCTGCGCGAGGTATTCCATACGCTCTTCAACGTGCATCGACGGCGAGCGATGGTCGGCCTGTCGCTGATGACCGCGCAGGCGTTCTTCTACAACGCGATCTTTTTCACCTACGCGCTGGTGCTCACCGACTTCTACAACGTGCCGGGTGACCACATCGGCTGGTATCTGCTGCCCTTCGCACTCGGCAATTTCCTCGGCCCGCTGCTGCTCGGCCGGTTCTTCGACGTGATCGGGCGGCGCAAGATGATCGCGGCAACTTACGCGATCTCCGGCATCCTGCTGACGCTGAGCGGCTACCTGTTCGAGCAGCAGATGCTCACCGTCGTGACGCAGACGATCGCGTGGATGGTGATTTTCTTCTTCGCATCGGCGGCCGCGAGTTCGGCTTATCTGACGGTCAGCGAATCGTTTCCGCTGGAAATTCGCGCGCTGGCCATCGCGGTTTTCTACGCGTTCGGCACGGCGCTCGGCGGCATCGCCGGGCCGGCGTTTTTCGGCCGGCTGATCGACACGCATCAGCGCAGCGAGGTCTTTTCGGGCTATCTGGTCGGCTCTGGGCTGATGCTCGCGGCGGCGGTGATCGCGGCGATCTGGGGCGTGGATGCGGAGCGAAAGTCGTTGGAGAGCGTGGCCACGCCGCTGTCGAGCGTCGCGGAGGATGCGGAATAAAAAACGCGCGGTCTTCGCCGCGCGTTCTACTTCAATACACGAATTGCGAGCCGCTCAGAACGCTTTCTTCCAGCCACCGCTATAGGCGATTTCCGCCAGCGGCAGACGCTGACGCACCGACTTCTCGCGCTCACGCAACACCGGATCCAGTTTGTCCACGTCGCCGTAATGACCGAGCGAAATCATCGCGATCACTTCGACGTCGCTCGGCAGCTTGAATGCCGTGCGGAACGCGTTCGGGTCGAAACCGCTCATCTGGTGAGCGGCCAGTCCGAGCGCATGCGCCTGCAAGACCAGCGCCATCGCGGCGGCGCCCGCATCGTACGGTGCGCAGCGATTCACCTCGCCCTTGTTGGTGAGCGTGTGCGTGGTCACGGCGATCAGCACCGGCGCCGGCGCATTCCAGCCCTGGTTGAACGGCACCAGCGTGGCGAAGGCCTGCTTGAACGAGACTTCATCGACGCTGCGGTCGAATACGAGAAAACG
This sequence comes from Paraburkholderia aromaticivorans, assembly GCF_012689525.1. NCBI lineage: Bacteria > Pseudomonadati > Pseudomonadota > Betaproteobacteria > Burkholderiales > Burkholderiaceae > Paraburkholderia > Paraburkholderia aromaticivorans. The sequence continues at coordinate 4,145,012 of NZ_CP051516.1, forward strand.
CCACGGCTGCGCGTTGTACGAAGACGGCGCCCAGCGTGCCGCTTCGAGCACGGCTTGCAGATGCTCACGGCTCACCGGCTCGCTCGAATACGCGCGCGGGCTCCAGCGGCCTGCAATCAGCTCGTGAATGGCAATTGCGGTAGGGGCGGGTTTGTTGGCCATGCGCTTCTCTCGGTCGAAATTCATGATCGACGGGCAACTGCCCGGGGTCACATAGCATAACCGGGCTTCGGCGCGCGTGCGCCAACAAGCGAGTAGTTTGTTTAGCGCTGCCTGCAACAGCGAAACGGCCCCTTGCGGGGCCGCGATTCTTGCGATGCTCGGTTCGCCGCGCGCGGTTTTATGCCGCCTGCGGTTCCGGCACTTTGACGGGCCGGTTGATCCGCAACACGATCATCGCGGCCACGAGGCACAAACCGCCGGAAATCATCGACGCAACCGTATAGGTGCCGAGGCTCGCGCGCAGCATGCCGGCGCCGAGGGCTGCGAAAGCCGCGCCGAGTTGATGGCCGGCGACGACCCAGCCGAACACCACCGGCGCCGATTCCTTGCCGTAGACGTCGGTGGCCAGACGCACGGTCGGCGGCACGGTCGCGATCCAGTCGAGTCCGTAGAACACGGCGAACAGCGGCAGACCGAAGAAGTCGATGCCGAACGCGTGCGGCAGAAACATCAGCGACAAACCGCGCAGACCGTAGTACCAGAACAGCAGCACGCGGCTATCGAAGCGGTCCGACAACCAGCCCGAGAGGGTCGTGCCGAACAGATCGAAGATGCCCATCGCGGCGAGCAGCGAAGCGCCCTGCACTTCCGTCATGCCGTAGTCGCCGCACATCGCGATCAGATGGGTGCCGACATAGCCGTTGGTGCTCGCGCCGCAGATAAAGAAGCTAAAGAACAGCAGCCAGAAGTCGCGCGTTTTGCTTGCCATGGCGAGTGTGCCGAAGGCGATCGCCAGTGGATTCTGTTTGGTGAAGGTGCTGTTGATGGGCGAATCGTGCGGTTCGCCGTACGGACGCAGCTTCATGTCGGCCGGGCGCTCGGGCAACAGAAACGCAACCAGCGGAATCACGATCGCGGCCGCAATGGCGACGACCCATACCACTTGCCGCCAGCCGTCGTGCTCGGCGATGGCCGCGAGCATCGGCAGGAACACGAGTTGGCCGGTCGCTGAACTCGCCGTGAGAATACCCATGACGAGGCCACGCCGCGTGGTGAACCAGCGCGTCACCACCGTCGCCGACAACGACAGCGCCGCGACGCCCGTCGAGCCGCCGACCATCACGCCCCAGATCAGCACCATCTGCCACGGGTGCGTCATCAGCGACGACAGCGCGACGCCCGCCGCCATCGTCCCCAGCGCAGCCAGCAGCGTGGGGCGCACGCCGAAACGTTGCATCGCCGCCGCCGCGAACGGTCCCATCAGACCGTACAGCGCGATGTTCACCGAGATCGCCAGGGAAATCGTTGCGCGGCTCCAGCCGAATTGATGCTCGAGCGGCAACATCATCACGCTCGGCGTGGCGCGCGTGCCGGCCGCCGCCAGCAGTACCAGAAACACCACCGCGACGGTCAGCCAGCCGTAGTGGAAACGTCCGCCAATCAGTCTTGCTGCCCAGTTCATCAGTTCTCCAATCGACACCTGCCCCGCAGGCGACGCCGCTTGTGTATTGTTACGCATTCAGTAAAGGATCTGTGACAGATCAGTCACAATAGGTGTTGCGATACTAGTTACTGGTCGGTAACATGTCAAGGCGTTAATTGAGTTCAGGTGACCATCCATGTCCGACAGTGAAACCCCAAAGCCAGCGGCTGCCCGGCGCACGCGCGGCGCGCAGACCGCCGGACCGCAGGCGCAGCAGCATTTGCTGCGTGCCGCGGACGAGCTGTTCTACCGTGAGGGCGTGCGAGCCGTCGGCGTGGACGCGGTGGTCGAGCGCGCCGGCGTGAACAAGATGAGCTTGTACCGGCAGTTTTCGTCGAAGGACGAACTGGTCATGGCTTATCTGGAGCGCAAGGACGAGCAGTTCTTCGGCTACGTGGAGCGGAGCTTCGCTAAGCATCCGGGCGAGCCGGCAAGGCAGCTTCAGCAATATTTCGACGACCTCGCGGTGCGCGCGTCCGTCGACGATTATCGCGGCTGTCCTTTCGTGAACGTGTCGGTGGAGTTTCCGGAGGCGGCGCATCCGGTGCGGCAGTTCGTGTTTCGCAACAAGGCGCGCTTGATGGCGCGGCTCACGGAACTGACGACGGCGGCGGGCGCCGATGATCCCGCAGCGCTCGCCAATGCGCTGGGTTTGATGATCGAAGGCGTGTATGCGGCCAGCCAGACCTACGGGCCCGGATGCGGGCCCGTTCTGGCCGCGCCGAAAGTCGCCGCACAGTTGATCGCCGCGGCGTGCGGCGCGGCGGCAGCGGCTGACTGAATTTTCTGCTTCGCGGCTCTGTTTGAGCGAGGCGCGAATCGATGCCGAGCCGCCCCGTTAAAATGGCGCTTTATCTCCCGCGCCGCCTGCCATGCCGTTGTCCACCGAATCCCACGATGCCGTTGTTGCCGCTACTCGTCACTGGCTGACCGAGGCTGTGATCGGCCTCAACCTGTGTCCGTTCGCGAAGGCAGTCCACGTGAAGGGGCAGATTCGCTATGCCGTCAGCGATGCCGTGGACATGGAAGGCGTGCTGACCGATCTTGAAACCGAGCTTCAGACGCTGGTCGCCGCCGACCCGGATGCCGTGGATACGACGCTGTTAATCGTGCCGCAGGCGCTCAGCGATTTTCTCGACTACAACGACTGCCTGTTTTTCGCCGAACGCATGCTCAAGCAGCTTCGGCTCGAAGGCGTCGTTCAGATCGCGAGCTTCCATCCCTTTTATCAGTTCGAAGGCAGCGAGCCCGACGATATCGAGAACTACACGAATCGCGCGCCGTATCCGATTTTGCATCTGCTACGCGAGGACAGCATCGAACGCGCGGTTCAGGCTTTTCCCGACGCTGAAGCGATTTACGAGCGGAATCAGGAAACGCTCCGCAGAATCGGCCTGGCCGGCTGGGCCGCGTTGATGACGCGGTAAGTCGCGTAGCGGCTCGCAACAAGCGACCGCGCGATGCCGCCCGATCAGGCTGAAACAAAAAACCGTTCCTTCAGTTCCTCGATTCCGAGCGTTTCCATCACCTCGTTCAGACGCTCGGCCGGCCGGCGCCTCGGCAAATCCTTGTACTGGGCGATGATGAGTTCATTCTTCATGGAATGCTCCCAACCCACCAGTTCGGTCACGCTGACCTGATAGCCGTGCGCTTCGAGCTGCAAACATCGCAGCACGTTCGTGATCTGGCTCCCGAACTCCCGCGTGTGCAACGGATGCCGCCAGATCTCCGTCAGGGCGTTGCCGAGCGATTTGCCCTTGTTCTGCCGCAACACCCCTGCCACCTCGGCCTGACAGCACGGCACGACCACGATGTACTTCGCCTTCTTTTCGAGCGCGAAGCGCAGCGCGTCGTCGGTCGCGGTATTGCAGGCGTGCAGCGCGGTCACGATGTCGATCTGGGCCGGCAAGCGGTCCGACGTGATCGAGTCCGCCACCGACAGATTCAGAAACGACATGCCCGTAAATCCCAGCCGGCCCGCCAGTTCCTCCGACTTCGCGACAAGCTCCTCGCGCGTCTCAATGCCGTATATGTGCGACGCACCACCCGCTTCTTCCTGAAACTCCTTGAAGAAAAGGTCATACAGGATAAAACCTAGATAGGACTTGCCCGCGCCGTGGTCGATGAGGGTCACGGCGCCCTGCTGGTTCTTGAGGTCTTTGAGCAGCGGTTCGATGAACTGGAACAGGTGATAGACCTGTTTCAGCTTGCGACGGCTGTCCTGGTTCATCTTGCCGTCGCGTGTGAGGATGTGAAGCTCCTTCAACAACTCGACGGATTGGTTCGGACGGATTTCGTGCGTTTTGCTGGACATCGGGGGAAACCGCCAATAATTGCAGCGCGAACGTGCGACAGGTGACGGAAAAAGGGAAAAGTTGCTGCCAGTTTACCCAAAGTGCGGCTTGCTGACCGAAGGAGCCGCGCAAAGCATGTCAGAAAGGGCATAAACCTGGAACACTTCCTGCTCAAAAAAGCGTCAAGTGGAAGGTTCCGGAAAGGCGCAAAAGCAGCTTGCGTAACGGCCAGCCCCGATGGCGCTGGCCGTGGCGCCTATAACAACGGGCTGCGGCCGTGGCTTTCACCACGCGAACCGAATGCATGTGGGGAGGACGGTCCCGGAACACGGGCCGAACGTTACGTAACCAGCAGCGCGCCGAGACTTCAAGCGGATGCGTGCTCGGAAAATAGAAGAGGCGGCAATGGATACGGTACCCAACGGAAACGTCGAGCAGAAATTTCAGGAAATGCTGGCGAAACTCATCGCCACCCCGGCGTGGTCCGAGAAGCAGCAACTCGAACTGGAAATGGCCCGCGATATCTCGACGGAAATGCTCCGTCTGGCCGAAGTCATGCGCGACGGCAGCGTGGACATGGAAACCTGCCTGACCATGCTCAAGTACGCCAAAGTGCTCGACTTCGTCATGACTACGCTTGCTTCGCGGCGCGATATCAAACCGCAAACGCTGCGGGTCATCTTCAAGCTCGCCGGGTTGAAGGTGGACGAGGCGTACCCCGGCTAGGACATCGCTCAACGATGCTGCGACCCGCGCGGGCGGCAAGACGCCGTTCGCGCGGGTCGCTCCTTCTGTACTTCCCGAAAGACAGCAGTTCACGCGCGCGGCGCCTCGGCCGGCGGTGTGCCGTCGTGAAAGAGCGTCTTGAGTTGCGAGCGCAATTCCGGCGAATCCGTGTGTTTGTGCACCGCAACCGCATGCTGCACGGCGGCGTCGAGCAATTCGCTCTCGCTGTCGGCGGACAGGGCGACGGTGCAGTTCGTTTCGCTCGGAAACTCGCGGCAATCGATGTATTTGCGGGACATGGCAGTCTCCTTGATTCAGACGACGTTCGGACATCCACGCAGGCAGCAGACGCGCGGACCAGATCGCCGGCCGTGACACGGCGGCTCCGATCGCACGGATAGCGCCGGTTGGCGGGGAAGGCGGCGAGTTGGTCTGACGCGAGGAAGACGCGCGCGGCGTCCGATGCAAGGTGTCTGAAAAGTATAGGTCGCGCCGTCGGATAACACAGCAGCGGATGCAAGCCAGGCGGATGCAGGACCGCCTGAGCCCAGCCTTTTTCGTCCCGCCGACCCGCCCGCGCGTTTGCCCTGCGCTGCCCGCGGTGTGAAAATAGCGCCCTTCGCGCTGCCGGATCATCCAAACCGTCGGCGCGCCGCCTCTTCCGCTCCTCCGCAGGCCCGCATGTCATCCTCATTCGATTCCGCCCGCGTCGCCGTGATCGGCGGCGGCCCCGCCGGCTTGATCGCCGCCGAGGCGCTCGCTCAGCAAGGCGTGCAGGTCGACGTCTATGACGCCATGCCGTCGGTCGGCCGCAAGTTTCTGATGGCGGGCAAAGGTGGCATGAACATCACGCATTCGGAGCCGCTGGAGCCGTTTCTCGGCCGCTACGGGGCGCGCCGCGAGCAGATCGCGCCGCTCGTGCGGGCCTTCGATCCCGACGCCTTGCGCGCGTGGCTGCACGGTTTGGGCGTGGAGACATTCGTCGGCAGTTCGGGGCGCGTTTTTCCGGCCGATATGAAAGCCGCGCCGATGCTGCGTGCGTGGCTGCATCGACTGCGCGAGACGGGCGTGCGGTTTCACATGCGCCACAAGTGGAGCGGCTGGGATACTGAAGCTGGCGACGCCGCCACGCATACGCTCCGTTTCGCGACGCCCGACGGCGAGCAAGCCGTCACCTTCGACGCCGTGGTGTTCGCGCTGGGCGGCGCAAGCTGGCCGCGTCTGGGATCGGACGCCGCGTGGGTTCAGCTGATGACCTCGCGCGATGTGCCAGTCACGCCCTTGCTGCCCGCGAACTGCGGCTTCGACGTGGACTGGAGCCCCTATCTGCGCGAGCGTTTCGCGGGTCAACCGGTCAAGCCGGTGGCCATCGCGCTCACCGATGTAGACAATAAAGTCCACAATCGACAAGGTGAAATACTTCTGACCGAAACGGGCCTCGAAGGCAGTCTGATCTATGCCTTATCGGCCGTGATTCGGGAGCGGATTCTGACTGACGGCGACGTCACGATCACGCTCGATCTGGCGCCAGGCTTGGCCTTGGAGCGGGTCGTCGCCGAAGTCACGCGACCGCGCGGCTCACGCTCGATGTCGAGCCATCTGCACGGCCGGATCGGCATTGGCGGGGTAAAACTGGCTTTGTTGCACGAGATTTTGTCGAAGGAAGCCTTCGCCGACGTCAACGGCCTCGCGCACGCCATCAAGGCGCTGCCGGTGCGGCTCACGCGTGCCCGGCCGATCGAGGAAGCGATCAGCACCGCCGGCGGCATTCCCTTCGAGGCGCTCGACGAGCATCTGATGATCGAGCGCCTGCCCGGCGTCTTCTGCGCGGGCGAAATGCTCGACTGGGAAGCACCGACGGGCGGCTACCTGCTCACCGCCTGTTTTGCCAGCGGCCTCGCGGCAGGGCGTGGGGCGGCGGCGTATGTCGGCGGTGCATCGACCTGACGCGCCGCATTGCAGTTCTCGTTGCTGAGAGAGCCGCACTGCGTCTCACCGCTTATCGCGCCTTCAGACGCCACAGAGACGTCACTTCGGCCATGCGCGCCGCGTGCAGCGCATCGGTTTCGTCGGTCGACTTGGGGTGCCGCGGACGAATGTCCTCGCGACCCAACACGGTCAAACCCGCCTTGTCGATGGCGGCAAGCAGCCAGTCGCGCGTGCGCAAGCCGAGATGCTCGGCGAAATCCGACATGATCAGCCAGCCCTCGCCGCCCGGCGACAGATGCTCCGCCAAACCGTTCAGGAAACCGAGCAGCATGCGGCTTTCCGCATCGTAGATCGCGTACTCGATCGGCGAAGCCGGCCTTGCCGGCACCCACGGCGGATTGCACACCACCAGCGGCGCGCGGCCTTCCGGAAACAGATCGGCTTGCACGACGTCGATCTGCTGGTCGTAGCCGAGACGCGTCAGGTTTTCGCGCGCACAAGCGAGCGCGCGCGGATCCTGATCGGTGGCGATGATTTTCTTCACGCCGCGTTTGGCGAGCAGCGCCGACAACACGCCCGTGCCCGTGCCGATATCAAACGCCTTGTTCAGCGAAGGCAGCGGCGTGCGCGCGACGAGATCCACATACTCGCCGCGCACCGGTGAGAACACGCCGTAGTGCGGATGAATCCGGTCGCCCAGCGCGGGAATCTCGACGCCCTTCTTGCGCCACTCGTGCGCGCCAATCATGCCGAGCAGTTCGCGAAGCGACACGACGGACGGCTCGTCGGTCGACGGTCCGTAGGTTTCGATGCAGGCTTGTTGAACATCGGGCGCGCGGCGCAGCGGAATACCGTATGCGGCGTCGAGCGGAATCAGGATCATGCCGAGCGTGCGCGCGCGTTGCGACTGCGCCTGCCGATGCAGATTGAATGCGTCGAGCGGCGTTTCGCCCTGCTTGCGCGGTTTGCGCTCCAGCCGGCGCGTCACTGCTTGCAGCAGTTGGCGGGCGTTCTGGAAGTCGCCGTTCCACAGGAGCGCCGTCCCTTCGCACGCGAGTCGGTACGCGGAATCGGCGGTGGTGCGGTCGTCTGCGACGATGACACGCTTGGGCGGCGGCACGGCTGCTTCGGAGCGCCAACGCGCGGAGCGGGGGCCGTCGGCTTCGGGCCAGGTGATGGTTGCAGGGCTGGTCATGGTGAGGTGGGATCGGTGTTGCGGGAGCGACGCGCTGAGAAGCCGCGTCATCGGGGGCGTTGCCCGCCGGAGTACTTGGAAGCGTTGCCGACTGACGCCCGAATAGTACCTCTGTCGTCCGGGTTCGCGGTGCGCTATTCGCCGACGGGAACGGGTGAAGCGCGCTATCTACTGGCCTCGACCGGGAAACCGTAGACTAAAACGTCCACAATCGACAAGGTGAAAGAGATATGGTGATTTTGGACCGTTACGAGTCTCACCAATGCTTCACGGAGCCGACTCTCTTCGCAAGCTGCAGGGCCGTGCAGCGGCTTTAACACAGCGCCTCTATCAACGAGCGAGCACAAATAAAAACGGGGTTTCTGACTGAACAGAAACCCCGTTTAGTACAACTGGTGCCGGCTGCAGGACTCGAACCCGCCACCTCATGATTACAAGTCAAGCGCTCTACCTGATGAGCTAAGCCGGCATGAGGCCGTGATTCTACTTCATTTTACTATCTTGAGGCGAGCCCTTCCGCCGCCTTTCGATCCATCGTCGTCAGGCTGCGGACCGGCCGTCTCGCTATCCGCTTTGGCGGTGGCGACATCCGTAGCCGGCGCCGTTTCGACCGCACGTGGCGCGGGCGCTTCGGTCTCGTCGGCCAGTTCCGCGTCGGCGCCGGAATCCTGCGCTTCGCCGCCTGTCGACTCGACCGGAAACGCCATGCCTTGACCATTCTCGCGCGCATAGATCGCAAGAATATTGGCGATCGGCACCTCGATCTTGTGCGACTTGCCGGAGAAACGCGCGCTGAACTCGATCCACTCGTTGCCCATCTGCAACTGGCTGGTCGCCTCGAAGCTGATGTTCAACACGATTTCGTTGTCGCGCACAAACTGACGCGGCACGCGCGTCTGATTGTCGACCCGGACCGCGATGTGCGGCGTATAGCCGTTATCCGTGCACCACTCATAGAGCGCGCGGAGCAGGTAAGGCTTGGTGGAAATCTCTTGCATCAACAGTCCTCTTACCGGGCGCGGGCCCGCGCTCAGTCAGCCGCGCGGCCCTCACCCCAAAGCCAAACTCAACGACGCATCACCTTTTCCGAAGGCGTCAGCGCTTCGATATAAGCCGGGCGGCTGAAAATGCGCTCGGCGTACTTCATCAGCGGTGCGGCGTTCTTCGACAGCTCGATGCCGTAGTGATCCAGACGCCACAGCAACGGCGCGATCGCGACGTCGAGCATGGAGAACTCTTCGCCGAGCATGTACTTGTTCTTCAGGAAGATCGGCGCGAGTTGCGTCAGACGATCGCGGATTGCGAGACGGGCCTTCTCGTGATTTTTCTCGGCAGCCTTGCCCTTTTCGTTTTCGAGCGTGCCGACGTGAACGAACAGTTCCTTCTCGAAGTTCAGCAGGAACAGGCGGGCGCGGGCGCGCTGAACCGGATCGGCCGGCATCAGTTGCGGGTGCGGGAAGCGCTCGTCGATATACTCGTTGATGATGTTCGATTCGTACAGAATCAGGTCCCGTTCGACGAGAATCGGCACTTGACCATACGGATTCATCACGGCGATGTCTTCCGGCTTGTTAAACAGGTCGACGTCGCGGATCTCGAAGTCCATGCCCTTTTCGAACAACACCAGCCGGCAGCGCTGGGAGAACGGGCAAGTTGTGCCGGAATACAGAACCATCATGTTTACGTTTCCTCAAAAAGCTGAAAGGCCAGCGCGCGGAAAAACCGTTCAACAGGTTTTTCCTGGCGCCGGCCCCACGCCGGGTAACGGCGTGATTATTTGATATGTTTCCAGTACGCGGCGTTCAATCGCCAAGCGAAAAAGCTCAGGATACCGAGGAACAACAGGACCCACACGCCAAGCTGTTTGCGGGTTTTCTGGGTCGGTTCGGACATCCATGACAGGTACGACACGAGGTCGGCCACAGCAGAATCATAATCTACCGGCGACATCGTCCCCGGAGTGACCTGCTGGAAGCCGACAAATTTGTGTACCGTCTCGCCAGTTCTTTCGTCGGTTTCGTCACCGAACTTCGCGGTACGTTGCCCCTGAAGCTGCCACAGCACGTGAGGCATGCTCACGTTTTCATACACCAGATTGTTCCAGCCGGTCGGCCGCGTATTGTCGCGGTAAAAGCTGCGCAAATACGTGTACAGCCAGTCCTTGCCCCGCGCTCGCGCTTCCACCGACAAATCCGGCGGACTCGCGCCGAACCACGCTTGCGCGTCGGCCGGCCGCATCGCCACGGTCATGGTGTTGCCGACTTTATCCGTGGTGAACAGCAGGTTCGCCTGAATTTCGTTCGGCGCGATGCCGATGTCAGTCAGGCGGTTGTAGCGCATCAGGTTCGCGCTGTGGCAATTCAGGCAGTAGTTTACAAACAATTGCGCGCCGTGCTGCAAGGAAGCGAAATTCTCCGCGTTATCCGGCGCGCGGTCGAGAGGGAAATTCTCGTCCGCGTAAGCCGGGGCGGCCAGCACCGCGAGCAGTGTTGCGCCGATCAGCGCGCACTTCGTAAGCAGTTTTTTCATTCGTGTTCTCCTGGCTCGCGATTAGTGAGGCTTGAACCGCACCCGCTCGGGCGGCTGCTTGAACGTGCCAAGCCGCGTCCAGAACGGCATACCGAGGAAAAACGCGAAGTAGATCAGCGCACAGACTTGCGCGATCAACGTGGCGGCCGGCGACGGTGGTTTAGTGCCGAGGAAGGCCAGCGTCAGGAACACCGCCACGAAGATTCCGTAAAACACCTTGTGAAAAAACGGCCGGTAGCGAATCGACTTGACCGGCGAGCGGTCGAGCCAAGGCAGGAAGAACAGCGACACCACCGCGCCGCCCATCACCACCACGCCCCAGAACTTCGACTCGGTGAACGCCATGACCAGAATCACCAGCACCGCGAGCACAGGCAGGCCGAGTTTCCACTTGCCGCGCGCGCGCACCAGCGCGAGCAGGCCGAGCAGGCCGATCACGACCATCAGCACGATCTTGAACGAATCCGTGGTGGCCCGCAGCATCGCGTAGAAGGCCGTGAAGTACCACACTGGCGCGATTTCAGGCGGCGTTTGCAGCGGATTGGCCGGCACGAAGTTGTTCGCTTCGAGGAAGTAGCCGCCCATCTCCGGCGCGAAGAAAATGATCGCCGCGAAGATAATCAGGAACACCGTGACGCCCATGAAATCGTGCACCGAGTAGTACGGGTGGAACGGAATGCCGTCGAGCGGAATGCCGTCCGGATCCTTTTTCGCCTTGATCTCGATGCCGTCCGGGTTGTTCGATCCCACTTCGTGCAGCGCGACCAGGTGGGCGACCACCAGACCGATCAGCACCAGCGGAATCGCGATCACGTGAAACGCGAAGAAGCGGTTTAGCGTGACGTCCGAGACCACATAGTCGCCGCGAATCCACAGCGACAGATCCGGACCGATGAACGGGATCGCCGAGAACAGGTTCACGATCACCTGCGCGCCCCAGAACGACATCTGGCCCCACGGCAGCAGATAGCCGAAAAACGCCTCGGCCATCAGGCACAGGAAAATCGCGCAGCCGAAAATCCACACCAGTTCGCGCGGCTTGCGGTACGAGCCGTACATCAGCCCGCGGAACATATGCAGATAGACGACGACGAAAAACATCGACGCGCCCGTGGAGTGCATATAGCGGATCAGCCAGCCCCACGGCACCTCACGCATGATGTACTCGACCGACGAGAACGCGAGCGTCGCGTCGGGCTTGTAGTTCATAGTGAGGAAGATGCCGGTGACGATCTGGTTGACCAGCACTAGCAGCGCAAGCGAACCGAAGAAGTACCAGAAGTTGAAGTTCTTCGGAGCGTAGTACTCGGAAACGTGCTTCTTCCAGGTAGAAGTCAGGGGAAAGCGCCGGTCGATCCAGCCGACCAGCCCGGTCGTCTCTACTTCGTGTTCGATCGCCATTACGCTTCTCCTTTCTCGTCCTTGCCGATCACGAGGCCGGTGGCCGACGTGAACATGTAAGGCGGGATGTCGAGGTTCTGCGGCGCTGGTTTGTTCTTGAAGACGCGGCCGGCCATGTCATAGGTGGAGCCGTGGCAAGGGCACAGGAAGCCGCCTGGCCAGTCGTCTGGAAGATTGGGCTGCGCGCCCTCCTGGAAGCGCGGCGTCGGCGTACAGCCCAGATGGGTGCACACGGCGACGGCGACGAAAAGGTTCTTGTGGTCGGTGCGTGAACGGAATTCGTTGTTGCAGTACTCCGGCAACGGCATCGAAAAAGGATTCTTGGTGTGGGGATCCGCTACTTCGTTATCGGCTTTCTGGACATCGGCGAGCATTCTGTCGGTGCGGTTGATGATCCACACCGGCTTACCTCGCCAGGCAACGGTCTTCATGTCGCCGGGCTTGAGATCACTGATATCGACTTCGACCGGGGCACCTGCTGCCTTGGCCTTTTCAGATGGTGCAAACGAACTAACAAAGGGTACGACAGTGGCTACGCCTCCTATGCCACCTGCTACGGTCGTCGCTATCAGCCAGGTACGGCGGCTGCCGTCGACGCGTTCATCTTCCTTGTCTCGCATCACACGCCCCACTTCTGAGTTGGATTTTTCCTTCACGTCGCTTCTTCCGCCGCTAGTTTGCGCGAATGGAGTCGCCATTTACAAGGCCCGATTGCCAAAAACCGTGCGAAGCCTTTGATAAATCAGGGTTTCTCCGTACGAATCGCAGACCTTTTTGCGCCTCCTTTTAAGTGCCCTCTCCGTTATTCCTGCCTTTTGCAACGCTAATGCGTTTTGCGTCAATCTTGCGATTCAAACGGGATTAGAGATATCGATAAAGAGGTGCTCGATATCGAACGACTCGGACAGATGCTTGCCCACCGCCTGCACACCGAAGCGCTCGGTGGCATGGTGGCCCGCCGCGAGGAAAGCGACGCCGCTTTCCGCCGATGTGTGCATCACCGATTCCGACACTTCGCCGGTCAGATAAACGTCAGCGCCAGCGTTAATGGCCGCGTCGAACATGCCTTGCGCGGCACCCGTGCACCAGCCCACGCGACGCAGTTCGCGCTCCGCGTCGCCGAATACGAGCGGCGTGCGGCCAAGCGTCTGCTCGATTTGCGCTGTGAAGTGCGCGAGCGTGATCGGCATCGGAAACGTGGCGAGCCAGCCGAGGTCGTTCTCACCGAAGCGCGCGTCGCTGATCCAGCCCATCTTCGCGCCGATCTGCGCGTTGTTGCCGAACTCGGGATGGTCGTCGAGCGGCAGGTGATAGGCGAACAGGTTCAGGTCGTTGGCGATCAGCAGTTTCAGCCGCGCGTGTTTGCGACCGGTGATCTGCGGCGCTTCGTTGCGCCAGAAGTAGCCGTGATGAACCAGCACGGCGTCCGCGCCCCAGTCGAGCGCGGCCTCCAGGAAGGCCGCCGAAGCGGTCACGCCGGTCGCGAGCTTATTGATCTTGCGACGCCCTTCGACCTGCAATCCATTGGGGCAATAGTCCTTGAAGCGCGCGGTTTCAAGGAGATTGTTCAAGTACAATTCAAGTTCGATCCGATCCATATAAACCTCTAGTCTTCAGATGCTTAGACGCTTTTGGCTGTTCTTTGCCCAAGCGGTGACCGTGCTGTTGGCGCTCATGTTCATCATTGCGACCCTCAAACCGCAGTGGCTCCAGCGTCAAGGGCAATTCGGCAAGCAACTCGCCGAACCGATCGTCGCCCTGCGGGAAGTGGCGCCAGGCATCGGTAGCGGCCCAGCTCAGGCGTCGTACGCAGACGCCGCGCAAAAGGCCATGCCCGCGGTCGTCAATGTGTTCTCCAGCAAGGATGGCTCACTGCCACCCGACCCGCGCGCGAAAGATCCGCTGTTCCGCTACTTCTTCGGCGACAAGAACCGCAAGCAGCAGGAACAACCCGCGTCCAATCTGGGCTCCGGCGTGATAGTGAGTTCGGAAGGTTACATTCTAACGAACCAGCACGTCGTGGACGGCGCCGATCAGATCGAAATCGCGCTGGCCGACGGCCGCACCACGAATGCGAAGGTGATCGGCGTCGACCCGGAAACGGATCTGGCTGTGCTCAAGGTCAACATGACCAATCTGCCCACCATCACGCTCGGCCGCATGGACCAGACGCGCGTGGGCGACGTAGTGCTCGCCATCGGCAATCCGTTCGGCGTCGGCCAGACGGTGACCATGGGCATCGTCAGCGCGCTAGGGCGTAATCACCTCGGCATCAACACGTTCGAAAACTTCATTCAGACCGACGCGGCTATCAACCCGGGCAACTCGGGCGGCGCGCTGGTCGATGTAAACGGCAATCTGCTCGGCATCAACACCGCCATCTATTCGCGCTCGGGTGGCTCGCTCGGCATCGGCTTCGCGATTCCTGTCTCCACGGCGCGCAGCGTGCTCGAGAGCATCATCACCACGGGTTCGGTCACACGCGGCTGGATCGGCGTCGAGCCGCAGGACGTCACGCCGGAGATCGCCGAATCGTTCGGGCTGGAGCAGAAGTCGGGCGCGATTGTCGCGGGTGTGCTGAAGAACGGCCCCGCGGACCGTGCGGGCATCAAGCCGGGCGACATTCTCGTGAGCGTGAACGGTCAGGAAATCACCGACACCACGCGTCTTCTGAATGTGATCGCGCAGATCAAGCCGGGCACCGCCGCGAAGGTGCATCTGGTGCGCAAGAGCCGGGAGATGGATCTGGATGTCACCATCGGCAAACGCCCGCCTCCGCCGAAGCAGCCGGCCGAGGACAACGGTGGCGGTGGCGGTGGCGGTGGCGGTGGCGGTGATCAGGACGACGACGGCGGCTGACCGTAGCGAAGGGCAATCCGAGCGCAATGGCCGGCGACAAGCACAAGCAATGCGCCGCGTGCCAAACAAAGAGGGCAGTCCATTACGGACTGCCCTTTTTGTTTGCGTGAGTTCGCCGAAGCGCTAAACCATCAATCTGACGGGCTCGCGTCTTCGATCACCACCGGCTGCTTGCCAACGATCAACCGCGCCGCAATAATCCCTGCCTCGTACAGCACGATCAGCGGAATCGCCAGAATCAGTTGCGAGAAGACGTCCGGCGGCGTGACCACGGCGGAAATAACAAACGCGCCGACGATCACATACGGACGAATCTCCCTGAGCTTCTTGAGCGACACCACATTCATGCGGACGAGCAGCACCACGACGATCGGCACTTCGAACGTCACACCGAACGCGATGAACATGGTCAGCACGAAGCTCAGGTAATTGTCGATGTCCGTGGTCATCTCCGCGCCGAGCGGCGCGTTGTAGTGCGCCATCACGCGGAAGATGGTCGGGAACACCACGAAGTACGCGAACGCCATGCCGCACAGGAACAGCGTGTAGCTGCTGCCCACCAGCGGCCCAACCAGTTTCTTCTCGTGCTGATAAAGACCCGGCGCGACGAACGCCCAGATCTGGTACAGCACGATCGGCAGCGCGATCACGAAGGCCACCAGCATGGTCACCTTCATCGGCACGAAGAACGAGCCGGTGACGTCGGTGACGATCATCTTGCCGTCCTTCGGCAGGTTCTGCATCAAGGGCCGCGCCAGCAACCGGAAGATATCCGGCGCCCAGTACACGAGCCCGACGAACACCACGACGACGGCAAGGCCGGCGCGAATGATGCGGTCGCGCAATTCAACGAGGTGGGAAATGAAGGTCTCTTCAGTGCCTTCGTCCTGGGTTTGCTGGGGGTCGCTCACGCCGGCCCTCGGTTAGAGTTTGTCGTTCTGATCATCAGAAGAACCGCGTCGGACGACGCATGCTGGCCGGCGTATGCCGCGCCACGCGCGCCGCGCCCGACTGCACACGCGTGCGGCGCGTGGTCGCGCGCTTGTACCAGGTGGGCATGGCCGTCTGCTTGACGCGCCAGTTCTTGCGTTTGGCCGCCGCAGCCGGCGTGCTGCTCGGCCACGACGTATTGCCGACATCTTCGAGCGCGCCGCCGGCAATGCTCGGCGACACCGGGGTGCCGCTGCTCCACGCGTCGTTCAGTTCGGTCTCGTGCTTGCGCAGGTTGTCCTGAACGGAGTTTTGGACGTTGGTCGCGGCGGCCTCGAACTCGCTTTTCATCCGACGCAGTTCGTCGAGTTCGATTTCGCGCGTGACTTCGGCCTTCACGTCGTTGATATACCGCTGCGCGCGGCCGAACAACGCGCCGGCCGTGCGGGCGACGCGTGGCAGGCGCTCAGGCCCGAGTACGACCAGCGCGACGACGCCGATCAGCGCCATCTTGGTTAGACCGAGGTCCAGCATGAAGTGGAATGTCCGTCAGTAACGCGGTTGAGCCGCGGCTTAGCGGTAATCGCCCGAACGCGGCGTCTTTTCCTTTGCTTCCACGTCCACGGCGCCGTTGCGCGGCAGTTCGCGCTGCTGCGCTTCGCCTGCCGGCGTTTCGCCTTCTTTGATGCCTTCCTTGAAGCCCTTCACCGCGCCACCCAGATCGGTGCCGATATTGCGCAGCTTCTTCGTGCCGAACACGAGCGCCACGATCAACAACACGATCAGCCAATGCCAAATACTCAACGAACCCATGACTACTCTCCTTAACCCCGATACCGCACCGGATGCGGCGAAACTCGGGCGCCTTGCGGCATGAATCGAAGCGCGTACGCTTCATCTATACGTTACCGCGAACCTTTCGGCTGCAACCCGCGACACGGAATGTCATTGTGACCAGACGATCGCGTCGGCGTCGTTACAATGCGGCAAAAACAACGGCCGCGCTATTGTCCGTGACCAAAACTCGCCACACACACCCGCACTGCCGCGTCAGCCCATGCGCTGCCAGGGGCGCGGTCCCGCGAGAATATGCGCGTGCAGGTGATACACCTCCTGGCCGCCGCCCGGACCGGTATTGATTACCGTGCGAAAACCCGTTTCGCCGCCGGTGTACGCCACGCCCAGCTGATCGGCCAAACGCGCCGCCAAGACCAGCATTCTACCAAGCAGCGGAGCATCGCTTTCGGTACAGCTCGACAGCGTGGCGATGTGCTTGCGCGGGATCACCAGCACATGCGTATCCGCAGCCGGACGAATGTCGCGGAAGGCGACGAACTCGTCGTCTTCGTGGACTTTGGTCGACGGGATCTCGCCGGCGGCGATCTTGCAGAAAAGGCAGTTCGGGTCGTGGCTCATCGATTTCCTGACACAGTATGGCTGAAGCGCGAAGCCGACGCGGCGCGATTCATGTCAGGCCCGGCAACCATCGGACGAAACTCAGAACCAGCCACGTGGATTCGCGAGCGGCTTGTTATCGTACAGATACAGCCAGCCCTTGATAATACGGTACAACATCCAGATGCTCACGGCCCACAGAACCGGAATGCCGATCACGACGAACAGCAGCACGCCGCCGATCGCATAACCCAGCAAGGCCATCCAGAAGGAGCGGATCTGCCACTCGAAATGGGCTTCGTACGGCGTGCCCACCACGTCGGCCCGCTTCACGTAGTTGATGATGATCGCGATCAGAATCGTCAGGCCGCCCGTCAGCCAGTGGACCGCATACAGCGCGTACAGCACGTGGGTGAGCGTGCGCAGGCTGCGCTCACGCTCAGGCTCGATAGCATTGCGATAGACCGGCGGCGGATAGCTGTCGTGCGACTGTTCCATGCTTGCGTCCTCCCGAGGATGCGATCAGATGCGTTCAGTGCAATATGGGCGCCGGCGCTCTCCACTTCAAGACTCGCGCGGACCCACGACGATCAGTCGCCGTTCTGCTCGCGGTCGCGGCTCTTGCGCAGCGCCTTTTCCTCGATACCCGACAAGCCTTCACGGCGCTCCAGTTCAGCGAGCACGTCTGCCGGGCTCAGATCGAAGTGCGACAGCATCACGAGGCAGTGAAACCACAGGTCCGCGACTTCGCCGACCAGCGCTTTCGGCGCGCCGCCGTGGCGTGCGTCCTTGGCGGCCAGCACGACTTCGGTGGCTTCTTCGCCGATCTTCTTCAGCACCGCGTCGTCGCCCTTGTGGAACAGGCGCGACACGTACGAGACGTCGGGATCGCCGCCCTTGCGGCTGTCGATGATCGCCGCGAGGCGCAGCAGCGTGTCGTTCGTGGACGCGGGGTTGGACGACGTGGTTTGCGTGGATTGCGTCATTTGTAGATGTGTTCGGGGTCTTTCAGCACGGGATCGACGGCGACCCAGTCGCCATCCTCCGCCGAGCCTTCGAATTTCTGGAAAAAGCACGAGTGACGGCCGGTGTGGCAGGCAATGCCCGACACCTGCTCCACTTTCAGCAGCACGACGTCTTCGTCGCAATCGAGCCGCACTTCGTGCACGTGCTGCACGTGGCCGGACTCTTCGCCCTTGAACCACAGGCGCTGGCGCGAACGCGAGAAATACACCGCGCGGTTCGTTTCGATGGTCTTCGCCAGGGCTTCGCGGTTCATCCACGCGAACATCAGCACGTCGTTCGACGACGCTTCCTGCGCGATCACGGGCACGAGGCCGTTCGCGTCCCACTTGACCTTGTCGAGCCAATTGACTGCCGAAGGATTCACCACGTCACAACCTCACCGAAATGCCCTGATCGGCCATGAAGCGCTTGGCCTCGCCCACGGTGTGTTCGCCGTAGTGGAAAATGCTCGCGGCGAGCACCGCGTCCGCATGGCCGCTTTTGATGCCGTCGGCCAGATGCTGCAAGTTGCCCACGCCGCCCGAAGCGATCACCGGAATCGACACCGCGTCGGACACCGCGCGCGTGAGCGCGAGGTCGAAGCCACTCTTGGTGCCGTCACGGTCCATGCTGGTCAGCAAGATTTCGCCGGCGCCGAGTTCGGCCATCTTGCGCGCCCATTCGACGGCTTCGAGACCGGTCGCCTTGCGTCCGCCGTGCGTGAAGACTTCCCAGCGCGGCGCTTCGCCGTCCGCGGAGACGCGTTTCGCGTCGATCGCGACGACGATGCATTGCGAGCCGTATTTGTCGGTCGCGTCCTTCACGAGCTGCGGATTCGCCACCGCCGACGAATTCATGCTGATCTTGTCCGCGCCCGCGTTCAGCAGGCGGCGCACGTCTTCGACAGCGCGCACGCCGCCGCCGACCGTCAGCGGAATGAACACCTGCGAGGCGACCGCTTCGATGATCGGCAGGATCAGATCGCGTTGATCAGAGGTCGCGGTGATATCGAGGAAGGTGAGTTCGTCGGCGCCCTGATCGTCGTAACGGCGGGCGATTTCGACCGGGTCGCCCGCATCGCGCAGTTCGACGAAGTTGACGCCCTTGACCACGCGGCCAGCCGTGACGTCGAGACAGGGGATGATGCGTTTAGCTAGAGCCATGATCTTGCAATTCTGCCAATACCGCTGATGAGGCCGCTCGCTTTGGAACTTCAACGAGCGGCGCAAGGCCGGCGCGGCCAGTCGCGCCGCGCTGCCGGTGAGTCGCACGCGGACGGCTTGAGGCGCTCTGTCGGTGCATGGCCGCGTCCGTTTCGGCTGCCGGTGATTCGTTCACCACGATGGCGGCCGGAAACACGAGACGCGGGCGGCGAGCCTAAGGCTCGCCTTAGCGACCTTAAGCGTCGTCCGATTCGCGCAGCCGGTCCGCGAGGGTTTGCGCGGCCGCGAAGTCGAGATCGCCCGAGTAAATCGCCCGGCCGCAGATCACGCCTTCGATGCCTTCGTCTTCGACTTCGCACAGCGATTCGATGTCGGCGAGGTTGGACAAGCCGCCGCTCGCGATCACCGGAATCTTCACCGCGCGCGCGAGGCGCACTGTCGCTTCGATGTTGATGCCCTGAAGCATGCCGTCACGGCCAATGTCGGTGTAGATGATCGACTCGCAGCCGTAGTCCTCGAACTTGCGCGCGAGATCGACCACTTCGTGGCCAGTCAGCTTGCTCCAGCCGTCGGTCGCGACCTTGCCGTCTTTCGCATCCAGTCCGACGATGATATGGCCGCCGAACGCCGTGCAGGCGTCTTTCAGAAAGCCGGGGTTCTTCACCGCCGCCGTGCCGATGATCACGTACGACAAACCGTCGTCCAGATAGCGCTCGATCGTATTCAGGTCGCGAATGCCGCCGCCCAGTTGCACGGGGATCTGGCCGCCTACTTCTTCGATGATCGCGCGAATCGCGTCTTCATTTTTCGGCTTGCCGGCGAACGCGCCATTCAGGTCGACGAGGTGGAGACGCCGGGCACCGCGATCGACCCAATGTCGGGCCATCGCCGCCGGTTCCTCGGAAAATATCGTCGCCTGGTCCATATCGCCTTGTTTGAGGCGTACACACTGACCGTCTTTCAGGTCGATGGCGGGAATCAGCAGCATAGCAATCGGGTGTTGTCTGGGAAGGGGTTGAAGGTCGGCAGTGGCGGCTGAAGGTCCAGCCCGCCGGGATGCCGTTTCGCTAGTTTAGTACAACTCTTTCGACGCCCTTCTACGGCGTCATGGCAGAACGAGATCGCGGTGCTGTGTTTGCGGCGCGCGGCACACGTCCCGCTTGTGGCGGAACGGCGCACGGCAACAGGATGAAGAAAGACGCTCACGGGTTCCAGTGCACGAAGTTGCGATACACGCGCAGCCCCGCTTCGGCGCTCTTTTCCGGGTGGAATTGGGTCGCAAAGATGTTATCCCGCGCCACCGCCGAGGTAAAGGGCACACCGTACACCGTTTCGCCCGAGGTATGGGCGGCGTTGTCCGGCACCACGTAATAACTGTGCACGAAGTAGAAGAACGCGTTGTCCGCGACGCCGTCCCACAACGGATGCGGCTGCGCCTGGCGCACGCGGTTCCAGCCCATTTGCGGGACCTTGAAGCGCGAGCCGTCGTCCTGCACCTGGCCTTCCAGGTCGAAGCGCAGCACTTTGCCGGGCAGCAGGCCCAAGCCGGGCGTGCCGCCCTCCGCGCTCCAGTCGAATAGCATCTGCTCGCCGACGCATACGCCCATCAGCGGCTTGCTGCGCGACGCTTCAACCACGGCTTCCTGCAGCCCGGATTCAGCCAGACTGCGCATGCAGTCGGGCATCGCGCCCTGGCCGGGCAGCACCACGCGGTCGGCCGCGCGAATCGCTTCCGGCTGGTCGACGATCGCCACGTCCGCTTCCGGCGCGGCTTTGCGCAGTGCCTGGGCAACCGAACGCAGGTTGCCCATTCCGTAATCCACAATCGCTATCGAAGTTTTCATTTCAAGTTAGGCAGCAATGCCTTCAATCCATCGACGATGAATTCCACCGCCAGCGCCGATAACATCAAACCCATGAGCCGCGTGCCGATATTGATACCCGTGCGACCGACCCAGCGGGCAATCGGTTCGGCGAGCCGCAGCGAAAAAAAGCAGATCGCCGCCAGCACCGCGCCGATCGCGACGAGGCTGATCCGGTCGTACCAGTGCGCCGAACCGGCCGCGTAAATGATCGTGGTGCTGATCGCGCCCGGACCGGTCAGCAGCGGAATCGCCAGCGGCACGACCGCGATGTTGTCCTTCTGCTCGGCTTCATGGCGCTCCTCCGGCGTCGAACGGCTGTTGCCGATCTGCGCGTTCAGCATGTTGATCGCCATCAGCAGCATGATGATCCCGCCGCCCACTTCGAGCGATCCGACCGAAATGCCGAAGAAGCTGATGATCTGCTGCCCGAGCAGCGTGGTGATCGCGATCACGCAGAACACTGAAATGGCCGCGATCCGAATGGTTCTACGCCGCTCGGCATCGCTCTGATTCGCCGTCAGGCTCATGAAGAACGGGATGGCGCCGACCGGGTTGATCAACGCCAGCAGCGAAATAAACGACTTCAGAATGTCCATCGCACACCGGGCGCGAGCGCAATCAGCGCTGATCCCGGTCCTGGTAATTGAGTTGGCCTATGAGCCGGCTATAGCCGACTCATGAGCGCTTAAAGGCTGCCCTTGGTCGACGGAATCTGCCCCGCCGCGCGTTCGTCCAGTTCGGTGGCCATGCGCAACGCACGCCCGAACGCCTTGAACACCGTTTCCATCTGATGGTGGGCGTTCAGGCCACGCAGGTTGTCGATATGCAGTGTTACACCGGCATGATTCACGAAGCCGCGGAAAAATTCGATCGACAGATCGACGTCGAACGTGCCGATGCGCGCACGCGTGAACGGCACATGGAATTCGAGGCCCGGACGGCCGGAAAAATCGATCACGACGCGCGACAGCGCCTCGTCGAGCGGCACGTAGGAATGACCGTAACGACGGATGCCCTTGCGGTCGCCGATCGCTTTCGCGACGGCCTGGCCGAGCGTGATACCGGTGTCTTCGACCGTGTGATGGTCGTCGATATGCAGGTCGCCATGCGCTTCGATTTCGAGGTCGAACAATCCATGCCGCGCGATCTGGTCGAGCATGTGGTCCAGAAACGGCACGCCGGTGGCCAGCTTTTGCTGACCGGTGCCGTCCAGATTGATCTTCACACGGATCTGCGTTTCGCTGGTGTTGCGAACGACTTCCGCAAGGCGCATGGTAATTCCTCGGATCTAGCTAGAAAGCGTCAGGTAGGTGGGATGGGAAAACGGCGGGCCACGCGCGCTTTTCCGCGATATGGGAAAACGCTTGCGCGGCCGTTCGGCACACCATTCAGTTCAGCACGAGTTTCAGTCCAGCGAGCAATTGGGCGTTTTCTTCCGGCGAACCGACGGTCAAACGCACGCAATTGGCCAGCAATGGATGCATTTTACTCACGTTTTTGATCAGAACCCGCGCCGTCAGTAGCGTTTCGAACAGAACCGACGCGTCGGGCACGCGCACCAGCAGGAAATTGCCGGCGCTCGGGAACACTTCGGCGCCCGGTAATTGGGACACCGCGTGCGCAAGTTTCGTGCGTTCGTCGCGCAATTGCGCGGCTTGCGAGTCGAGCACGTCGACGTGGTCGAGCAGAAAATCGGCGGCGGCTTGCGTGAGCACGTTGGTGTTGTACGGCGGCCGCACCTTGTCGAATTCGGTCAGCCAGCCGGGTTTGCCGACCAGATAGCCGAGACGGATGCCGGCGAGGCCGAGCTTGGACACCGTGCGCATCACGACGACGTTGTCGAACGCGTCGGCGCGCGGCAACCAGCTTTGCTGCGCGAACGGCTGGTAAGCCTCGTCGATCACCACGAGGCTCTTATTAGCCGCGGCGATGATGCGCTCCATCTCGGCGTCGTCGTACAGCGTGCCGGTCGGGTTGTTCGGGTAGGCCAGATAGATGATCGCCGGCTGGTGCTCGGCGATTGCGGCCAGCATCGCTTCGGTGTCGAGCGTGAAATCCGCTTTCAGCGGCACGCCGACGAACTCCAGATTCGCCAGCTTCGCCGACATCTGATACATGACGAAACCCGGCACCGGCGCGAGCACCTTGGCGCCCGGCTGCGCGCACGCGATCGACACCATGCTGATGATTTCATCCGACCCGTTGCCGAGCAGCACGTCGCAGCCGGCGGGCACGCCCATCACACGCTTGATCTTCTCGATCAGCGCGTCCGGACGCGGCGCCGGATAGCGGTTCAGCGCGACGCCGGCCAGATGCTCGCCCAGATGCGCGGCCAGCACCGGCGGCAGCGTGAACGGATTTTCCATCGCGTCGAGCTTGATGTAGCCCGTGGCGTCCGGAACTGGATAGCTCGTCATCGCGAGCACGTCGCGGCGGATGATGTCTTGAGGTGTCGTCATAGGTCGGTGAAGCGGGTCGCAAGGGAACGCCGGCCCGGCGTTGGCGGCATGCGGGCCGCCACAGGTTGTCTGTATTGTCTTTATTAAACGAAGAACCGCGCGCAATCCGTCGCCGGCGTTCGCGGGCACCGGTTCGATGCCCGCGGCTTCAGCGCCGGATCAAGCGCGCTCAGCCGTTTTGCCGCATCCGGTATTCGGCGCTGCGGGCATGCGCCTGCAGGCCTTCGCCGTAAGCGAGTTCGGCGGCGATCTCGCCGAGCGTCTGCGCGCCTTCCGCGCTGACCTCGATCACGCTCGAACGTTTGAAGAAATCATAGACGCCCAACGGAGACGAGAACCGTGCGGTACGAGACGTAGGCAAAACGTGATTCGGCCCCGCGCAGTAGTCGCCGAGGCTCTCGCTGGTGTAGCGGCCGAGGAAGATCGCGCCGGCATGGCGGATCAGCTGGCCCCACTGATGCGGCTCCAGCGCGGAAATTTCGAGGTGTTCCGGGGCGATGTCGTTGGCGATCGCGCAGGCTTGCTCCATATCGCGTACCTTGACCAGCGCGCCGCGGCCTTCCAGCGACGCGCGGATCACGTCGCGGCGCGGCATGGTGGGCAGCAGTTCGTCGATTGCGTCTTTCACGCGGCCGATGAACGCGTCGTCCGGGCACAGCAGGATGGACTGCGCGAGTTCGTCGTGCTCGGCTTGCGAGAACAGGTCCATCGCGACCCAGCGCGGGTCCGTGGTGCCGTCGCACAGCACGAGGATTTCCGACGGCCCGGCGATCATGTCGATGCCGACCGTGCCGAACACGCGGCGCTTGGCCGACGCGACATACGCGTTGCCCGGACCGCAGATCTTGTCGACCGCGGGAATGGTTGCCGTGCCGTACGCCAGCGCGCCCACCGCCTGCGCGCCGCCGATCGTGAACACGCGGTCCACGCCGCCCAGCAGCGCGGCCGCGAGCACCAGCGGATTCTTCACACCGTCCGGCGTGGGTACGACCATGACGATTTCGCGCACGCCGGCCACTCGCGCCGGAATCGCGTTCATCAGCACCGACGACGGATACGCCGCCTTGCCGCCAGGCACGTAGATACCCGCGCGATCCAGCGGCGTGACCTTCTGGCCGAGCACGGTGCCGTCGGCTTCCGTGTACTGCCAGCTATGGCTGCCGCATTCGATCTTCTGCTTCTCGTGGTAGCCGCGCACCCGCGCCGCCGCCGCTTCGAGCGCCGCACGGCGCTTCGGCACAAGGCTTTCGAGCGCCGCTTCCAGTTCCGACATCGGCAGTTCGAGCGCGTCGACGCTCTTCGCCTCGACACGGTCGAAGCGCTTCGTGTACTCGAGCACCGCAGCATCGCCGCGCGCCTTCACGTCGTTCAGAATCTGCGCGACCGAGCGCTCGATTGCTTCGTCTTCGCTCGCCTCGAACGCGAGCACCGCGTGCAGCGACTTCTGGAAGTCGGGAGCGGTGGAATCGAGTTTGCGAATCTTGATAGACATACGGGTATCCGTTTCGGTAATGCGCGCTTTAGAACGTGGTCACACTGACACTATCAGGCCGTCGTGGCGCCGGCTTTCGACGCGCGTTCGAACGCGTCGAGGATCGGCCGCAACGCGGCGCGCTTGAGCTTCAGCGCCGCCTGGTTCACCACGAGGCGCGACGAAATCTGCATGATCTCTTCCACCTCGACCAGATTGTTGGCGCGCAAGGTATTGCCCGAACTCACCAGGTCGACGATCGCATCGGCGAGACCGACCAGCGGCGCCAGTTCCATCGAACCGTACAGCTTGATCAGATCGACGTGCACGCCCTTGGCAGCGAAATGCTCGCGGGCGGTTTCGACGTACTTGGTCGCCACGCGCAAGCGCGCGCCCTGGCGCACCGCGTTCGCGTAATCGAAACCGGCGGCGACCGCGACCGACATGCGGCAGCGCGCAATATCCAGATCGACCGGCTGATACAGGCCGCTGCCGCCATGTTCGAGCAACACGTCCTTGCCCGCGACGCCGAAGTCGGCCGCGCCGTATTCGACATAGGTCGGCACGTCGGTGGCGCGCACGATGATCACGCGCAGGTTCGCGTCCGTGGTCGGCAGAATCAGCTTGCGCGAGGTCTCCGGGTCTTCGGCCACTTCGATGCCGGCTGCGGCGAGCAGCGGCAACGTTTCCTCGAAGATACGCCCTTTCGACAACGCCAGCGTGAGCGGTGCGCTCACCGCCGGCGACGACGAAGTTTGCGGCATGGCGCTCATGCCTGGCTCCCCGAGACCCGGCGCACCTTCGCGCCGAGGGCGGTGAGCTTGGTTTCCATCCGGTCATAACCGCGGTCGAGGTGATAGATCCGGTCGATCAGCGTTTCACCGTCGGCGCGCAAGGCGGCGATCACGAGACTCGCGGACGCGCGCAGATCGGTCGCCATCACCTTCGCGCCGGACAGCTTGTCGACGCCGTTCACGAGCGCGGTGTTACCGTCGATCGTGATATTGGCGCCGAGGCGGTTCAGTTCCTGCACGTGCATGAAGCGGTTTTCGAAGATCGTTTCGACGACCTGCGAGGTGCCGGTCGCGATCGTGTTCAGCGCCATGAACTGCGCCTGCATGTCGGTCGGGAACGCCGGGTATTCCGAGGTGCGGAACGTGACCGCGCTCGGGCGCTTGTCCATGCGCACGCGCATCCAGTCGTCGCCCTCTTCGATGTTGACGCCGGCTTCGCGCAGCTTTTCGGTGACCGCTTCGAGAATCAGCGGACGCACTTTACGCAGGGTGACGTCGCCACCGGCCGCCGCCACCGCGCACAGGAACGTGCCGGCTTCGATCCGGTCCGGAATCACCGTGTGCTTCGCGCCATGCAGCTTGTCGACGCCCTGGACCACGAGGCGGTCCGTGCCGATGCCGTCGATCTTCGCGCCCATCGCGACCAGCAGATGCGCGAGGTCGCCGACTTCCGGCTCACGCGCCGCGTTCTCGATGACGGTTTCGCCTTCGGCCAGCACGGCTGCCATCAGCAGGTTTTCGGTGCCGGTCACGGTGATCATGTCGGTGACGATACGCGCGCCCTTCAGACGCTTCGCGCGCGCTTCGATGAAGCCGTGCTCGATCGTGATCTCGGCGCCCATGGCCTGCAGGCCCTTGATGTGCTGATCCACCGGACGCGCGCCGATCGCGCAGCCGCCCGGCAGCGAAACCCGCGCGTGACCGAAGCGCGCGAGCAGCGGCCCGAGCACGAGGATCGACGCGCGCATGGTCTTCACCATTTCGTACGGCGCGACGAGGTTATCCACCTTCGACGCGTTCAGCGACACGCGCCCCTCGCCACTTTCGATCTGCACGCCCATCTGGCCGAGCAGCTTGAGCATCGTGCGCACGTCCTGCAGGTCGGGCACGTTTTCCAGATGCACCGGCTCCGCGCTGAGCAGACTCGCGCACAGAATCGGCAACGCCGCATTCTTCGCACCCGAGACGACGACTTCACCCGACAGCGGGTAGCCACCTTCAATGACGAGTTTATCCATGCCTGTCAGTTCCTGATTAACCCGGACTTCGGCCGGGGCTGCTTTGACTGTGTTCGGCGCGCCGCTACCGGCGTCACGCCCTTCTTGAGTAATTCGCACTAAATTTCCAGATTACGCGTTCTGCCATTCGGCGGGCGTCAGCGTCTTCATGCTGAGCGCGTGGATTTCTTCGCGCATGCGGTCGCCGAGCGCCGCATACACGAGTTGATGTCGCTGGATCAGACGCTTGCCTTCGAAGCTCGGCGAAACGATGGTCGCAAAGAAATGCTGGCCGTCGCCTTCGACTTCGAGATGCTGGCAGGTGAGCCCAGCCGCGATGTATTGCTTGACCTGTTCGGGAGTCGGCAACATGAGAGAAGCTCCTGGTCAGTGGCGCAGTTTGTAGCCGGAGGCGAGCATGCGCATCGCCACCACGGCCAGCACCACAAAGAAACCGGCAACGATCGCGAGGCTCGCGAGCGGATTGATATCCGACATCCCGAAGAAACCGTAGCGAAAGCCGTCGATCATGTAGAAAAAGGGATTCAGCCGCGACACTTCGCGCCACACCGGCGGCAGCGTGTGCGTGGAGTAGAACACGCCCGAGAGGAACGTGAGCGGCATGATCAGAAAATTTTGAAACGCCGCAAGCTGATCGAATTTGTCGGCCCAGATACCGGCGATCAAACCGAGCGTACCGAGAATCGCCGCGCCGAAAATCGCGAACAGAATGATGTAGAGCGGCGCGCTGAAACTGACCGGCACGAACCAGATCGTCACGATGAATACGCCGAAGCCGACCGCCAGCCCGCGCGCCACGGCCGCGAGCACATAGGCGCCGAACATCTCGTAGTGCGACAGCGGCGGCAGCAACACGAACACCAGATTGCCCGTGATCTTCGACTGGATCAGCGAGGACGAGCTATTGGCAAACGAATTTTGCAACACGCTCATCATCACGAGACCCGGAATCAGAAAACTCGTGTATTCGACGCCCGGATAAACCTGCACGTGACCGCTCAGCGCGTGGCCGAAAATCGTCAGATACAGGAGCGCGGTGATGACCGGCGCCAGCACGGTCTGGAACGCCACCTTCCAGAAACGCAGGAGCTCCTTGTAAAACAGCGTACGGAAACCGCTCATGCAAGCCCCTCGATCACTTCCGGACCGTTCATCACCTGAACGAACACATCTTCGAGGTCGGCTTTGCGCACCTCGATTTCTTCAAATATGCAGCCCGCTGCGCGGCACTGCGCGAGAATTTTTTCGACGTCGTCGTAGCTCGCCAGACGAAGCAGATGCTGGCGGCCATTGCCGTTGCCCGTGCCGCTTTCCACTTCGAGCGGACGCAGATCGGTCGGCAAGACGCCTTGCGAGAAACGCAGAAACAGTTGCATGCCGGCAAAGCGTTGCAGCAGCGTGCTGGTGCGTTCGAGCGCCACCACCTCGCCGCGCCGCAGCATCGCGATGCGGTCGCACAGCGATTCGGCTTCTTCCAGATAGTGCGTGGTCAGCACGATGGTGTGGCCTTCGCGGTTAAGGCGCGAAATGAATTTCCACAGCGTTTGCCGCAGTTCGACGTCGACGCCCGCGGTCGGTTCGTCGAGCACGATCACCGGCGGCCGGTGCACCAGCGCCTGCGCGACCAGCACGCGGCGCTTCATGCCGCCCGACAGCGCGCGCATGTTGGCGTCGGCTTTGTCGGTGAGGTCGAGATTGGCCATGATCTCGTCGATCCACGCGTCGTTGTTGCGCAGCCCGTAGTAGCCGGACTGGATCCGCAAGGTTTCGCGGACCGTGAAGAACGGATCGAACACCAGTTCCTGCGGCACCACGCCGAGTGCGCGGCGCGCGTCGCGGAAATCGCTGACGACGTCGTGGCCGCGCACCGCGATGCTGCCTTCATCGGCGCGCGCGAGCCCGGCGAGGATGCTGATGAGCGTCGTCTTGCCCGCGCCGTTCGGACCGAGCAGTCCGAAGAACTCGCCTTCTTCAACTGTAAGGCTGACGCCCTTGAGCGCCTGCAAATCCTTGTAGCGCTTCTTGACGTTACGAATTTCTATGGCTGACATGACTGTGGGCCGCGTGCGTCGCGGCGCCTAAAGGAGCCCTGAGAGGGCGCACAAATGCTGGAAGGAACGGAATTGGGGCCGGTTATGTGCCCCAAAAAACGTTTGATTATAGGGCAAAAATCTGTGGCCCTATCTCAGTAGGAGGTGTTGGGAGGTGACGCTATTGGAGCGTCAATGTCGCGCCGACAAGAGAATATCGACGCCGTAGGCTTGCGCAAGACTGGCGAGACCAGCCGGCAGATTGACGATCTCGAACGCGGCGCCGCGTGCCTGGGCGGCACGCTGCCACGCGAGGAGGACGGCCAGCGCGGACGAATCGAACTGCGCGAGCGGTGCGCAGTCCACGCCGTTCGCGCCCGCCGCGATACGCTGCAAACCCGCCGCGAGCGCGGCATTCGCGCTCGCGTGGATCAGCGTCGCGCCGCTCTCGAAGCGGCTGACGACGGGGCTCAACACTTCGCTCACGACTGCTTGCCCGCAGCGAGTTGCTGGTTGCGCTGCGTGAGGAACTGGATCAGTCCGTCCACGCCCTTCTGCTGGATCTGCTCGTTGAACTGCTGCTGGTATGCCTGGATCAGCCATGCGCCGAGCACGTTGATGTCATACACGCGCCAGCCTTGCGGCGTCTTGTAGAGACGGTAGTCGAGTTCGATCGGCGAGCCGTTGTTCATCACGACCGAGCGCACCACCGTGTCGGTGTCGTCCGGGTTCATGCGGAACGGCTTGTACTGGATCTGCTGATCGCGCACCTGAGCCAGCGCGCCCGAGTACGTACGGATCAGCAGCATCTTGAACTGCTCGACCACCGCGTTTTGCTGCTCCGGCGTAGCGGTGCGCCAGTTGCGGCCCATGGCCAGTTGCGTAGTGCGGCGGAAATCCGTGTACGGCAGGATCTTTTCGTTGACCAGCTGCGTGATGTGCGAGATGTCGCCCTGCTGGATCGACTTGTCTGCACGAATTGCGTCGATCACCTGCTGGGTGATGGTCTTGATCATGCCGTCGGGAGAATTGGTGTCGACCGTTTGTGCCGAAGCGCCAACACTGGCAAACGAGAACAACGCGGCGAACAGCGGAATCAGGAAGAATTTTTTCATTTGGAGCCTTGCCTTAAAAATAGTGCAACCGTTTGAGCCGACATTAACACGCGAGTTCAGCAGCAATCCATGCGCAAACTGCGAGAGTCGTATCGATCTGTTACGGCTGCACGATCAACGCAATTTGAATGACGGAAAGTTGAAACGCGAGGGCGGAACCAACTGGCCGGCCGGAATCTGCGTCGTTTCAGGGCCGCCGTTCAGGTCGAGCGGCGGTGTCTCGGAGCTGCCCGAAGCAGCCTCAGGAACAGCCGCCGTGCCCGACGCCGCTTGCGGCGGCGTGGCCGCAGTCGCACCCGAAGCCGGCGCCGCCTTCGCGGCAGCAGCACCCTGCGTGCCCGCCGCGCCGGTCGCGGCGCCTGCCGCCGCACCCGCCGCGCCGGTGTCGACGTCGTCGTACTTCGGCAGCGGTGCTTCGTCGCCATAGTTGGGCAGCGCCTGCGACTGCTTGTCGTCCGACAGCAGGTACTGACGGCGTTGCAGATAGGCACTACGCACGAACGAGTATTTGTCGAGCGCGGCGCCTTCCAGCACATCGCCGGCGTTCAGTAGATTCGCGCGCGTGTTGACGACGTTCAGGCCGTACAACGCCCAGCTCAGCCCATCCGGATGAATGTAGCTGAGCGGATTCACATAGTAGTTACCGATCGAGCCAACCGCGTCGCGCACGGTACTCGGCCCGAACAGCGGCAACACGAGGTACGGACCCGCCGGCACGCCATAGTGGCCGAGCGTGAGGCCGAGGTCGTTGTCGTGCTTGGGCAGCTTGGCGAGCGTCGCCACGTCGAACAGACCGCCGACGCCGAACACCGTGTTGATCACGATCCGCATGATGTCTTCGACACCGTCGGTGATCTTCAACTGCAGCAGGTTGTTCGCCGCAATGTAGACGTCGCCGATGTTCGAGAAGAAGTTCGTCACGCTGTCGCGCACCGGCTGCGGCGTGATGAACACGTAGCCCTTCGCGACCGGCTTGAGCGCGTATTGATCGAGCTTGTCGTTGACGGTGAAGATCGTGCGGTTCAAGCCTTCGAGCGGATCGCCCTGGGTCGGCGTCTGCACCGTCGAACAGCCGGCGAGCAACGCTGCGGCTACCGCAAACTTGCCGACCTGGAAGGCGCGCGCGCCGCTGATGCGTGTGGTCTGCATTCTTGTTCTCCTTATTGAGCGGCCGCGCCGGAGGCGGGCAGGCTCGGCGCCGCAGCGGGCGCGGGCGCGGGCGTGCCCGCCGCCGCGCCAGACTTGGACGCACCCGAATCCGCGGCCTTGCTGTACAGAAATTGGCCGATGAGGTTTTCCAGCACGATCGCCGATTGCGTCATGGAGATGGTGTCGCCCGCCTTGAGCATTTCGGTGTCGCCGCCGGGTTCGAGCCCGATGTATTGCTCGCCGAGCAGACCCGAAGTCAGGATCTTCGCCGAGGTGTCTTTGGGAAACTGGTATTGCTTGTCGAGGTCGATCGTGACGAGCGCCTGGTACGCGTTGCTGTCGAAGCCGATCGAAGCGACGCGGCCGACCGTTACACCCGCGCTCTTCACGGGCGCGCGCGCCTTCAGTCCGCCGATATTGTCGAACTTGAGCTTGACCGGATAAGTTGCCTGGAACGACAACGAGCTCATGTTGCCGGCCTTCAGCGCGAGAAACAGCAACGCCACAAAACCCAACACCACGAACAGGCCGACCCAGAAGTCGAGAGCAGCAGTCTTTTTCATCGTCATCCCAAAGTGAATCCGCCACGCCGCCGATACTCCCCGCCGCGTGCGCCCAGTGACGCGCCGCCGGCGGAAAACGTGCAGCGCAGTCTTAGCTGAACATCAGTGCGGTCAGCAGAAAATCGAGGCCGAGCACCGCAAGCGACGCGTACACGACCGTCTTGGTCGTGGCACGCGAAACGCCTTCCGGCGTCGGCTTGGCTTCATAGCCTTGAAACAGTGCAATGAACGTCACCGCGAGGCCGAACACCACGCTCTTGACGACGCCGGCGCCGACGTCGCGCCAGACATCGACGCCGCCTTGCATCTGCGACCAGAACGCGCCGGCATCGACGCCGATCAGCAGCACGCCCACCACATAACCACCGAACACGCCGACCGCGCTGAAGATCGCGGCGAGGATCGGCATCGAGATAATGCCGGCCCACAGACGCGGCGCGATCACCACCTTGACCGGGTCGACGGCCATCATTTCCATCGCGGTCAGTTGCTCGCCTGCCTTCATCAAGCCGATCTCGGCGGTGAGCGACGTCCCGGCGCGCCCGGCGAACAGCAGCGCCGTGACCACCGGGCCGAGCTCGCGCACCAGCGACAGCGCGACCAGCAGGCCGAGCGCCTGCTCGGAGCCGTAGCGGTTCAGCGTGTAATAGCCCTGCAAGCCGAGCACGAAGCCGACGAACAGACCCGACACGGCAATGATCACCAGCGAATAATTACCTACGAAGTGGATCTGCTTCGTGACAAGACGCGGACGGCGCAACAACGGGAAAAACTCGAGCAGCAGCCGGAAGAAAAAGCGCGTGGCGTAGCCGGCTGTGCCCAGTCCGTCGATCACCGAGCGGCCGATCGCACTGATCATGACTGACCTCCGCCGATGCCGAAGTCCGCCGCGAGCGGCGTCTTGCTGGGATAGTGAAATTTGAAGGGGCCGTCCGGCGCGCCGTCGATGAATTGACGCACGGTGGGATCGGTCGAGGCCCGCAATTCGGCGGGCGTGCCTTCGGCGTGAACCCCGCCGTTGGCGAGAAAGTAGACGTAGTCGGCGATCGCGAACGATTCCGGCACGTCGTGCGTGACGAGGATCGAGGTGGCGCCGAGCGCCTGATTCAGCGTGCGAATCAGGTTCGCGGTGATGCCGAGCGAGATCGGGTCGAGACCGGCGAACGGCTCGTCGTACATCATCAATTCGGGATCGAGCGCGATGGCGCGTGCCAGCGCCACGCGCCGCGCCATGCCGCCCGAAATCTCCGACGGCAGCAGATCGCGCGCGCCGCGCAACCCGACCGCGTTGAGCTTCATCAACACGAGGTCGCGGATCAATTCGTCGGGGAGGTCGGTGTGTTCACGCAGCGCGAAGGCGACGTTTTCGAACACGGACATGTCGGTGAATAGCGCGCCGAACTGGAACAGCATGCCCATCTTGCGACGCAGTGCATACAGGCCGTCGCGCGTTTGCCGGCCGACGTCCTGGCCCTGGAACAGGATCTGGCCGCGCTGCGCGCGCACCAGGCCGCCGATCAGACGCAGCACCGTGGTCTTGCCGCAACCCGACCCGCCCATGACCGCGACCACCTGGCCGCGCTTGAAGCGCAGATTCAGGTTCGACAGGACGAGCCGGTCGCCATAACCGAAGTCGACATCACGCAGCTCGAGTAGGGTCTCGGGGGAGGAAGACACGAAACTGACAGTCCCTTTTACACGGAAGGCCGAATTATAGGGCCACCGTGCAAAAGTTGCCGTGGGGGTGCCCTGTCCCTAACTAATCATGACGATTATCGCGTAAACCCTTGCTGCAATGCAGAAACGGCGGCAGCCGGATCCGCCGCCTCCGTCACCGCCCGCACGACGGCCGCGCAGCCGACACCCGTCGCCAGCACGTCGGGCAGCACCTGCAGGTCGATCCCGCCGATCGCCACCAGCGGCACGACGCCGTCGAGCAAGCGCACGTAACGGGCTAGACGTCTGAGGCCCTGCGGCGCGGTCGGCATGACCTTGGTAGTGGTCGGGAACACCGCACCCAGTGCAATGTAGCTCGGCCGGAAATGCAGTGCTTTCAGAATCTCGTAGAAACCGTGGGTCGACAGGCCGAGCCGGACGCCGCCCGCGGCGAGCGCGGCGAGATCCGCCGTATGCACGTCTTCCTGACCGAGGTGGACACCGTACGCGCCGGCTTCGAGCGCGGCCTGCCAGTGGTCGTTGATGAACACCTGAGCGTCGTGCTGACGGCCGGCGGCCACGCAGCGGGCGATTTCGCGCTTCAGCTCGTCGGCGGGTTCGGCCGATTTGCGGCGCAACTGCACCGTCTTCACGCCGAAGCCCACCACCCGCTCGACCCATTCCGCCGTCGGCAGCACCGGATACAGCCCCAGCCGGTCCGGGCAGCGCGCGAACGCCTGCGCCGGCGCGTCGGGCAAGCCGGCGAGACGCGGGAAACGGCTGAGATCGGCGGGAAAGGCGTCGTCGGCACGGGTTTCGTCGCCGTCGCGCCAGGCCAGCGCCAGCACCAGCGCGTCATGCGGGTCGAAGCCGCAGTCGAGGAACGCCGCCAGCGCGACAATCCAGTCTTCCGCCAGATGGCCTTCGAGGCGGTATTTTTCGCCGCCCAGATGCAGCGTGGCCTTGTCCTCGGCGGCTTCGATCACGCCGGCGCCCCGCACCAGCCAGCGCGCCACCTGCTCGCCATGCTGCTGCGCGTCGGCGATCACGATCAGGTCGCCGCCGTTCGGTTCGTCCGGCGCGGTCAGGCAGATGCGCCACGGCGCATGCGTCGGCGGCCAGTCGCCCAGCCGGGCGCGAATGCGCTCGGCGGCTTCGGTGAGTTCGTCGGCGGGCGGCCAGAAAAGGTCGCGGTCTTTCAAGGTCAAAGTCTGCGTCATGCGGCGCTCCCGTCTTGATGCCAGAACGGCATGCCGACCACCGGCGTGCTCGCGTGCGCGCTTTCGCGCTCGGCCATCGGCCCCGCCAGAAAAGCCTGGCGGCCCGCTTCGACACCCAGCGCGAAGGCGCGCGCCATCGCGTCGGGGTGGGTGGCCTGCGAAACGGCGGTGTTCAGCAACACGCCGTCGAAACCCCATTCCATCACCTGCGCCGCGTGCGACGGCACGCCGAGACCGGCGTCGACGATCAGCGGCACGTCCGGCAGCCGCTCACGCAACACACGCAGGCCATATGGATTGATCACGCCCTTGCCGGTGCCAATCGGCGCGCCCCACGGCATCAGCGCTTCACAACCGGCGTCCAGCAGACGGCGGCCGATCACCAGGTCTTCCGTGCAATACGGCAGCACCTTGAAGCCGTCCTTGACCAGTTGCGCGGCCGCTTCGATCAGGCCGACCGGGTCGGGCTGCAGCGTGTAGTCGTCGCCGATCAGTTCGAGCTTGATCCACTCGGTTTCGAAGATTTCGCGCGCCATATGCGCGGTCGTCACCGCCTCGCCGACGGTCAGGCAGCCGGCCGTGTTCGGCAGTAGCGGCACGCCGCGGCGCTTGAGCAGGTCGAAGAAGCCGGCTTCCGCGCCGCCCTCGTTCATCTGCCGGCGCAGCGCGACGGTCACCATGCCGGGCCGTGCGGCGTCGATCGAATCGGACAGCGATTGCAGCGACGGATAGCGCGAGGTGCCGAGCAGCACGCGGCTCGCGAAGGTCTGGCCGTAGAGCGTGAGCGCGTCGGCGGTTTTTGGGGAAGTCATTTGCATAATCTTTTGTCTCCGGCAATCCGGCGTTTCAGGCAGTGCATGGCGGGCGTTCAGCCGCCGGCCACGGGTTGCACGACATCGAGCTTGTCGCCCGCCTGCAGTGCGCGCGCCGCATGCTGGGTGCGCGCCACGAAGTCGCCGTTCAGCGCAACCGCGAACGGCGGACGTGCGCCGAACGCGGCGAGCGCGTCGGCGACAGTTGCGCCTTCGGGCAGCGACAACGGCTTCTGATTGATATGAATGTCCATGGTGTTCGAATACGTTTCAGTCGATGGCGAAAGCGGCGTGGCGTGCGCGCTCGTCTGAGTAATGACGAGTCGCGCAATGCTCATGCCGGCTCCCGCGCGGAATCCAGTTGAAAAAGCTCGCTCCAGCGCGCATCGCGCTGCCAGTCGGCGAAGGCATCGGCGTCGCCGATGCGGCCGTCGAGCAGCGCCGCGGCGAAGCGCACGGCTTCGTCGGCGACTTCGGGCACGATCATGTAGCCGTGCCGGTACAGGCCGTTCACGCGCAGTGTCTGTGCGCCGTCCCACAGCAAGGCCGGACGGTGGTCCGGCAGAGTTGGGCGGCACTGCGAATTCAGTTCGAGGATGCGTGCCTCGCCGAAGCCGGGATGCACGGAAAACGCCGCGCTCAGCAGTTCGAGCGCGGAGCGCACGCTGACCGGCGACATGTCCTCGCCTTCCACTTCGGTGGCGCCGATCACGTACAGATCGTCCTGCTTCGGCGCGATGTAGAGCGGATAGCGCGGATGCAGCAGCCGAACCGGCCGCGTCAGCTTGATACCGGGCGCATGCACCCGCGCGACTTCGCCACGAATACCGCGCAACGTGGGCAGCACGGGCTTGGCGCCGAGGCCGCGGCAGTCGATCGTAATGCGGGCGGGCGGCAGCGCACGCTCGTCGACCGGCGTATTCCAATGCGTGTCGACACCGCGCTGCGCGAGGCCCGCGGCGAGCGCGGTCAGCACCTGACGGTTATCCAATTGCCCTTCACGCGGCAGTAGCCAGCCTTGGTTAAAGCGGCCCGCCAAAGCAGGCTCGGCGGCGCCGAGCTGCGCGCCCGCCAGGGTGACAAAGCCGCCGTTCAGCAACTCAGCCGGGGCATTCGAGCGCACCCGGCGCTCGAACAGCGGTGCTTCGGTGCGGTCAGCGTGATGCCAGACGACCAGCGTGCCATTGCGCTGAAAGAACACCGGCTCGGGCAACTCGGCAAGCACTTGTGGCCAGGTATCGAGCGAACTTGCGCCCAGGCGCGTGATCAGCAGCTCAGCGCTGGCGGCTTCCGCGAGCGGTGCCAGCATCGCCGCGGCGACCCACGCAGCCGATTGCGTACCGGCGGCATCGCCACGCTCATAGAGCGCCACGCGATGCCCCTGACCGGCGAGCCGCCACGCCACCAGCCTCCCGCACAGGCCACCGCCGAGCACGGCGAAATCGGGTTGTGCAGGACGCGTCATCGCGCACACTCCGTTTCAGGACGGCGAGCAAAGCTGAAGCACGGCGCGCCGACGACGGCGTGACGAAGAGCAAAACACATATCTGAAGAATAGGCGGTCATCGAGTCCTTTCCGTACGGCAAAAAAACGCACGTACCCAGGACGAAACCGGCGGGTGAGGCCGGCCGGGCAATGCGCGTTCCATGACGGACGCTGCCCGGCGGGGATTGGAGACTGGCTGCTTCCGGAAACTTCCCGCGCCGGTATTACCCGGATCGGGTGCAAAGGGTGTCTCTCAGCCTCGCCGCTGCGCCATGAAAATCATGCCGCCTGTGCGCGAAGCACCCCTGTTTCGTCGAAGGTCATTAGACCATAAAAGGCGCGGCGCCCGCAAACCGGCGGCTGGCGGCGTCGCGTGCGATTTGATCCGGCACCATCTTTCACGTTATCAATACGGCCGAAGGCAGCGCTCTGGCACAATGCCAGCACAGGATGCCGCACGAACGCGGCGCGGGCGGCACGCCGTCCCGCCATGTTCGCAACGGCACCGGCGCGGGGCCTCGCGGCGCAAATTAATTTTCGCTTAAGGGCTTCACGCCAGAATCTGACGCTCGCCCGGGCGTGCGTTCGTCGAGCACGACGCCCGGGCATGTACCGCAAACCCGCCGCAGGGCAGCCCGCAGACGGGCCTGCCCCAATGGGTCAGCCCCGAATGGGCCAGCACTACTTCAGGATGCTCATGACACCGAATACCTCTGCCAGACCCGTGCTGCCGCCGGACGATAAAGTCTCCGCCTGGAGCCTGATCAAACCCTACTGGGTTTCCGAAGAACGAAAAACGGCATGGGGCCTGCTCATCGCGATCATCGTGATGAATCTGCTCGTCGTGTGGATCAACGTGCGCCTGAACCGCTGGAGCGCCGACTTCTACAACGCGCTGCAAACCAAGAACGTGCACGACTTCCCCCAACTGCTGATGGTGTTCTCGGGGCTCGCGTTCGGCTTCATCATCCTCGCGGTGTACGGCCGTTACCTGCGCCAGATGCTCGGCTTCCGCTGGCGCCAGTGGCTGACCACGCGCTATCTGAACGAGTGGCTGAAAGACAGCGCGTTCTATCGGATCGAACGCGACCGCCTCGCCGACAACCCCGACCAGCGGATCAGCGACGACCTGCAGTCATTCGCCACCAGCACGCTCTCGCTGACGCTCGACCTGCTGTCCACCGTCGTCACGCTGGTGTCGTTCATCACGATCCTGTGGTCGCTGGCCGGCGCGCTGACTATTTCACTCGGCGGCATGCCGATCGAGATCCCCGGCTACATGGTGTGGGCCGCGGCGCTCTACGCCGTGATCGGTTCGCTGATCATCCAGAAGGTCGGCCATCCGCTCGTGCCGATCAACTACCAGGCGCAGAAAGTCGAGGCGGATTTCCGTTTCGGCCTGATCCGTCTGCGTGAAAACGCCGAGCAGATCGCCTTCTACAACGGCATGGAAACCGAGAAGACGAACGCGCACTCGTTGTTCGGCCGCATCCGCGACAACTGGTGGCAGGTGATGAAGTACACCAAGCGGCTCACTTTCGTGCTGAGCTTCTATGGCCAGATCGCGATCATCTTCCCGCTGGTCGTCGCCGCGCCACGCTACTTCGCTGGCGCCTTCACGTTCGGCGTGCTGATGCAGATTTCCAGCGCTTTCGGCACCGTCAGCGATTCGTTCTCGTGGTTCATCAACAGTTACGGCACCTTGGTCGAATGGCGCGCCACC
This sequence comes from Paraburkholderia aromaticivorans, assembly GCF_012689525.1. Lineage (NCBI taxonomy): Bacteria > Pseudomonadati > Pseudomonadota > Betaproteobacteria > Burkholderiales > Burkholderiaceae > Paraburkholderia > Paraburkholderia aromaticivorans. Next base: position 4,183,664 of record NZ_CP051516.1, read on the forward strand.
GTGAACCGGTTGCGTGAATTCAAGCGCGTCGTACACTCGCCGCATCTGAAGGAATCGGTCTCGCCGGCTACCGAGCATGGGGGCATCAATCTGCATTTCGTCGACGAGGACAAACTCTCCACCGACGGCCTCAAGCTCGCCCTGCCCAACGGCAACCCGTTGTCGCGCATTCGCGATGTCGCGATTCAACCGGGCTCGCGCTGGCTGGTGCGCGGTCCGTCTGGCTCGGGCAAGAGCACGCTGATGCGCGCGCTCGCCGGCTTGTGGCCGTTCGGCGACGGCTCGATCGACGCCCCGGTCAACGCGCGCATGATGTTCATTCCGCAGGTCAGCTACATGCCGATCGGCACGCTCAAAGCGGCGCTCGCTTATCCGTCCGCCGCCGGCACCTATACCGACGACGAATGCCGCGAAGCGCTCATCGTCTGCCATCTGTCGGAATACGCGGACCGTCTGCAGGAATCGGGACACTGGACCCGCATTCTCTCGCCGGGCGAGCAACAGCGCCTCGCCGCCGCGCGCGTGCTGCTGCACAAGCCGGACTATCTGTTCCTCGACGAAGCCACCAGCGCCCTCGACGCGGAAAACGAGGCGCGTCTGTATCGCCTGTTCACGGAGCGGCTGCCGAAGGCAGCGATTGTCAGCGTCGCGCATCGCGAGTCGCTGGCTGCGTTCCATGACGAGACGCTCGACGTCGAGCGTTCGGGCGAAGCGGTCGCGGCATGAGCAGCATGAGCGGCGTGGGTGACCGGAACGACGCCGGCGGCGCCGGCTTCGAGCGCGTCGTGCTGATTACCGGCGCGGGCTCCGGTATCGGCGCGGCGCTGGCCCGGCGCATCGCCGCGCCGCGCTCGGCCTTGATGTTGCACGCACGCGGTGCCGATCAGGAAGCGCGTCAACGGCTCGCGCAAGTCGCCGCCGACTGCAGCGCGAACGGTGCGCGCTGCGCGACGGTGTTCGGCGATCTCGCCGAACGCGGCGCCGCGGAACACGTGATCCATCAAACGCTGGCGAGCTTCGGTGCACTCGATCAACTGGTCGCCAACGCGGGACACGCGCAGCGCCAAACCCTGAATGCGCTCGATCCCGACGCGCTCGGCGCAGCGTTCGCCACGATGCCGGCCGCCTTCGCGGCGCTGGTCAAACGCGCGACGCCCGCGCTGGAAGCCTCGAAGCGCGGCCGCGTGGTCGCGCTCAGTTCGTTCGTCGCGCACCGCTATCGCGCGGACACGCCGTTTGCCGCGACGGCCGCTGCGAAAGCGGCGCTCGAGTCGCTGGCGAAAACCGCGGCCGCCGAACTAGCATCGCATGGCGTGACGGTCAATTGCGTGGCGCCCGGCTATACCCGTAAAGATCGCGGGCCGAGTGCCGATAATGCATCGGTGTGGACTCGCGCCGCGGAGGCGACGCCGCTCGGCCATGTCGCCGAACCAGCGGATGTCGCCGCGCTGATCGCGTTCCTGCTCTCCGACGAAGCGCGTCATATCACCGGCCAGGTGATTCATGTAGACGGTGGTCTCACGCTTGGTTGAGTGACAGGCGAGCGTGTCGCGCCAACGCCGTGAGCCGCAGATGGCGGCAACGCAACCGGAACACTGGCTCACGCCGCACAGCCTCAGGTCTTACCGTTTTGCCGCCTCACGCCTCACGCCTCACCGCTTCACGCTTCACCGCCGCAACGCCTCACGCTTCACCGCCGCAACGTCTCACGCTCCATCCTCCACGCCTCACCGCCCCACGCCGTACCGTCTTTCCCAGCCACGCCAAATCGCAGCGCCCCGCCGCGTCCCTTCGCGATCCCAGGCAATACGCCGCAACATCCCGAAACACGCGCGAAGAGTTCGAAAGCATTTGCGAAGCGGGCAAGCTGTTCCGCGCTTTGGAAACGCCTCCCAGCGGCGACGATAGTCGTGCGGGCCGTACCAGGTCCCGCCCCACGTCATTCATCGCTACTGGATTCTCCACCCATGTCATTCGATCGCCGCTCCCATCCTTTGACGCAGCGCCTTGCGCTTGCTCTCGGCGCCGCGCTGCTCGTCACGAGCGCCGCGCATGCAGCCCAGGCTAGCCTGGCCAACGAGCCCGCCGACGTTTGCCCCGCGCTCAAGCACATCGTCGACGCTGCCGATTTCCGGCAGTTGCAAACCCAGGCCGCCGCTCAATTGCCGGGCACGTCGAGCGCCGACGACTGCCGCGCCGGCACGCACGCCTACGATTGCCACTGGCGCGCGCACTGGCAAGCCGACGGCGTTGTCACCGATCCGCTCGAAGAATTCGGCGCCGATATCGCTGCCTGCTTTCCGAACGTCGTGCACGACGTCAACACGCCGACGCGCCAGCATTTCATCGTGACGTCCGACAAACGACGCGTCAGCGTCACGGCAAGCGTGCAAGGGCTAAACGAATTGCGCTTGCGCATCACGCGCTGAGCTTGATCCGCCGCGCAGCTAGCCGCTGTGATTCGCCGTGACTCGCCGTGACTCGCCGCGATCCACCGCATCCACTGACCGCCACCAGGCACCGTCTCATGACCTTCATGCCGAGCATGCGCGCTTATGCTTTCACGCGAGCCCCACGGGCCGCGTGGGTCACGTTGCGGCGTCCCTGCGCGTGGCTCACCGTGTCCGCCACGCTGGCGGTCGGCCTGAACGGCTGCGCCTGGACGCTGATCCAGGCCGCCGACGCCACCGGCTCCGTGATTCAGGCGGGCTACGCGATCGCGGCAAACTATTCGTCGCCGACCTTCGTCAATGGCCGGCCGGCCGAGGTGAGCAACGTCTGCATCGAAGTGAACCAGAACGTGTCGGTCGGCGATTTCGTGCCGGCGCTGCAACTCGCGCTCGACCGGCGCGGCATTCGTTCGGACGTCTACAATCCGGGCACCTCGCCCGCCGGCTGCGAAGCGCGCCTCGTCTACAACGCTGCGATCGATTACGGCCGCCGCTCGTTCAGCGACGAAACAATTCAGTATCTGTCGATCATCGACCTGACGCTGATTCAGAACGGCCGCATTCTCGTCACAGCCCGCTATCAGACCGGCGGCCTGAACACCGACCGCTTCTCTTCGGCGTCGACCAAGCTCAACGGCCTGATCGAGCGAATGGTGGTCGATCGAACCGATTTCGCGCGGCAGCCGCTGCAGACCATTCAGACCTCCCAGGCGAACTAGGCGCGGACTCTTGCTTTCTCTTACACGGGAAAGGATTCGAAAGCGTTACGCGCTTTGCTCCGCGCGCGTGCTTCTCTAAGATGACCTGAATGAACCAATCCATTCTGGTCGTCGACGACGACCCCGTCGTACGTGAGCTCGTCAGCGGCTATCTGCAAGGGCGCGGCTTCAAGGTCGACACGCTCGAACACGGCATGGCGCTGCAGCGTCGCTTGCAGGACGAGCGTCCCGCCTTGATCGTGCTCGACATCATGATGCCGGAACTCGACGGCATCAGCGCGCTGCGCGCCTTGCGCGTGGCCGGCGACGACATTCCCGTGATTCTGCTGACCGCGCGCTCCGATCCGATCGACCGCGTAATCGGCCTCGAACTCGGCGCGGACGACTATCTCGGCAAGCCCTTCGAACCGAGCGAACTGGTCGCGCGGATTCGCACCGTGCTGCGCCGTCGCGGCACGATTGCGCCGAGCGCGCCGGAGCAGCGCGCGCCGTATCGCTTCGGCCGTTTCGAAGTGAATTTCCCGGCGCGCGAATTACGCCGGGACGGCGAGCGCATCACGCTGCGTTCGAGCGAATTCGCCATGCTAAAGGTATTCGTCAGCCACGCGATGACCGTGCTTACGCGCGCGCAGTTGCTGGAGAAACTGCACGGCAATAGCGAGTTGCATCGCAATCGCAGCCTGGACGTGTCGATCTGGCGTTTGCGCCGGCTGATCGAAGTCGACCCGTCCGAGCCGCGCTATGTGCAAACCGTGTGGGGACGCGGCTACGTGTTCGTGCCGGACGGTGAAATCGGCGCGGCTGAACGCGACGCCTGACGGGTGCATGAAGTGCGATGGACATCCCACGTCATGCATCTCTTGCGTCTCGGACATCCACCGCGCCGCCGGCTCAGAACGTCAGCACGCTCATGAACATTCTCTGCAGCCAGCCCATCGTCGTGGAGTCGGACACCATGCCCACGCCGGCCTGCTCGATGCGCGCGTTCGCCACCTTGCTCGACGCCACGTAGTTGCCCGCTTCGATATCCTTAGGATTGACGATGCCCGACAGGCGCAGCCGGTCGCGGTTGCCGCTCATCGCAATCACCTTCTCGCCCGACACCACGAGATTGCCGGTCGACATCGTGCCGATCACGGTGACAGCGAGCGTGCCGTTCATGCCGCTGACGTCGTTGAGAGTGCCCTGCCCTTTGTATTCGGTGCTCGCCGAGCCGATGTTGAACAGTCGCGCGAGCCGCGCGGCGGCGTTGGTGGAATGATCGGCGGCGTCGGCGGTGATGCTGCTCGAACGGCTCGCCGCCGCGGTCGCGCTGTTGTTGCCGCTGTACGATTCCGAAAGACGGATCGTCAGCACGTCGCCGATATGTTGCGCGCGCGGTGTTTCGTACAGCAGCAGCGGCGTGCCGGCCTGGTAGATCGCGCCTTGCATGTTGACGTTCAGCGGCGCCGAGGCGAGCGGCGGCGCCATCGGCGTATCGACGATCGAATTTTGCTGGTGGCTCGCGCAAGCCGCAAGGCAAGCCGCCGCGCCTAGCGCGACAGTCAGACGTAGCGCAGTCATGCCTGCTCCTTGTTCGAAACGGGCCTCATGGCCATACTCACGGCCGCACTCATTGCCGCTCATCAACCCGCCTCCGCGCCGCTCGCCTGCCATTGCCGGACGACCGACTTCACCCACGCGTCGGAGCCCTTCAGCAGATAGGTGAGCGTGCCGTTACGCGTGCCCGGCAGAAAGCACAACGTGATCGAACTCACCGCGTTTTCCCAGACATACGTGGGCATCGCGCCAGTCGCCGACACGTTCTGCGTCGCGAGACGCGGCGGCCCGTAACGGTCCGCGAGCGCGTCGCGCAAATCCTCTGCGGTGACCTCGTCGATCACGAAAGAAATCTCGTACAGATGCAGCGCGCTTTGCCCGTCCACGCGCGCGAAGCGCAGCACGTGCTCCAGCGCGGGCGCGCCGTCGACCACCGCTTGTGACACGGCCCAGCCGCTGTCCGCGCGATGCGCCCAGCGGCAGGCCACCATCAGACTGTCGTGCGACTTGAGCCGCATGCCGAGCGCGCCCGCCTGCACGTCCGTCTCGCAGACCGGCACGCTACCGAGCGGCGTCGCCCGCACGCTCGAGCCCGCGCGGAATTCGTCGAGCGTGATGCCGAGCGCCACGCCACGGAACGCGAACGGCGCGTCTTGCGGGCGCCGCCGCGCATCGACGGAAGGCTCTTTCGACGCGGCGCTCGCCGCACTCGCGTCGCGTGCGGGCGGCTGCGCTTCAGCGTTCGACGACAACACGCCGCCCAGCAACGCCAGCGCCCAGGCAATCCGTTTGAGTGTCATGATTCAGTCGATGGCGGATGAACACATGTCGAACGGCGAGGCCGCGGCATGGCCCACGACCGGGATGATTTTCAGCGTGGCCGAAGTCAGTCGGCACGGCAGCGCGGCGACGGCGCAGCCACCTAGGGGCAGCAGCGCCGCGCCGAGCGTCAACCACGCAACGACACGCATGAAGCGGTGAAGAATTCTCGGGGTCGACACACGGGCCTCGGTACGTCAGGCTGTCGTATTAACGTGGTGCCCGACCAGGCCGGCGGGCAGCGACGGCGGCGCCTGAGTGGCGGACTCGCGGGTCGGCGCGGCGGCGCCCGAGTTGTTGGCGGCTGCGGGCCTTTCGGCCGGCGACGTCGGCGCCAGAGAAGAAAAGCGTGTTGAAGAGAGATTGCTGGGAACGGTCATGATGAGCCTCGCGTGGCGCTAGGTTTCGATTTCACGCCGCCTGCCGTGGGCCCAAGGCGTTAGGCTGTTTTCAGCATGCGGCGCAACGTACTGCACGACGAATCATCTCGCTGACCACGCGATGCCGATGCACGAAGGAAAGCGCGCTTTCCGGCGGTTCTTACGACCCGTTCCGACCTGTTTCGACCGGTTCCAGATACGTGCAAATTCTTTCCTGCGAGGAATGTTCGCGCTGCGAAACGAATTCGGCGCCGCTGCGCGCATTGCCCAATATGGCGCGGCTGAAATATGCGGCGAGCCTTGCGTGGCGGGCCTGACAACCGAGCCGGCCAAAGCGGCGCGGCCTGTCGTAAGCATTGGTAAGAAAACAGTCGGCCGCGCGTCGCGCGCGCCAGCTTAAAATTTCGGCATGAATCCACAGGTCCTCATCGTCGACGACGATCCGGTCGTACGCGATCTGCTTTGCAAGTTTCTGCAGTCGAACGGCTTCGACGCGTCCGTGCTCCACGACGGCACACATCTCCAGCGCCGGCTCGAACGCGAACGGCCGTCCGTCGTCGTGCTCGACATCATGATGCCGAACACCGACGGCTTGCGCGCGCTCACCGCGTTGCGCGCCGCTGGTGATGACATTCCGGTGATCTTCGTGACGGCGCGCGGCACGGTGGCCGACCGCATCGTCGGGCTCTCGCTCGGCGCGGACGACTACCTGACCAAGCCGTTCGATCCGCGCGAATTGCTCGCCCGCATCCACACGGTTTTGCGCCGCCGCGGGCCGTCCACCACGAGCGCGCCGGAAGCCCGCAAGCCGTATCGCTTCGGCCCGTTCGAACTCGACTTCGCCACGCGTTCGCTGTGTCGCGACAATTCAAAGCTGCCGCTGCGCGACAGTGAGTTCGCGCTCCTGAAGATCTTCGTCAACAATCCGTACAAGGTGCTGTCGCGCGTGCTGATTCACGATCTCGTGCATCGCGACAATCTCGCCTTCCGCGACCGCAGCCTCGACGTGCCGATCTGGCGCCTGCGCCGCGTGATCGAAGACGACCCGTCGAATCCCTGCTACGTGCAAACGGTACGCGGCAAAGGCTACGTGTTCGTGCCCGACGCCGACGGCACGCCCTTCGCCGACGAGGCCGCCTCAAGCGCATGAAAAACCCGCTGAACACGCTGTTCGGCAGAATGGCGTTACTCTCGGCGGCGGTGTTGTTCGCAATTCAGGCCGGCTGGTTCGTGCTGGTGGTGATGCAACCGCCGCGCCATGAAATCGACGGCTTCGCGCGCGGCATCCTGCTGGTGCTGCAAGCCGTCAACGGCGAGCCGATGAAAGGCGCCGCGCTCGCGCCCGCCATGCGCGTGCATCTCGTGCCCACGTGGAACATGCCGGCGAGCGTGCATCTGCACCAGCCGACTCAGCGTCCGCTGGAAGAACTGAGCCGGCATTTGCGCGAGAACCTGCCGCCCGGCACGCAGATCGCCGTCGACGATCTACGCCCGCCGCAGCTATGGGTGCTGTTTCCCGGCAAGTCGAACTGGGTCGTGGTGCCGGTCGACGTGCCGCCGCGCCCGCGCTTTCTGATCGAGTCGATCTCGATGCTGCTCGCCGCGCTGATCCTCTCGCTGTTCGCGGTCTGGCAGATGCAGCGGCCGCTCTCGCGCGTCGCCGATGCCGCGCGTGCGTTCGGCTCGGGTGGCCGTCCGGAACCGGTGACGGTGCAAGGCCCGCGCGAGCTGCGCGATCTGATTGGTTCGTTCAACGACATGATGCGGCGCCTGAACGAAGCCGGCGACGACCAGGCCGTGATGCTGGCCGGCGTCGCACACGATCTGAAGGCGCCGCTCACGCGCCTGAAGCTGCGCGCGAGCGTGCTGGTGGCAGAAAACGAGCGCGCCGGTCTGATCCGCGATGTCGATTCGCTCACCAACATCGTCCAGCAGTTTCTCGAATTCGCGGGCCAGTCCGCCGACGCCGGGCCGCCGGTCGAAGTCGACGACTTCTTGCAGGAACAGTTCTCCGCCAGCGACAGCACCGAAGCACCGCTTTTCACACTCGATCTGCGCGCCGGCTCGTCGTTCAAGCTGCCGCGCACGCTGCTCGACCGGCTGGTCACGAACCTCGTCGACAACGCGCTCGAACACGGCGCGCCGCCGGTGGATATCGCCACCGCCCGCACTGATGGCCATTGGGTGATCAGCGTGCGCGACCACGGTCCCGGCATTCCCGACGACCGCATCGCAGCCGCAATGAAGCCGTTCGTCCGGCTCGACGCGGCGCGTGGCGGCGAGGGCCATTGCGGCCTCGGCCTCGCGATCGTCGCACGGCTCGCGCACGATCGCGGCGGACACTGCCACGTGCGTAATCACGCGCGGGGCGGTCTGGAAGTGCGGATCGAATTGCCGGTTGTACCGGCGTTGACGTGAGAGAAGTTGGGCGGGCGCTTACGCGCCCTTACTGGATGAACCATCGCAGGCGCGGCGGCTTTATAGTCGCCCTCGGCAACCTCGATGCCGCCCTTCTCTGTCCGCGCAGTCATTTAGGGCGGACTTTTTTTTGCCCGCGTCTAACGACGTCGAATGCGCGGCTCGCCGCATTGACGGATCAGACCACGAGGCGGCTGTGCAAGGTGTCGATGGTCGTCTGCGAGACGCCGAGGCCTTGCGTCAGATAGGTCACCATCGTGCCGTAGATCGCCTGCACCTGGTCGAACCCGGCCTGCAGATAATTTTCCTGAACATTCATCAACGGCGCTTCGGCGGAAGCGATGGCGTCGCCGTCCTGTGCGCGCAGCCTGTCGGTTTGCGTCTCGATCGACGGCGCCAGATAGACGTTGCTCAGCAGATAGTCCTGCATGATGACGTCGAGCGGAACGTTCGCAATGCTGAGCAGGAGCGCCGCGACCCAGCCGGCGCGGTCCTTGCCCGCGTTGGAGTGAAAGAGTTGCGCACCGGGCCCGTCGGCGAGACTCGTCAGCAGCGCACCATACGCTGCGCGTTGGGTGGCGCCGGTGACGTAGCCGCGCGCCTGCGTCTCCATGAACGCGACGGCGGCGCCCGGCGTCTCGAAGTTCGGCGCGACGAAGTCCGTGATGCCCAGCACGTTGAGCGTCTGAGTGGTCGCGCCGCTCGGCAGGATATCGGCGGTGCGCGCGATTTCACCGGGCGTGCGCAGATCGTAGACCGAGGCAATGCCGAGCCGGTCGATCGTGGCCTGGTCGGTGGTGTTGAGCGTCAATGCGTTCGCACGATAGAACGCGCCTCGGCGCATCTGTTTGCCGTCGACGGTCGGATACCCCGCGGCCGCTCCCGCCAGATCGCGGAAGTTATCGACCGACGCAAGGCGCGGCGTGGCCGGCTGATCGGCGTCGAGATTGCCGCCGCCACACGCGGACAGCAGCGAGCTGCCCATGCCGGAGGCCAGCAGCACGCTGGCTGAGCGCTTCAGAAAAGTCCGGCGCGAGGCCAGCGGCGTCTCGTCCGAGAGTTGGCTTGTCCGCGGAAAAGTGCTCGCGGAGCGACGGGATGGCGAGCAGGTTTTTGCGGTAGCGGGCATTCGGCGTGGCTGGCGCGGGCGTGAGTGGATAAGTCGCAGCAACGGCGCTGCGAGCGCAGTTTAACCATGCGCAATATCGTTTGGGTTACACGGTAGTAGTTGGTAAGGAAAAAGCAGTTCGCGCGCGTCGCCCGAACAGCGCGATCGCCAGCCTGGCCGCGACTCTGGCTTTTCCTCGGCAAGATTTCTCCGGCTTTTCATCTCTTATCGGTTTCTTACCGCTCCCCGCCATTTTTGACCACAACTGGCCTCACGACGCCCCATCCCCGTAGAATACAAACACCCCACATTCAAGCCGACGGCAGGCCAACAAGCCCTGGAGACCACAACAAAACATGCCTTCTCTCCAATGGTTCACCGAACTGACCCAGCGAGAACGCCGCACGCTGTACGCCGGCTTCGGCGGTTACGCGGTCGACGCCTTCGACTTCATGATTTACTCCTTCCTCATTCCGACGCTGATCGCGACGTGGGGCATGACCAAAAGCGAAGCCGGCATGATCGCCACCAGTTCGCTGATCTCGTCGGCGGTGGGCGGCTGGCTCGCCGGCATTCTCGCTGACCGCTACGGCCGCATTCGCGTGCTGCAGTGGACCATCGCCACCTTCGCGCTGTTCACCTTTCTATCCGGCTTCACGCACTCGTTCTGGCAGTTGCTCACCACGCGCACGCTACAGGGCATCGGCTTCGGCGGTGAATGGTCGGTCGTGACGATCATGATGGCCGAGACCATTCGCTCGCCTCAGCATCGCGCGAAAGCAGTCGGCACCGTGCAAAGCAGCTGGTCGTTCGGCTGGGCGGCCGCGGCCATCATTTACTGGGCATTCTTCGCGCTGCTGCCAGAGCAATATGCATGGCGCGCCTGCTTCTGGATCGGCCTGCTGCCCGCGGCGTGGATCATCTACATTCGCCGCAACGTGAGCGATCCGGATATCTTTCTCAAAACGCGCCGGGCTCGTGAGAGCGGTTTCGACACCTCGCACTTCCTGCAGATCTTCTCGGGCGCTCACCTCAAAATCACCCTGCTCGGCAGCGTGCTGTGCACCGGCATGCTCGGCGGCTATTACGCGATCACCACGTGGCTGCCGACCTATCTGAAGACTGTGCGGCATCTGTCGGTGTTCAACACGAGTGGTTATCTGATCGTGCTGATCGTCGGTTCATTCACGGGGTATATCGTCGGCGCGATTCTGTGCGACAAGATCGGCAGGCGCGCGTCGTTCGTGCTGTTCGCGATCGGCTCGTTCGTGCTCGGCATGTTCTACACCATGCTGCCGATCACCGACGGCATGATGCTGGCGCTCGGCTTTCCGCTCGGGATCGTGGTGCAAGGGATTTTCGCCGGCGTGGGTGCGTATCTGTCGGAGCTTTATCCGAATGGGATACGCGGCTCGGGACAAGGATTCTGCTACAACCTCGGGCGTGGACTCGGCTCGTTCTTTCCGATTCTGGTCGGTACACTGTCGCAAACCATGACGCTGGTGAAGGCGATGGGCATCGTGGCCGGCTCAGGCTATCTGCTCGTGATCGTCGCCGCGTTGTGTCTGCCCGAAACCAAGGGCAAGGTACTCGGCGCGACCCAGCCTGCCGCCTGAATCCGCAGTACACACACATGAAAACGATTGTTCTGGGCGGCGGCGTGATCGGCGTCGCCACTGCTTTTTACCTGCGTCAGCAGGGCTGCGAAGTCACCGTGATCGAGCGCGAGCCGGACGTCGCGCTCTCCACCAGTTTCGGCAACGCGGGCGTGATCGCGCCGGGCTATGTAACGCCCTGGGCCGCGCCCGGCATGCCGGCGAAGATCCTCAAATACCTGTTCAAGCCGGCCTCGCCGCTGATCTTCCGCCCGACCTTCGATCCGGCTCAGTGGCGCTGGATCGCGCGCTGGCTGCGTGAGTGCGATCTCGAACGATTTCGCGTCAACAAGCAGCGCATGCAGCGCATTGCTTACTACAGCCGCGACTGTCTGCACGAATTCCGCGCCTGCTATCCATTCGACTACAGCCGCAGCCAAGGCTATCTGCAGTTGTTCCGCAGCGAGTACGACGTCGAACTCGCGCAGCCGGCGCTCGCCGTGTTGCGCGACGCCGGTATCGCGCATCGGGAAGTCAGCGCGGCGCAGTGTGTCGAGATCGAGCCGGGTTTGAGCTGGGCACGTCAGGCGCCGCTCTCCGGCCTCTATCTACCCGACGACGAAGCCGGCGATTGCGCCCGCTTCACCCGCGAACTGCGCGCCATTTGTGAACGTAACGACGTGCGCTTCCGTTTCGACACGCGCGTCACGTCGCTCGATGTGCAAGGCGGTGCGGTGCGCGCGGTGCGTGTGGCGAGCGAACGCGGCGCCGAGATGCTGCACGCGGATGCCGTGGTGGTGGCGCTGGGCGTCGACAGCGCGACGCTGCTCGCGCGGCTCGGCGTGAAGGTGCCGCTTTATCCGGTGAAAGGCTATTCGGCGACGCTGCCCGTCACCGATGAAGAAAAAGCCCCGCGCGGCGCGCTGATGGACGAATCGCTGAAAACAGCGATCACGCGCTTCGGCAACAACCTGCGGGTGGCCGGCACCGCGGAACTCGGCAATCGCCAGACCACCTTGCGCGAACAGGCTCTGCAAACGCTGATGAAAGTACTGAGCGACTGGTTTCCGCACGCGGCCAATTCCACGTCCGCGCATTTCTGGGTAGGCCGCCGTCCGATGACACCCGACGGCGCGCCGCTGCTCGGTCCGTCCGGCGTGGAAAAACTGTGGCTGAACCTCGGACACGGCTCGACGGGCTGGGCGATGTCGATGGGTTCGGGCCGCGTGGTCGCGGATCTGATCACGCACCGCAAGCCGGAGATCGATCTCGATGGACTGACCTTGGCGCGGTATCGCAAGTCGCGCAGCTAACATCGCATCGAGAGGACATGTAAAAAGCCGGGTCACCCTCTCAGGTGCCCGGCTTTGTTTTTTCACCGCTTGATGTGCCGCTGACGCGGCACATTGTCGTCTCCACCTCTTCCTGCAAGCAGTAGCCGGTTTCCGCGCCGACGCGCGAAAACCGGACAGGAGACGTTTAGCGCGGCAGTTCCGAATGACCCATCAGGAACGCGTCGACCGAACGCGCGCACTGACGGCCTTCACGAATCGCCCACACCACCAGCGACTGACCACGGCGCATGTCGCCCGCGGTGAACACCTTGTCCACCGACGTGTAATACGCCTTGTCGCCTTCGGTCGACGCACGCACGTTGCCGCGATTGTCCTTGTCGACGCCGAACGCTTCGAGCACCGGCGACACCGGCTGCGTGAAGCCCATGGCGAGCAGCACCAGATCGGCCTTCATTTCGAATTCGGAGTCCGGCACTTCCTGCATCTTGCCGTCCTTCCATTCGACGCGCGCCGCGATCAGCTTCTCGACCTTGCCGTTCTTGCCTTCGAGGCGCTTGGTGGCGACCGCCCAATCACGCGAGCAGCCTTCGTCATGCGACGACGACGTGCGCAGCTTGATCGGCCAGTACGGCCACACGAGCGGCTTGTTCTCTTCTTCCGGCGGCTGCGGCAGCAATTCAAATTGCGTGACGCTCTTCGCGCCATGACGATTCGACGTGCCCACGCAGTCCGAACCCGTATCGCCGCCGCCGATCACGACCACGTGCTTGCCCTTCGCAAGCAGCTGGTTCGCGACCTTGTCGCCGGCATTGACCTTGTTCTGCTGCGGCAGGAATTCCATCGCGTAGTGGATGCCTTCCAGCTCGCGGCCCGGCACCGGCAGATCGCGCGGCGTTTCCGAACCGCCCGCGATCACCACGGCGTCGAACTGTTCCTTCAACTGCTCCGGCGACACGGTTTCCTTCGCCGTGTTGCCGATATGCGCCGGCAGCGAATCCGCCTTGCCGATGAACACGCCCGCGCGGAACGTCACGCCTTCGGCTTCCATCTGACGCATGCGGCGATCGATCAGCCACTTCTCCAGCTTGAAGTCAGGAATGCCATAACGCAGCAAACCACCGATGCGGTCGTTCTTTTCGAACACGGTGACATCGTGCCCCGCACGCGCGAGTTGTTGCGCGACGGCGAGACCAGCGGGGCCCGAACCGACCACGGCGACCTTCTTGCCGGTCTTGTGCTTCGGCGGCAGCGGTGCAACCCAGCCTTCGGCCCATGCCTTGTCGATGATCGCGTGTTCGATCGACTTGATGCCGACCGGGTCGTCATTGATGCCGAGCGTGCACGCCGCTTCGCACGGCGCCGGGCAGATGCGGCCCGTGAACTCGGGGAAGTTGTTCGTCGAGTGCAGCACTTCGATCGCGTTCTTCCAGTCCTGATGGAACACCAGGTCGTTGAAGTCCGGGATGATGTTGTTCACCGGGCAGCCGTTGTTGCAGAACGGAATACCGCAGTCCATGCAACGTGCGCCTTGAATCTTCGCTTCGTCGTCGGTCAGTGCGGCGACGAATTCCTTGTAGTGCTTCACACGCGTGAGCGGAGCTTCGTACGCCTCGTGGCGGCGTTCGAACTCGAGAAAACCGGTTGCCTTGCCCATGTGGTTCTCTTCTCTATCTAATCAGGTGGGGTGATCTACACCCGCCGCGTGCACCGTTGAACGGCGGGGCGCGGCGGGTACGGCTTTAATGTGACGTCTTTGGCTTAAGGCCAGTTAGGCGGCGAGCACTTCCTTGTTCGCCTTCTTCGCTGCCATTTCGCCCAGCGCGCGCTTGTATTCGGTCGGGAACACCTTCACGAATTGACGGCGCGACGCGTCCCAGTTTTCGAGCAGCGCCTTGGCGCGCGGCGAACCCGTGAACTGGAAGTGACGCTCGATGAGTCCCTTGAGCAGCGCTTCGTCGGTTGTGCCGGCGTGCCACAGGCCCTTGTCGACCGTGCGTTCCTGTTCGGCCGTTTGCAAGACCGGATCGAGCGCGACCATCGACTTGTTGCACTTGCCGGCAAACGAGTTGTCCGGGTCGTACACGTAGGCGATGCCGCCCGACATGCCGGCCGCGAAGTTACGGCCCGTTTCGCCGAGCACGACCACCGTGCCGCCCGTCATGTATTCGCAACCGTGGTCGCCCGTGCCTTCGACAACCGCCGTCGCGCCCGAGTTACGCACGCAGAAACGCTCGCCGGCGACGCCGCGGAAGAACGCTTCGCCTTCGATCGCGCCGTACATCACCGTGTTGCCGCAGATGATGTTCTCTTCCGACTTGCCGCGGAAGTCGTTGGTCGGACGGATGATGATGCGGCCGCCCGAGAGGCCCTTGCCGACGTAGTCGTTGCCGTCGCCAACCAGATCCAGCGTGACGCCCCTGGCGAGAAACGCGCCGAAGCTCTGACCCGCGGTGCCCTTCAACTGGATGTGGATCGAGTCGTCGGGCAGGCCGTCGTGGCCGTACTTCTTCGCGATCATGCCGGACAGCATGGCGCCGACCGTACGGTTCACGTTACGCACCGGCTGGATGAACGAGACGTGCTCGCCCTTCTCGATCGCCGCCTTCGCCTTCTCGATCAGCGTGTGGTCGAGTGCCTTGTCCAGACCGTGGTTCTGCACGTCGACATGCTTGCGCGCCACTTCAGCCGACACTTGCGGCAGATAGAACACGCGCGAGAAGTCGAGACCCTTGGCCTTCCAGTGCTCGATGCCCTTCTTCATGTCGAGCAGTTCGGCGTGACCGATCAGGTCGTCGAACTTGCGGATGCCCAGTTGCGCCATGATTTCGCGCGCTTCTTCCGCAACGAAGAAGAAGAAGTTCACGACGTGTTCCGGCTGGCCCTGGAACTTCGCACGCAGCACCGGATCTTGCGTCGCGACGCCGACCGGGCACGTGTTCAGATGGCACTTGCGCATCATGATGCAGCCTTCGACGACGAGCGGCGCTGTCGCGAAACCGAACTCGTCTGCGCCGAGCAGCGCGCCAATCACGACGTCGCGGCCGGTCTTCATCTGACCGTCGGCCTGCACGCGGATACGGCCGCGCAACTGGTTGAGCACCAGCGTTTGCTGCGTTTCGGCGAGACCCAGTTCCCACGGCGTGCCGGCATGCTTCACCGACGACAGCGGCGACGCGCCCGTGCCACCGTCATGGCCGGCGATCACGACGTGATCGGCCTTCGCCTTGGCGACACCTGCGGCAACCGTACCGACGCCCGATTCCGACACCAGCTTCACCGAGATGCTGGCCGCCGAGTTGGCGTTCTTCAGATCGTGGATCAGCTGCGCCAGATCTTCGATCGAGTAGATGTCGTGGTGCGGCGGCGGCGAAATCAGGCCGACGCCCGGCACGGAGTAACGCAGCTTGCCGATGTAGTCCGACACCTTGTGACCCGGCAACTGACCGCCTTCGCCCGGCTTCGCGCCCTGCGCCATCTTGATCTGGATCTGATCAGCGGACGCGAGATATTCCGCCGTCACGCCGAAACGGCCCGACGCCACCTGCTTGATCTTCGAGCGCAACGAATCGCCGTCCTTCAACGGAATGTCGACGATCACTTCGTCGCCGATCACCGACTTCATGGTGTCGCCGTTCTTGATCGGAATGCCGCGCAGTTCGTTGCGGTAACGGTTCACGTCCTCGCCGCCTTCGCCGGTGTTCGACTTGCCGCCGATGCGGTTCATCGCGACCGCCAGCGTGGCGTGCGCTTCAGTCGAGATCGAGCCCAGCGACATCGCGCCGGTGGCGAAACGCTTGACGATGTCCTTCGCCGATTCGACTTCGTCGAGCGGGATCGCCTTGGTCGGATCGAACTTGAATTCGAACAGGCCGCGGAACGTCATGTGACGCTTGGTCTGATCGTTGATCAGATGCGCGTATTCCTTGTACGTCTGATACGAGTTGCTACGCGCCGAGTGCTGCAGCTTGGCGATCGCATCCGGCGTCCACATGTGTTCCTCGCCGCGCACGCGGTAAGCGTATTCGCCGCCCGCGTCGAGCATGTTGGCGAGCACCGGGTTGTCGCCGAACGCGTCGCGATGCAGACGGATCGCTTCTTCCGCGACGTCGAACAGGCCGATGCCGCCGACCTTCGACGACGTGCCCTTGAAGTACTTCACCACCAGGTCTTCAGCCAGACCGACCGCTTCGAAAATTTGCGCGCCGGTGTACGACATGTACGTCGAAATGCCCATCTTCGACATGACCTTCATCAGGCCCTTGCCGACAGCCTTGGTGAAGTTGTAGACCGCTTTTTCCGCCGACAGGTCGCCCTTCAGGCCGGCTGCGAGCTGGCCGAGCGTTTCCATCGCGAGGTACGGGTGAACGGCCTCCGCGCCGTAGCCTGCGAGCAGCGCGAAGTGGTGCGTTTCACGCGCCGAGCCGGTTTCCACGACCAGGCCCGCGCTCGTGCGCAGACCATGCTGCACGAGATGCGTGTGGATCGCGGCGGTAGCGAGCAGCGCCGGAATCGCGACGTTGTCGCGGTCGGTCTTGCGGTCCGACACGATCAGCATGTTGTAGCCGGACTTGACGGCATCCACGGCTTCCGCGCACAGCGAGGCGAGGCGCGCTTCGATGCCTTCCTTGCCCCACGCCACCGGATAGCAGATGTTCAGCTCGTACGAACTGAACTTGCCGCCCGTGTACTGATCGATCGCGCGGATCTTCGCGATGTCCTTGAAGTCGAGCACCGGCTGCGACACTTCGAGACGCATCGGCGGGTTGATGTTGTTCGTGTCCAGCAGGTTCGGCTTCGGACCGACGAACGACACCAGCGACATCACCATGTTTTCACGGATCGGGTCGATCGGCGGGTTCGTCACTTGCGCGAACAGCTGCTTGAAGTAGTGATACAGCGTCTTGTTCTTGTTGGACATGACCGCCAGCGGCGAGTCGTTGCCCATCGAGCCGACGGCTTCTTCGCCGGCTTGCGCCATCGGCGCCATCAGGAACTTGAGGTCTTCCTGCGTGTAGCCGAAGGCCTGCTGGCGATCCAGCAAAGCGGCGGCTTCGCGGCGTTCCGTCACGACGTCTTCGGCCTTCGGCTCGATTTCGTCGAGCTTGATGCGCACGGCGTCGATCCAGCTCTTGTACGGCTTGGCGTTCGCGAGGTTGTCCTTCAGTTCCTTGTCGTCGATGATGCGGCCGTGCTCCATGTCGATCAGGAACATCTTGCCCGGCTGCAGACGCCACTTCTTGACGATCTTCGACTCAGGGATAGGCAGCGTGCCGGCTTCCGACGCCATGATGACGAGATCATCATCCGTGACGATGTAGCGCGCCGGACGCAGGCCGTTACGGTCGAGCGTCGCGCCGATCTGGCGGCCGTCGGTGAAGGCGATCGCAGCGGGGCCGTCCCACGGCTCCATCATCGCGGCGTGGTATTCGTAGAACGCGCGGCGGTTGTCGTCCATCAGCGTGTGCTGTTCCCAGGCTTCCGGGATCATCATCATCATGGCGTGGACGAGCGGGTAGCCGGCCATCACCAGCAGTTCGAGACAGTTGTCGAACGAGGCGGTGTCCGATTGGCCCGGATAGATCAGCGGCCAGAGCTTCGGCAGATCGTCGCCGAGCACGTGCGACGCGATCGCGCCGGTACGCGCGTTCAGCCAGTTGACGTTGCCCTTCACCGTGTTGATTTCGCCGTTGTGGGCGATCATGCGGTACGGGTGAGCCAGTTCCCACGCCGGGAACGTGTTGGTCGAGAAGCGTTGGTGCACCAGCGCCAGCGCCGACACCGTGCGCTCGTCCTGCAGGTCGCGGTAATACACGCCGACCTGGCCGGCCAGCAGCAGGCCCTTGTAGACGACCGTGCGCGCCGAGCACGACGGCACAAAGTATTCCTTGCCGTGCTTGAGCTTGAGCGCCTGAATGCGGTGGCTCGCGGTCTTGCGGATGATGTACAGCTTCCGCTCGAGCGCGTCCGTCACCATGATGTCCTTGCCGCGGCCGATGAAGATCTGGCGGATCAGCGGCTCGCTCGCCTTGACGGTGGGCGAAATCGGCATGGTGTGGTCGACCGGCACGTCGCGCCAGCCGAGCACGACCTGGCCTTCGGCCTTCACCGTGCGTTCCAGTTCCTGCTCGCAGGCGAGACGCGACGCGTGTTCCTTTGGCAGGAAGACCATGCCGACGCCGTATTCGCCGTGCGGCGGCAGCACTACGCCCTGCTTGGCCATTTCCTCGCGATAGAAGCCGTCCGGAATCTGGATCAGGATGCCCGCGCCGTCGCCCATCAGCGGATCGGCGCCGACGGCGCCCCGGTGGTCGAGGTTCTCGAGAATCTTCAGGCCCTGCTCGATGATCTCGTGGCTTTTCTTGCCCTTGATGTGAGCGACGAAGCCGACGCCACAGGCGTCGTGCTCGTTTTGCGGGTCGTACAGACCTTGCGCGGCGGGAACCGGGTGAGTCGGTTGCTGGTGGTCGTTCATGGGGACACCGTCTGTGAGGGGCCGGACAGGCCGTTAAACCGTTTTTCTATTGCCGCAGTGCGATTCACAACCGCGACGGCGCGCTGAACGCTCGATGCTACGCGCGTCAAAAAGCGCCGGAATTCGGAATATACGCGACGAATCAATGGAATAGCAAATAAAACATGCTCATTGAACCCCAATTATCAAGTTGGTGCATTGCACCCTATTTTTATTGGTGCCACATCAAAATGGGGCAAAAGAAAACGGCATGCGAAGATGCCGTTTCGATGCAGCCCTTTGATGCGAAACGCTTTATTGCTGCTGCGGCGTCTCGCGCACCTTGCGCGGCCGTCCGCGTGGCAGGGGCGATACACGCCGGTTGGCAGCCCGCGCCGCCCATTCGCGGTACGTATCGCTGCCCAAAACCCAGCCCTTCAAGGTGGCCTGCTGAAGCTGACTGGCTTCGCGTTCGTCCAGCGGCTGCTCGCACAGTTCGCGGTAAGCACGCTGGCGTTCGAACGGCGTATTGCCAAGCGACCAGTACAGCGGATGGTCGGTAATCAGGCTGTCGAGCGTCAGGCCGATGTGATGGCGGTAGCTCGACCAGCGATAGTCTTCCGGCGCGCTCACGAGCCCCGCGCGCACCGGACACATCTCGACGACGCGGCTCGCTAGCAGAAAGTAGCGCTCACCTTCGATCACCGTGGCCCTGTAGCGCCCTTCCCACAATGTGCCACGGCGCGCGTAGCGCCTGTTAAAGTGCGCCACGTAACGGCGCCCGACCGCCTGCATCGCCTTCGGCAGACTCGACTCCTCGGTCGGCGTGACGAGCAGTTGCACCGCGCCCGGCATCAGCGCATACGCGTGGATGGATAGATGGTGATCGCGCGAAGCCGCTTTCAAACAATCGATGAAGAGCTCGTAGTCCTGGTCGTCGACGAAGGCGGGCTGCTGATCGAGCCCGCGGAGGATGACGTGCTGCGGCTGGTCAGGGACATAGAGACGTGCAAGCCGTGCCATGCTGGAGTATCCGATAGTCGCGTTGGTACATACCCGAAGGTCCGAAGAACCGCATGCGCTCAAGGTTCGGCGCCATGCGGCAGAGCCAGAAACCACGCGGAGCTTAGGGAGAAAGCTCTAACTGCCGCGTATGGTTTGTTTCAAACGTTGTAGTCATAATGAGCGGGCCTTTTTTGGAGGAGCACATATGAAATTAAAACAGGCCGTAACGGGGATCGCGGCGCTAGCCTGCATGACAACGGCAGCGCATGCGCAATCGGCCGGTAGCTTTTTCGTCACATCGGGTTGGTTCCATCTAGCGCCTCAATCGAGCAGCCAACCGTTGACAGTGACGAGCATCGGCGGCAGCCCGACCAACATCACCGAAGCCAACACCGGTGCAACACTTAGTTCAGCCGACACCATCGGTTTCACTGCCGGCTACTTCGTTACCGATCACATCGCAGCCGAGTTCGTCATTGGCGTTCCGCCTTCGTTCGACCTGGAAGGTTCGGGCAGTCTCGCCCAGTTCGGCAAGCTGGGCCAGGCAAAACAGTGGAGCCCGACTCTGCTGTTCAAGTACTACTTCAATGCCCCGACTGCCACGTTCCGCCCGTATCTCGGCATTGGCGTGAGCCGCATCTGGTTCACCGACGAAAAGATCACCAACAGCGCATTCGAGGCAAATGTTCTGCATGGTCCGACCACCGTCACTACGGATAGTTCGTGGGAGCCGGTGTTTAATGCCGGCTTCACTTATGCGTTCAACCAGCACTGGTTCGCGGGCGTCTCGATTTCGTACCTGCCGCTCAGCACGACCGCCAAGCTGAACACCGCTGCGAACACGCCGGTCGGCACGCTGAACGTGCAGTCGCAAACCAAGATCAAGCTGAACCCGATCGTTTCCTACGTCAACATCGGTTACCGTTTCTAACGCTTCGAAAAAAATTAGGGGCCGTTGAGGTAGGGTAGTCGAATTTTCGTGGCTTGGACAACGCCGTCATACATCCAATGGCGGCGTTTTTATTTTTTGCTCGCTTCATGGAGGCCGGTTCGGCGCTCATGGAAGCCACGCGCCGACCGCCTGTCGGCGTTTGTAAATTTGACCCGGAACCGCGCCAGCCAGTGCAATATCTGCCGACGAATCTGCCTTCGGGCCACGACCGGTGGGCCTGCGGGGTTTGGCACCGAAGTTGCGTTCGCAGGTGTTTCCCGCGTCGCGACGTGACACTGCGTCTTCATGACAACGCGTGGGACCCTTTTTCACCTCATCGACGGAGCGACCATGACTGCACTTCCGAATACGCGAGACGCCCTCGGCGAATCCTGGACCAGCACCAGCCGCCGTGCGCGGCGTATCGCTCGCCACAGCCGCCACGCGGCCGAAGATATCGCCGGCGAACTGCGCACGCTAATGTCGGAACTCGAATCCACGCTGGCGGACGGCACCCAGGCCGACGCGGTAGCGTTGCGCAGCAAACTTCGCAAACAACTCGAGGTCGCGCGCGCCCGCTTGAACGATACGCGCGAAGCCGTGCGCGAACGCGCCCAAGTGGCGGTCGCCGATGCCGACGACTACGTACATGAAAATCCGTGGCAGACGATTGCGATCGTCGGCGGCGTCGCGCTGATTGCGGGCGCGTTGTTCGCATCGCGGCTGCGTTAAAGCGCTGGCTGAATCACGACAAGCGGCCCCCGCTCTCGGGCGGGCGGCTGCGAATGTGTTGAAACGGCGTTGGGGACCGGTGCCGGTCCTCCCCTTCGAACGCATTCAGATTGCGCAGCCTCGGGCCGCGCGGCTCAGTTGTCGTCGATCACGAATAGCCGCTGGTATTCCTTGACCGCGTAGCGATCCGTCATGCCCGCGATGTAGTGGGCGATAAGACGCGGTTGCTGCGTCGCGTCGGTCGACTGGTAGCTCGGCGGCAGCAGCCGCGGATCGTCCGTGAACGCGTCGAACAAACCGGCGACGACACGGCGTGCCTTGTTGGCCATGCGCATCACGCGGTAATGGCGATACAGGTTCTTGAACAGAAAGCGCTTCAGCGCCGCAGCCTGCGCGGCAATCGCGTCGCTATGCGCGACGAGCGCGGGTGATGAACGCACGGCGTCGAGCGACGCCGGCGCGTGCCGGTCCAGATTCAGCTTGGTCGTATCGATCAGATCGACGATCAGTGTATTGATGATGCGGCGCACCGTTTCGTGAATAAGCCTGCGCCCTTCAATCTGCGGAAAATCGCTGCGCGCCGTTTCATAGTGCAGCTGCCACAACTCCACTTCGGCGAGTTGCTCGACGGTGAGGAGGCCAGAGCGCAAACCATCGTCGACGTCGTGGTTGTTGTACGCAATCTCGTCGGCAACATTCGCGATCTGCGCCTCGATGGACGGTTGCCGTCCTTCCAGAAAGCGCTCGCCCAATGCGCCGAGCCGCCGCGCGTTCTCGCGCGAGCAGTGCTTCAGAATCCCCTCACGCGTTTCGAAACAGAGGTTCAGGCCGTTGAACGCACCGTAGTGTTCCTCCAGATCGTCGACGACCGCCAGGCTCTGCAAATTGTGCTCGAAGCCACCATGCTCGCGCATGCATTCGTTGAGCGCGTCCTGTCCGGCATGGCCGAACGGCGTATGACCCAAGTCGTGGGCGAGGGAGATGGCTTCGACCAGGTCTTCGTTCACCCTTAGATTGCGCGCGACCGACCGCGCGATCTGCGCGACTTCCAGGCTGTGAGTCAGACGTGTGCGAAACAGGTCGCCCTCGTGGTTCACGAACACCTGAGTTTTGTACTCGAGCCGGCGGAATGCCGTCGAATGGACGATGCGGTCACGGTCGCGCTGGAATTCAGTGCGCGCGCTGGGAGCGGCTTCCGGATAGCGGCGACCGCGCGACTGCGCGGAATGCGCCGCGTACGGCGCGAGGTGCGCTTCGAGTGCTTCCTGCGAAGGCACGCCTATCGTCGCCATGCCTGCCGCCGGTTCATGCTTTACATCGTCGCTGCGCCTGTCAGTCACCGGGTTCTCCGAAACATGGGCGGCGCCTCGTGACGCGAGTGCGTGCTGCGTTGCTGGATGCCCCTCGAGACTCAGACGGCGGCGGCCAGCGTGGCGTGCACCTCGGCGTCGGGCGCCTGGGTGATCAGCGTCTCACCGAAACGCTTCAGCAGAATGAATTTGATCGCGCCGGCTTCCGCCTTCTTGTCGACCCGCATGAGTTCGACATAGCGCGCGTCGCCGAGCGCGGGCGCACGGGTCGGTAAGTGCGCGGCGACGATCACGTCGACCAGACGCTTGCGGGCGGCTTCGTCGAGATAGCCGAGGCGCACGGACAGATCCGCCGCCATCACCATCCCGCAGCCCACTGCCTCGCCGTGCAGCCACTCGCCGTAGCCGAGGCCGGCTTCGATCGCATGACCGAAGGTGTGGCCGAAATTGAGGATGGCGCGCAGTCCGCCTTCGCGCTCGTCCTGCGCGACCACCGACGCCTTGATTTCGCACGACCGCTTGACCGCCTCGGCCAGTGCTTCGGGTTCGCAGCGATTCAACGCCTCGATATTGGCTTCGATCCAGCGGAAGAAACCCGCGTCGGCGATGGCGCCGGTCTTGATCACTTCGGCGATGCCCGCCGCCAGTTCACGGGCCGGCAGCGTGCGCAGCGCGCCGATGTCGGCGATCACGGCCTGCGGCTGATAGAACGCGCCGATCATGTTCTTGCCAAGCGGGTGATTGATGCCCGTCTTGCCGCCCACCGACGAATCGACCTGCGACAGCAACGTGGTCGGCACCTGAATGAACGGCACACCACGCATGTAGCAGGCGGCCGCAAAACCCGTCATGTCGCCGATCACGCCGCCGCCCAACGCGATTAGCGTGGTCTTGCGATCGGCGCGGCCGCCGAGCAGCGCGTCGAAAATCAGGTTCAGGGTTTCGAGGTTCTTGTACGCCTCGCCATCCGGCAATACGACTGTGGACACCTGCTTGCCGAGCGGCGCCAGCGCGGCGCGCAGCTTGTCGCCGTACAGCGGATCGACGGTGGCATTGGTGACGATGGTGACCGAGCTGCCGGCGATATGCGGCGCGAACAGCGCGGTCTGGCCGATCAGGTCGGCACCGATATGGATGGGGTAGGCGCGCTCGCCCAGTTCGACGTTGACGGTATTCATACGGTCCATTATGACGCAGGATGTTTGGCGACGCCGGCCATCTCGAGCTGCATCAGAACCATGTTGACGAGTCCGTTGACCGAAGGCCGGCCGGTTTCGATCACGAAATGCGCGCATTCCCGGTATAGCGGGTCGCGCACTTCATAGAGTGCTTCGAGACGCGCTTTGGGGTCTTCCGTCTGCAACAGCGGGCGATTTTTGTCGCGCCGGGTGCGCAGCCACAGGTCGTGCGGATTGGCGCGCAGATAGATCACCACGCCGCGATTCTGCAAGGCTTCGCGGTTTTCCGGCCGCAGAATCGCGCCTCCGCCGGTCGCAAGCACGATATTGTCGCGCCCGGTCAGGTCGGAAATCACACTGGCTTCGCGCTCGCGGAAGCCCGCTTCTCCCTCCAGCTCGAAGATCACCGGGATGCGCGCGCCCGTGCGCGCTTCGATTTCATGGTCGGAATCGAAGAACGGGCGATCGAGACGGCGCGCAATGGCCCGGCCCACGGTGGTTTTCCCTGCCCCCATGAGCCCTACGAAAAATACATTGGCGTGTGCGTCCCGCGCTTGCAACGGTGTCCTCTGGCTAATCCGGTTTGGTTCGTGCCGCAGCTTACTGGCAAAGCGCCCGCCTTGTCGAGCCTGCGCCCCGCTTGAGAGTGCCCTCAGCCCTGTCGCTTCGCGCCAGGCCTCCTAAGAGGGCTTCCGGCGGAGCGGAAATCCTTGGGGCGGTCCGGCGTTCACTCGCAAGCGGCGGCAGCGGGCCCCTAATTTGTCTGAACGACGCGCGGCGTGATGAAAACAGCCAGTTCGCTGCGCTGGTCGCGATGAGCCCGATGGCGGAAAAGCGCACCCAAAACCGGTATTTTGCCCAGGACCGGGACCCGCGTCACATCGTCCCGGTCGTCGGTCGCATAAATTCCGCCGATCGACACCGTACCACCATCCTCGACCTCGACGCGCGTTTGCACGTGCTTTGTGTTGATCGCGGGCCCGGCGTCGGTCTGTTCGCCGACGCTGTCCTTGGCGACGTCGAGGTCCAGCACCACCCGGCCGTCCGGCATGATTTGCGGCTCGACCTCCAGTTTGAGCGTGGCGCGGCGAAACTGCACGCCCGACACGCCCTGCCCCACTTTCGCCTGATACGGCAGCTCGGTGCCCTGCTCGACGACCGCTTTCATCCGGTCGGCCGTAACCACGCGCGGGCTCGAGACGATTTCGCCGCGCCCCTGCGCTTCCAGCGCGCTCAGTTCGATGTTCAGCAGCCGCGTCGCGCCGGCGGCGAACAAGGTCAGGCCGGCGGTCGCGGCGTCGAAGCCGGAAATCGGGCGGGCCGACAGATCATAGCCGGCGTCGGTCAAGCCTTTCGCGGTGCCATCGGCGTTCGTGGCCGCCATGGAGAGCTTCACGCCGAGATTGCGCGAAAAACCATGTTCGCCCTCGACGATACGCGCTTCGATCAACACCTGGCGCGTCGGCCGGTCGACGGAAGCTAGCAGGGCCGCAATCTGCGCGAGGCGCCCTTCGAGATCGGTCACGAACAGCAGATTGGTGCGCGGATCGGCAGTCGCGGCACCGCGCTTGGACAGTACGCGCTGGGCGCCCGAACCGGTGAGCAGACGCCTGACGTCCTCGGCGTGCGCGTAATGCAGTTCGAACGTGCGGCTCGCGAGCGGTTCGAGATCGGCGGCCCGGGCATGCGCTTCGAAGCGCTGCCGCTCGCGCGCGGCCAGATCCGCGATCGGCGCGACCCAGATCACGTTGCCGTGGCGCTCCATCGCGAGGCCGTTGACGTCGAGCAAGGTGTCGAACGCGGTGCGCCACGGCACCTTGTCGAGCCGTAACGAGACCGCGCCGCGCACTCTCTCGCTCGCGACGATGTTCAGCCCGGTGAATCTGGCGAACGCATTCAGGACGGCACCGAGTTCGGCACGCTGGAAATTCAGCGAGATCGGTTTGTCGTCAGGGGCGAGGGCTGCGTCGGCGGCGCTGCGTGGCGCGTTGCTCAGACGCGCGAGCGGCGGCAGCGGCACCGGCGGACCTTCGAGCGCTGGACCGCTAGCGGCATCTTCACGAGTCGAAGCGGCGGATTGCCTTCGCAGCGGCACGGAACCGTCTGCGTCGGCGTCGGCGAGAATTGGAGCGGCGGATTGCCTTCGCGACTGCGACGGCAGTAAGCCGTCGGCGTCGTCGGCGGCAGGCTCGTCCGTACGAGTATTGGCCGCTGTCGCGCTCATACGCGGTGCGTCTGGATCGTCTGCGGAATCCTGACGAAACGGATTGGGCACCTCGGCGGAAACGTCGCGTGGCAGCGGCGGTGTGCCGCTGTACGGAGCATCGCGTGGCGATACCGCGTCGTCGAGAGGCATGTAGCCAGGCAGCGGCGGCAGCGGTGGAGTCGACGCCTGCGTGACGCCGGCGCCCAGCGCCGCGCTGAGATACAGGCCGAGACACACTTTCAGGCGAGGCGACGCACGCGTATCGGAACTCGACAATGCAAAGGGAAATGGCTTCGCCAGTCTCATCAGGAAGCCTCCGTCAGCGCTAGCGTACGCGTCGCGCCGTCCTTCGCGAGCGTAATGCCGGACGCGTCCAGCTTCGTGACACGCTCGGCACCGATCCGCTCTCCGGCCTCGACGGTCGTCACGCCGTCCGGTGTATCGAACACGGCCAATCCACGCGTGCGATCGCTCAGCAATCCGACCAGACGCAGTGGCGAGACATCGGGTAGTTCGCCGGCAGCCTGCATCTGCAACTGTGCAAACGGATCGAAGAAGACGACCTCTTCATCGTCATCCGAATCGAGGCTGTCGTCGTCGAATGCCTCCACTGAGTTTGCCGATGACGCCGGCCGCAGCGCGTCGAACACATGCAGCGCGACGCTCACCGACAACGCCGCGGCATCCCGCTTGACGGTCACATCGACAGGCACGATCAGCACCGGCAGATCGGACAGCCCGCGCAGAAATGCCATCAGGTGAACGAAGTCCGTGCGCGCGGTCAGTTGCAGCGGACGCATGCTTTCAACGCCCGCGCCGCTGACCGCGCCGGGTTCCACCGCCAGCAACGCGACGCTATTTTGCGCAGCCAGTTCGGAGACAATGCGGACGTCGTCGGCGGAACTCCACGGCCCGGATGAACGTGCAGTCGAAGCAGCAACGGACATGGCGGCAGCTTCGCGGCGCAGCGCAGGCAATTGCGCAAGCGCGTGCCGCGCGTTCGCGAGACGCAAGCGACTGGCCTCCAACGCCGCCCGGCTCGCTTCGACGCCACCGAGATCGGCCACCACCCAGCCGTGCGCGCCCAAACCGAACACCACTATGGCAATCAACAAGGCGACCGCCCAGCGGCGGCGCAGGCTCCATGCATCGAGCGGCAAGCGCACGCGCTTCATCCAATGGGAAAGAAAAAGCCGCGCGTTTGCCGCGCCGCCGAACTCGACAAAAGTCGTACTCATTTCGCACCTCTTGATTGTTCAGGTTTCACAGGGTGCTGCGCCGCGGACCCAGCCGGGCGAGCCGTTTTTTGCACCGGCTCGTTCCAACGCAGATGCGCGCCGAATTCGATCGGACCGGCAACGCTCGCCTGCGCAGCCGCACCGCCGCGTGGGACCGATCGATGCAGGTCGCTCACTTCCGCCCCCTTCACGCCACGGATCGCACTCAAGCGCTTGAGCCAGTCGGCCGAAGCGAGATGTCCACGCGACGTCGCCAGCAACTCGGTCTCGTCCTCACGCTGGCGCAACTGCTGCAACACCACGCCGTCGCCCGGTTCGAAACTCAGCGCGTCGAGCAGATCGCGTAGATGCGTGAGCGGTTCCGACAGGCTTTTTGCGCGTGCGATGTTCCGCCGCTGTTCGTCTTGCGCGCGCAGCAATGTGGCGTGCTCGGCGAGCGGCGCCGATAGTTGCGTGAGCGTGTGTTCGACCGACACGCGCTGCGCATCGAACCGCGCCCTCTCGATTGCCTGCCAGCCGGCCAATACGAAGACAGCGGCAAAACCGGCGCAGACCGCGCCAATCCATTCGAGCACGCGTCGTCGGCGCGCGAGCCGCGCATTGCGTTGCCGGTATGGCAGTAGATTGAAACCGCCAAGCCAGGATCGCGCGAAGCGCGTGCTGCGTTCCGGCGCTCGCCTGTTCGAAGTCGCCGCGTGCAACAGGCCGCCGGTCATTCGAGCACCCCGCGCAACGCAAGCCCGAACGCGACCGCGCCGGACGGCTCGTGCAACAGCGAATCGTCCAACGGTCGAACGAGGCCGCCGAGCGCCGCGCATTCGAACGGCAGGACCGTGCAGCCCAATACGTCCGCGATATCCGCAGTCGAGAAACCCACGCCGTCGAGCAGATCGACCTCGCCGCTCAACAACGCGCAGTCGAGTTCCGGGCCGTGTGCCAGGTCGCGCAACGCATCGGCGAGATCGGTGTGCTCCGGCGCCGGGTAGCGCATTTCGCGGGCGACGATGTCGTCCACGATCCGCCAGCCGTACACGCCGTCCGTGCCGATCCACAACGCGACATACGGCTCGTGCGGATCGAGTTCGTAACTCGCCGCGTAGCGCATGGCGCGCAACGCCGCATGCGGCTCGCCGTCGATGGCCGTGAGCGAGATGCCGGCAATCGCCGCGCATTCGATTCGCGCTTCGAGATGTTGTCGCGCGGTGGCGGCGATGGTCACGGAGCGGACTGGCGAATACGCTTCGTCGAGATACCAGTCGACAGCGAGAGCATGCCGCTCAAGGCCGGCAATGCGCTCGACTTCGCTCATCACCGCCGGCTCCAGCTCAGCCAGTTGATGCCCGCCGTCTTCCGAACAACCGCTCTGCGCGGCAAGCCGCGTGAGCGGCACGGTGGTGGTCATGGTGGCCGATGCGGGCAGCGCCATCGCGCACCGCAAGGCGTGCGTCGCGCATGCGCGCGGCAGACCGGCAAACGCGTCGCGCAACGCACGCGCGACCGCGTGCCGGTCGGCGATCTCGCTGCCGGCCATTGCACCGGCGACAAGCGGGACGGTGCTCGCGTATTCGATATGCAGCGCGCCAGGTGAGCGCACGCGCTGACTCAGCACGACCAGACGCACGGCCTGCGAGCCAACATCGATCCCCGCAGCAAAACGCTGCGCACCGGGTTGCACTGCCTGAAGCCAAGATCTTTTCAACGCCATGACGCCCTCCCTCTGACTCACGCGACGAACCATTCGAACGCGAGTGATGAGGAAGAATTGTGCGTAGCCGCGCCGCCGCGCGACACTCAGCCAAATGGCTAACGTTGAGCGACGCACGTCCTGTACGCCATCAAAGGGACTACAGTGAAGTCATTCCCGCGCGGCGCGCAGACTTGTCAAGAAGTGTCAGTAAGCATGCCGAAAGCTGAAAAGCGAGGCGGCTATAATCGCGGGACTGTTTTTCGGTGCCTATATGCAATCCACGTCTCCTACGTCCCCGCCGCCCGCGCCAAAGAAGCGCAAACGCCCGTTGTGGCTGAAACTCATCCTGGGCTTCGTGGGTCTGATCGTCGCAGGCGTTCTGTGCGTGCTGCTGGTGCTCGGCTATGCGCTCGTCGTCGCCACGCCCAATCTGCCGTCGCTCGATGCGCTGACCGACTATCGGCCGAAGGTGCCGCTGCGCATCTACACGGCCGACCATGTGCTGATCGGCGAATTTGGCGAGGAACGGCGCGACATCGTCCATATTCAGGATGTGCCCGATAGTCTGAAGAAGGCCATCCTCGCCATCGAAGACGCACGCTTCTACGATCACGGCGGCGTAGACCTCATGGGCATCGCGCGCGCGGGCTTCGTCGCGCTCACCAATGGCCACGCCACGCAAGGCGCGAGCACGATCACCATGCAGGTGGCGCGCAACTTCTTCCTCTCCAGCGAAAAGACCTACACGCGCAAGATCTACGAGATGCTGCTGGCGTACAAGATCGAGTCGAAGCTGTCCAAGGATCAGATTCTCGAGGTGTACATGAATCAGATCTATCTCGGTCAGCGCGCCTACGGTTTCGCGAGCGCAGCGCGCGTGTACTTCGGCAAGGATCTGAAGGATCTGACGCTGGCGGAATCGGCCATGCTGGCCGGCTTGCCAAAGGCGCCATCCGCGTATAACCCGGTCGTCAATCCGAAGCGTGCGAAGGTGCGTCAGGAGTACATCCTGCAGCGCATGTACGAGTTGCACTACATCACGCAGGAACAATACGACGAAGCGAGCAAACAGCCGCTCGTGGTCAAGGGCGCGGGCAAGGAATTCAGCGTGCACGCGGAATACGTCGCGGAAATGGTACGTCAGATGATGTACGCGCAGTATCGCGAGGAAGCCTATACGCGCGGCCTGAACGTGGTGACCACGATCGATTCTGCCGACCAGGACGTCGCTTACCGGGCGCTGCGCAAAGGTCTGATGGACTACGAACGGCGTCACGGTTATCGCGGTCCGGAGGCGTTCATCGATCTGCCGTCCGACGCCGACGACCGCGAACAGGCCATCGACGACGCGCTGCTCGAACACCCGGACAACGGCGAGATCATTGCCGCGGTAGTCACCGCGGCGAGTCCGAAGCAGGTGCAGGCTGCGTTCATCGACGGCAATGTCGCGACGATCCAAGGTGACGGCCTGCGCTTTGCGCAGTTCGCGCTCGGTCCGCGCGCGCAGCCGAATCAACGCGTGCGGCCCGGCGCGATCATCCGGCTCGTCAAGAACGACGACGGCAACTGGTCGATCACGCAATTGCCGCAAGTGGAAGGCGCGTTCGTCTCGGTGATCCCGCAAGATGGCGCGATCCGCGCGCTGGTCGGCGGTTTCGATTTCAACAAGAACAAGTTCAATCACGTGACTCAGGCGTGGCGTCAGCCGGGGTCGAGCTTCAAGCCGTTCATCTATTCGGCGTCGCTCGAAAAGGGACTCGGACCGGCAACCGTGATCAACGATGCACCGCTCTTCTTCAGCGCGGCTGAGACCGGCGGCCAGGCGTGGGAGCCGAAGAACTACGGCGGCGGCTTCGACGGCCCGATGACCATGCGCACCGCGTTGCAGCGCTCGAAGAACCTAGTGTCGATTCGTATCCTGAACCAGATCGGCACGAAGTACGCGCAGCAGTACATCACGCGTTTCGGCTTCGACGCGGATCGTCACCCGGCTTATCTGCCGATGGCGCTGGGTGCCGGTCTCGTCACTCCGCTGCAGATGGCGGGCGCGTTCTCGGTGTTCGCCAATGGCGGCTATCGGATCAACCCATATCTGATCGCCGAAGTCACGGATCAGCGCGGCATGGTGGTCGCGCATGCGCAACCGCTGGTGGCCGCGCAAAGCGCGCCGCACGCAATCGAGCCGCGCAATGCGTATGTGATGAACAGCCTGCTGCAAAGCGTCGCGCAACGCGGCACGGGTGCGAAAACCAATGTACTGAAACGCACCGACCTTGGCGGCAAGACGGGCACGACCAACGATTCGCGCGACGCGTGGTTCGCCGGTTATCAGCACACGCTCACCGCCATCGCGTGGATCGGCTACGACAACCCGCGCAGTCTCGGCGACAAGGAAACCGGTGGCGGCCTCGCGTTGCCCGTATGGGTCGAATACATGGGTCGCGCGCTGAAGGGCGTGCCGGAGTACAAGATGCCGATGCCCGACGACGTCACGGAAATCGGCTCAGAGCTTTATTTCAATGACTTCACGCCCGGGCATGGTTTCATCGCAACGGTCGGCGTCAGTCAGGCTTCACTGGACGCCGAGTCGAGTGCAGCGTCGGCGGCCGCGCCTGAGCAGGTCGGCGAACAGGAGAAACAGGACATCATGAATCTGTTCCGCGGACACTGACGGACACGTTCACACAGTCCAGCAGAAAAGCAAAATGGCCGCGCTAAATGCGTGGCCATTTTGCTTCGTGCGTTCAGGGCGAATCGATTCGGCCACGTTGGCGACGCTCGCCCGATCGGCGGCTCTTACGCTTCGAAGTGAACCGGCTCGCCGGCCTGCTGCGTCGCGTACTCCGACAGCGCGGCGAAAAACTCCGTGCCGCCGCGCGTATCGCGCCATTCGCCATCGACGAAACGGAAGTGGAAACCGCCCGCTTTCGCGGCGATCCAGATCTCGCTCATGGGCGGCTGAAGATTGACGATGATCTTCGAGCGGTTCTCGAATTCGAGGGTCAGGACGTTGCCGCTGCGCTCCAGTTCGATGTCGGCATCCGTGTCGTCGAGCGCGCGTTCGATGGCGGCTAGCGCGGCTTCCGCGCGGGTCAGGTATTCACTATCGGACATGCTAAACTCCATCGATTATTTATTCAGGGACAGTCATGCGAGTCGTATCTCGGATGCGCGCGGCGGCGCCCGGCCGCGCGATTGTAGCGGTTTTAGCCATTCTCGCAGGTTGTGCACTTGCCGGCTGCGGACAACGCGGTTCGCTCTATTTGCCCAACGTACCGCCGCTACCGGCCAAGCCGATCGATCGCACGCAAACGCCGGACGTCGCGCAACCCGCGTCGGCTACATCCAGTGATATGAGCACCGTCCCGGATACCTCCGGCACACCGCTTTCGTTGGCGCCGGAAAACGAACTCGCCGCGCCGCCCGCCTCCGCCGCATCCGCTACGGCGGCTCCGCTGCCTGCTTCCGCCGCCACACCTGTTCAATAAGACTTTCGCATGACTCGATCCGCATTTGACTACGTCGACGGCGTGCTGCACGCCGAAGGCGTGTCCGCCGTCTCTCTCGCCAAGCAGTTCGGCTCGCCGC
Organism: Paraburkholderia aromaticivorans; assembly: GCF_012689525.1. NCBI lineage: Bacteria > Pseudomonadati > Pseudomonadota > Betaproteobacteria > Burkholderiales > Burkholderiaceae > Paraburkholderia > Paraburkholderia aromaticivorans. Next base: position 4,216,313 of record NZ_CP051516.1, read on the forward strand.
TGTACGTGTACTCGCGCGCCGCGCTCACTGAAGCGTGGAACGCCTATGCAGGCGCTTGCGCCGGCCGTCGCGCGAGCGTGCACGTCGCCGTGAAGGCCAATAGCAATCTCGCCGTGTTGAACGTGTTCGCGCGCCTGGGCGCCGGCTTCGACATCGTTTCGGGCGGTGAACTGGCGCGTGTGCTGGCCGCCGGCGGCAAAGCGGAAAACACCGTGTTTTCCGGCGTCGGCAAGAACGCGGACGAAATGCGCGACGCGCTCGCGGCCGGCGTGAAATGCTTCAACGTCGAATCGATTCCCGAGCTCGATCGCCTGAATGCGGTTGCCGCGGAAATGGGCAAGAAGGCGCCTGTCTCGCTGCGCGTGAATCCGGACGTTGACGCGAAGACGCATCCGTATATTTCCACGGGCCTGAAGTCGAACAAGTTCGGCGTCGCGTTCGAAGACGCGCGCGCCACGTATCAGGCGGCCGCGGCCATGGCGAATCTCGAGGTGGTCGGCATCGACTGCCATATCGGCTCGCAGATCACCGAAGTCGCGCCGTATCTCGACGCGGTCGACAAAGTGCTGGAACTGGTCGAACAGATCGAGCAGGACGGCGTGAAGATTCGTCACATCGACGTGGGCGGCGGTCTCGGCATCACGTACGACGATGAAACGCCGCCGGAAATCGGCGAGTTCGTCCGCACTGTGCTCGATCGGATCGAAGCGCGCGGTCACGGCCATCGTGAAGTGTATTTCGAGCCGGGCCGTTCGCTGGTCGGCAACGCGGGCGTGCTGCTTACGCGCGTCGAGTTTCTGAAGCCGGGCGCGGAAAAGAATTTCGCTATCGTCGATGCGGCCATGACCGATCTCGCGCGCCCCGCCATGTATGAGGCGTATCACGCGATCGATCCAGTTGTGAAGCGCGACGTGCCGGCTCACGTTTACGACGTAGTCGGTCCGGTGTGCGAGAGCGGCGATTGGCTCGGCCGCGAACGCCTGCTGGCGGTCGAACCGGGCGATCTGCTGGCGATCCGCTCAGCCGGCGCGTACGGCTTCGTGATGAGCTCCAACTACAACACACGTCCGCGCGCGGCCGAGGTGATGGTTGATGGTACACAGGTGCATGTGGTTCGCGCACGCGAAGAGGTGAAGCAGTTGTTTGCGGGCGAAACGATTCTGCCGGCGTAACCTTCAAGAGTTGCGCCAACGTCAAAAAGGCGATGCCACTGCGGCATCGCCTTTTTTGTGTTTACGTGAACCGCGCCGGCGCCGGTCAACGCGTCTTCGACATCCTGTCACGCATCCAGACGATCAAACGCCAACCGAGCAACGCCACCATGACCGCGCCGTAAATCTTCGGCAGGATCAGATCGTGTTTGCCCGCCTTCATCCACCAGAAGTGCAGGATCGCGAGCGCGCCGATCGCATAGATGGACCGATGCAGCATCTGCCAGCGACGCCCGAGCTTGCGCACCATCGCGCGCGGCGATGTCACGGCCAATGCGATCAGCAACACGAACGCCGCGAAGCCCACCGTGATGAACGGCCGCTTACCGATGTCCTTGATGATCGCGGCGACGTCGAACCATTTGTCGAACCACAGGTAAGTGGTGAAATGCAGCGTCGCGTAGAAGAACGCATAGAGCCCGAGCATGCGGCGAAAGCGCACGAACGCAGCGACGCCGGTGAGTCGGCGCAGCGGCGTCACGGCCAGCGTGATGCAGAGGAAAATGAGCGTCCAGAGACCCGTCGAGCGCGTGATGAACTCGATCGGATTTGCACCGAGCCGGTCGGTCAGGCCGAACAGCACGATACGCGCGAGCGGATACCACGCCGCGATAAATACCGCGATCTTGGCCGGCACGATCCAGCGCGCGCCGGTTGTGGGCCGCTTCGCCGTCGTCGTTGTCGCGGACGCCTGCGCGCGCGGCGCTTTGCGTTCGGTCTGCGTAGCGGATTGCGTCTCGGAGGAAGCCATGTTCACGCCGCTCAAAAATTCTTCTTCAGGTCCATGCCCTGATAAAGCGACGCGACCTGATCGCCGTAGCCGTTGAACATCAACGTCTTGCGCTTGGGCGTGAAGAAACCGTCTTCGCCGATGCGTCGCTCGGTCGCCTGGCTCCAGCGCGGATGATCGACGTTCGGATTCACGTTCGAGTAAAACCCGTATTCGCTCGACGCGTACGAGTTCCAACTGGTCGGCGGCTGTTTGTCGAGGAAGCGGATCTTCACCAGCGACTTCGCGCTCTTGAAGCCATATTTCCACGGCACCACGACGCGCACCGGCGCGCCGTTCTGATTGGGCAGCACCTGGCCGTAGAGGCCCATGGTCAGCAAGGTCAGCGGATTCATCGCTTCGTCCATGCGCAGCCCTTCGGAGTACGGCCAATCGAGTACCGGCGTCGACAGTCCGGGCATTTGCGACGGATCGGCCAGCGTGATGAATTGCACGTACTTGGCATTGCCCGTCGGCTGCACGCGCTTGATCAACTCTGCGAGCGGCACGCCGATCCACGGAATCACCATCGACCACCCTTCAACGCAGCGCATCCTGTACACGCGCTCCTCGAGCGGCGCGAGCTTGAGCAATTCGTCGATGTCGTAGACCTTCGGATTCTTGATCTCGCCCTCGACGCTCACCTTCCACGGATGCGGCCGCAGCGTCCCGGCGTTGTGCGCGGGATCGGCCTTGTCGGTACCGAACTCGTAGAAGTTGTTGTACGTGGTGATGTCCTTGTACGGCGTGATCTTGTCGAGCGCGACGAATTTTGCGTTGGTGTTCGCCGCCAGCTTTTGCGCCTTCGGGTCCGGCGACGTGTAAGCCGCCAGCGCCTCGCCGTTCACCCCGAGCAAACTGCCGAGCGCCACCGCGCCGGCCGCCTGCAACACGCGCCGCCGGTTCTGAAAAACACGTTGCGGCGTGATTTCGCTGCGCGCGATGTCGTCGCCGCTGAGTTGAATTCTGTCGCTACGCTTGATCCACATCGTGCTGCTCCTTGCCGGCCCATCGGTCTATGCATCTTAAGGGGCCATATTGATGATCGCTCGTCCGTCCAGCCATCTGTAGGTACTGTGAGGGCGAACACTTTAGATGCAGCGGATATTCCGTCGACCATAAAAAAACCGCCGGTGCGAAGCACACGGCGGTTTTGAGTCGGTTCAGCGCGGCAGATCTTACAGCTTGCCGTAGCTATGCAGGCCCGACAGGAACATGTTGACGCCGAGGAAGGCGAAGGTCGTCACCAGCAGGCCGGTCAGCGCCCACCATGCCGCGACCGCGCCGCGCAGACCCTTCATCAGGCGCATGTGCAGCCACGCCGCATAGTTCAGCCAGACGATCAGCGCCCACGTTTCCTTCGGGTCCCAGCTCCAGTAGCCGCCCCAGGCTTCGGCAGCCCACAGCGCGCCGAGAATCGTGGCGATCGTGAAGAACGCGAAACCGACGGCGATCGACTTGTACATTACGTCGTCGAGCACTTCGAGCGCCGGCAAGCGATCGGCCAGCACACCGCGCTCTTTCGCCAGATACGCGACACCCACCATGGCCGACAGCGCGAAGCTGCCATAGCCGATGAAGTTCGCCGGCACGTGAATCTTCATCCACCAGCTTTGCAGCGCGGGAACCAGCGGCTGGATCTGCTGCGCGTCGCGCGCCACCGAGTACCACATCAGGAAACCTACCGCCGCGCCGATCACCAGCAGCACGAAAGCGCCGAGCGCGCGGGTGTTGTAGTGCTGCTCGTAGTACAGATAGAAGAGCGCGGTGATCAGGCTGAACAGCACGAACACTTCGTAAAGGTTCGAAATAGGAATATGGCCGACGTCCGCGCCGATCAGGTACGACTCGTACCAGCGCACCATCAGGCCGACAAAGCCCATGACCACCGCCGCCCACGTCATTTTCGAGCCGATCGCGGCGCCGGTCGGTGAACGCGACAGCAAGCCGATCCAGTAGAACACCGTGGCGAACACGAAGAGCGCGCTCATCCACAGAATCGCGGACTGGCTCGACAGGAAATACTTGAGGAAGAAGGCGTTATCGGCGCGGCTGAGATCGCCGTGGTAGATCTGGATGGCCAGCAGCGACAGCGCCGCGATGCTCACCATTAGCGGACGCACTGGTTTCCAGCGCCAGCCCAGCACCACGAAAACCGGCACGGCGCAGCAGAGCACCAGCTTGTCGTAGTAGTTCATGAACGGGTGATAGCGCGACAGCGCGAACCCGGCGCCCGCGACCATCGCGAGGGCAAACAGCCAGTCGACGATGCCGAGCCGCTTCAGGAACGGCCGCTCGTCGTACTGTCCGATGTTGAGTGACTCGCCTGCCAGCGCCTTTTGGGGCCGCGAAGAGGGAGATTGGGAAACCTGAGTCAAGTCCATGATCTTACCGGGTCGAATCTTGTGAGCTTGCGGACGGCGCGCCGGCGTTGCCGGATTTATGGGAGGCGCCGGCGGCGTCGGGTGCTTCAACGAGTTTGGCGCCCAGCGCGGCGCCTACCGCGTCGCGCGTCTGAACGAACTCTTTCTCGAAGTCGAGCGTCTTGCGTGCGCTCGACATTGCCATCACGACGTTCGTGCCGTGCTCGGTGTCTTTGAGCCAGAACCAGAGGCGCCGTTCGCGGACGTAGAACATCGAAAAGATGCCCAACACGAGGAGCAGGCTGCCAAGATACACGACTTTTTTGCCCGGCGCGCGCGTCAACTGAAATACCGAAGCTTGCACCTGCTTGAATGAGTCGAGCTGTAAATAGACCGGCGATCCATACAAAAAGCTGTCGGATATCGCGTTGATCGAGCTCTGGATAAAGCGGCTGGCGTCAGCATTGGCCGCCGCCTCGGGCTCGCCGAGTTGCTGGCGGGACAGCTGATACAGGTCCCACGTCGAGCCTTCCAGCATGCGCAGCAGCAGGCCGGCGGCCTTTTCCTGCTCGCCCTTCGGCACCGAATGGTCGATAAAACCGGCGATGGCCTGGAAGCCGCCGACCGTCTGGCCGTTCGGCATCTTGATGCTGTTATCCGCGCCCGCAAAAAGGGTCAGCACGCGCAGCGCGCTTTCTTCCAGATGTTGTTGCAGTTCGGCATTCGAGCCGGGCACCGAGCGCAGCGCGAAACGGTGAGCCGCAGAGGCGCGCATGGCCGGATCCTCGAGCGTGGCGCGCAGGTTCATCCATTCCTTGACGGTGCCGCCGCTGTCGGCGGGAATGCGCAGGTAGCGAAACGGATCGTCCGGATTCACACGCATGCCGGCGAGGAACATCTTTTCGCCGGACACGTCGACCGGCAGCATGTAGTTGTTGTATTCGCGCGCCTGGCCGTCCTTGTCGCGCACCTTGTATTGCACCGACGGGCCGACGTTGTGCAGATCGAGCGGCTTCGAGGTTTTCGCGCCGGAGCCGAGGCGCTCGTCGAACGCTTCTTTCAGCGTGCGGTGCGCCGCGACGCCACGGGCGTCGGTCTGGCCGCTGCCGTTCTGGATGTTTTCGACGTTGATCGCGCGGAAATCGGTGAATTCGACCGTCTGGCCGTCGGCCAGCGGCGTGGCCGTGCCCAACGGCGCATTGCCACCGATCGTGCCACCGAACGGCGCGGTCTTCGCGCTCGCGCCGCTCATCGGGTAGGCGGTCATCTGCATCTGCGAGCCGCCGTCCTGGAAGCTCGACTGGTAGATCGACACGCCGTCGTAGGTGAACGGTTTGTTCACTTCGACGCGCGCCGGCACGCGCGCGCCCGTCTTGTGATCCACCACCACGATGTCGCTCGCGAACAGCTTGGGCATGCCCGTCGAGTAGTAATCGACGATGAACTTGTTCAGTTCGATCGAAAACGGCAGATCCTGGATCAGCGAGCCGTCGGGCTGGTTCAGGATCGCCGTGGACACGTGCTGGCCTTCCGGCACCCATGCATAGCCGCGAAACGTCGGGTTGGACTGCGACAGACGATGATCCGGCGTGATGTCGTTGATCACCGTGTTGGCACGGATCGGCGACTTGTCGAACAGCCACATTTGCAGCTTGATCGGCAGATTGCTGTCGAGCAGGCCGCCGAGGCAGATCACCACGATCGCAATGTGAGCGGAGATATACCCGAACTTGGTTAGCGCGCCGCGCTTGGCGGCGATCAAGGTCGCGCCATCGGACTCACGGGTGACGAACTTGTAGCCGAGCTTCGCCGAGAGTCTGGCGAGCAACGCCGTGGTCTGCGCGCGGGAGCCATGCACCGCGAATTCGCCTTTGTGATGGAACGCGCGCAGGCTGCCTTCGCGGACCTTGTCCTTCCAGCTCTTCACGTCGGCGACCATTTTCGGCGCATTGCGGATCACGCACAGCGACACCGACACCATCAGGAAGCCGAGAATCAGCATGAACCACCACGAGCTGTACACCGTGTACAGACTCAGCGAACGGAAGATGTCTGCCCAGAACGGGCCGAACTGATTGACGTAGTTGGGATACGGATCGTCCTGCGTGAGGACGGTGCCGATGATGCTGGCGATCGACAAAATCACGAGCAACGAAATGGCGAAACGCATCGAACTCAAAACTTCGACGACGCTGCGCGTAGTGCGATTGCCCGACTTCGACTGCAAACCCGACGTGGTGACGCTCATTCATACTCCGACTGAACAGCAAAAAAGGGTGAAGGGCTGTCGTAGGCACGACGCCCTCACCCTTTTCTTGTTTTGTACCGACCTCGCCGGGTCGGTTGCACTTGCGTGCGGACTTCCTTAGTGCAAGCCCGCGATGTAATCGGCTACTGCCTTGATCTCGCTGTCCGACAGACGCGTTGCAATCGCATGCATCGGCTCGTTGTTGTTACGTGCGCCCGGGCCTTGCGTGAACGCCAGCAACTGCGCCACCGTGTATTCCGCCCACTGCCCCGACAGCCGTGGATACTGCGACGGAATCCCTTGCCCGGTCGGTCCGTGACAGCTCGCGCACGCCGGCACGCCCTTGTCGGCAATCCCGCCCCGATAAATCTTCTGACCGAGCGGAACGGTATCCTTGTTGTGCGCGTAGCCTGGCTTCGGGGTTTGCGCCGCGAAATAGGCCGCGACGTTGACCATATCCTGATCGGACAGCGCCGCCGCCATGCCCGCCATGATCGCATTGTTGCGCGCTGGCTGCTTGGCGCCCGGCTGGGTCTTGAAGTCCTTGAGTTGCTTGACGAGATACTCAGGGTGCTGGCCCGCCAGCTTCGGGTACGCGCCGCCGGCACTGTTGCCGTCTGCCCCATGACATGACGCGCATACCTGCACCGCGATTGCCTGCCCCCGATTGACGTCCGGCTTTGCCGGTTCTGCTGCTCGTGCCTGAATTGCCAAACCTGAAAGACCTGCCGCTACATGAAGCACCATCAGAGTCTTGCTCAGTCGATTCATTCGCACACCCTGTCTCGTCTTGTGGGATTTTTAGAGAGCCCCCAAACCTCGCGTTTCGCGCGAGGCTCGGCATCTTCTTGAAGGTTTTGCAAAATACGACAGCGACCGAGTGACCGGTAGGAGCCGCCAAGGCACGCGGGCTGGCCCCCTCAGGTTTTCAGTAAACCATCGTATTGTACAATAACTCGCTAATCGCTAAGACGCCAGTCGGGCTTGACCCGTCCCCACTCCGGGTTCCCCGGCGTCTCGAATCCTGGCCTGATCATGTCCTTCCTGCTCCACCAATCCCGCTTTTTCACGACCGTCAATCACTTACGTGATCTGCCGGCCACTTCGCAACCCGAGATCTGCTTTGCGGGACGCTCGAACGCGGGCAAGTCGACGGCGATCAATATTCTGTGCAATCAGAAGCGGCTGGCCTTCGCCAGTAAGACGCCAGGACGCACGCAGCATATCAATTACTTTTCGGTGGGCAAGGCGGACGAGCCGACTGCGCATCTGGTCGATCTGCCGGGCTACGGTTACGCAGAAGTGCCGGGCGCCGCCAAGGCGCACTGGGAAGCGCTGCTCTCCACCTATCTGCAATCGCGCTCGCAATTGCGCGGCATGATCCTGATGATGGACTCGCGCCGCCCGCTGACGGATCTGGATCGCCGCATGATCGAATGGTTCGCGCCGACCGGCAAGCCGATCCACACGCTCCTGACCAAGTGCGACAAATTGACGCGCCAGGAAAGCATAAACGCGTTGCGCGCGACGCAGAAAGGTCTGGCTGAGTACCGTACCGCCGGCTACCAGGGCGAACTGACCGCCCAGCTGTTCTCTGCGCTCAAACGCGTCGGCATCGACGAAGCGCACGAACTGATCGAAAGCTGGCTGATCCCCAACGCGAAAGGCGAAACGGACGCCGCCCAGTAAGCGAGGCGAGCGTCGCCGGAGACGACAAAAGCGCTATTCCGGCCGCCCATAAAAAAACCCGCCGCTTTAACGGCGGGTCAAACAGCCTAATCGAAAAACGACAGGCACCCGCTCAGGGAGGAGAAGCGGGGAGGTCAGCGCAAGGCGCCTTGCTCGATCGGTATGATATACCATTGTCTCGAAAAGTTTCCGGGAGCGGAGGCAGGCGTTACTTGTCCACTCCACACATCCACGTTTCTTCGATTCGCTATGAGCTTCTATCCGCACCACCGTCCGCGCCGCATGCGCCGCGACGACTTCTCGCGCCGTCTGATGCGGGAAAACATCCTCACCACCAACGATCTGATTTATCCGGTCTTTATCGTCGAAGGCATCAACGTGCGGCAAGCCGTGCCGTCGATGCCGGGCGTCGAGCGCGTGTCGGTCGATCTGCTGATGGGCGTGGCTGAACAATGCGTCGAACTGGGCGTGCCCGTGCTGTCGCTGTTTCCGGCGATCGAACCGTCGCTGAAAACGCCAGATGGTCGCGAAGCGACCAACCCGGCCGGTTTGATTCCGCGCGCTGTTCGCGAACTGAAGAAGAATTTCCCCGAGCTGGGCGTGCTCACCGACGTGGCGCTCGATCCGTACACGAGCCATGGCCAGGACGGCGTACTCGACGAAGCCGGCTATGTCATCAACGACGAGACTGTCGAGATTCTGGTCGAACAGGCGCGCGAGCAGGCTGAAGCGGGCGTCGATATCGTCGCGCCTTCGGACATGATGGACGGCCGCATCGGCGCGATCCGCGAAATGTTCGAGAGCGAAGGTCTTATCCACACGCGCATCATGGCTTATGCGGCCAAGTTCGCGTCGGCGTTTTACGGCCCGTTCCGCGACGCCGTCGGTTCCGCGACGAACCTCGGCAAAAGCAACAAGATGACCTACCAGATGGACCCGGCCAATTCGAATGAAGCGCTGCGTGAAGTGCAGGCGGACATCAACGAAGGCGCGGACATGGTGATGGTCAAGCCCGGCATGCCGTATCTGGATATCGTGCGTCGCGTGAAGGATGAATTCCAGTTCCCGACGTACGTGTATCAGGTGAGCGGCGAATACGCGATGCTGAAAGCGGCCGCGCAGAACGGCTGGCTCGACCACGATAAAGCGATGATGGAATCGCTGCTGGCGTTCAAGCGGGCGGGTGCGGACGGGGTGCTAACCTATTTCGCATTGGATGCCGCGCGGATCTTGCGTTCGCAGAAGTGACTTGACGAGATGCCGCCCGCGGCGGTTCGGACGTTGCAATGAACGGAGGACGACTTGTGTGTCGTGCCTCCGTTTTTTTATTGGACGGCGGGCGTTTGGCGCTCGGCGCTTGCCCCACACGCCCCGTTAGTTTTTGCGAAGTCGCAGTCACGCCGCGGCCGGCTGCTCGCTAGTCCGCTTCCACCACGATTGCTTTGCGCTCCACAGTCAGCGCCAGACGCCGCGCTTCGCGCCCGATTCCCAGCTTCACTGAAGTCGCCGGCTGGCTTGAATCAGATCCGTGATCTGGGTGAGCGACATCTCGGCGGTCGACCGGCCGTCGATTGTCGTGATCCGGTCGCCGCGTTTCACGCCAGCGAGTTCGGCCGGCGCGCCGGGCGCCGCAACGGCCCCCCCGTTATCCGTTACGCCCCAGGCGCACTCGCCCGATCCAGACTGTGCAAGAATTTATCCGCCGATTCGTATCCAACGACGCGCAGCACTTCCTTGCCACGCCGATCGAAAAAGATGATCCCCGGCGGCCCGAACAGGCTGAAGCGCTTGAGCAGCGTTTGATCGTCGGTGTTGTTCGCGGTCACATCGGCGCGCAGCAGGTTCATCTGCTTTAATTTCGCCTGAACACGCGGGTCGCTGAAGGTGAATTTCTCCATCTCCTTGCAGCTGACGCACCAGTCCGCGTAAAAATCGAGCATGGCGGGCTGTGCAGCCGTTCTGACGGCCTGGTCGAGTTCATTCGATGAGCGGACCGGGGCGAACGTCAGATCGCTCTGCGGCGCGTTGTCCGGCCTATTCGACGCGTTCGCGACACCCGTTTCCCCGCCACGCGCCGCCAGCACGGCAAGCGGGCGCAGCGGGTCGGATGAGCCCGCCGCCAACCCGACCAGCAGGACTGCAGCCCAGATGGCGAACGCAGCGCCGATGCCTCGGCCAAGCCGGCGCCAAACGGAAGCCTCCGCAGTCGGAGCCGAAAATAAGCCAAGAGAGGCTGAGGCGACCAACAACCAGAGCGCGCTCAACAGCATCGTCGCAGTCGCGCCGAGCACCGGCCAAACGATCCACAACGCGGCCGCAAGCAGCACGACGCCGAAGAACACCTTGACGCCGTCCATCCATGCGCCGGCACGCGGCAGCAGCGTGCCTGCGCCAAAACCGAGGATCAGCAGTGGCACGCCCAGTCCCAGTCCCATCGAGAACAGCGCTGCACCGCCGAGCAACGCGTCGCCAGTATGCGCAATGAACGCCAGCACCGCAAAGAGCGGTGCGGTCATGCACGCGCCGACCACCAGCGCGGACAGCGCGCCCATCACGGCAACGGCCGCAAACTTACCCCCGGAGCGCCCTGATGACGCGCGCGAAACGCCGTCCTGCCAACGTTGCGGCAGCGCGATGTCGAAGCCGGCGATCAAGGTCAACGCAAAAATGGTCAGCAGTACGCCAAAGGCACCGAGCACCCATGGATTTTGCAGCCACGCGCCGAGACTCTGCCCGACCAGCGCAGCGGCGATGCCGAGCGCCGTGTACACGAGCGCCATGCCGATGACGTAGGCCAGCGACAGCGCGAATCCACGGGCACGCGTCACGCGCGCGCCTTCGCCGATGATGATCGCCGAGAGAATCGGAATCATCGGATACGAACAGGGGAGCAGACTGAGTACGGCGCCGGCGACGAAATAGAGCCCGACGATCGCGAAGAAGCCGCCGCCTTGCAGCAGCGACTGCGCGTAGTCTGCGCTGGTGGCGCGGTCGTACCACGAGGTGCCTGCGGCAGCGGCGGAATGCGGCGCGACGTCGGCTGCGGGAGCTGCCGCGCTGCCGGTCGGCTGAAGAGCTGCGCCGCTCACGTGATACACGCGCTCCATCGGCGGATAGCAGATGCCCGCGTCGGCACAGCCTTGCGACGTCACCGCCAGATCGAACGGTCCGGCCGCCTGTTTAACGGGAATCCGGATAGTCAGTTCGTTCCGATACGTCTCGACGTTCTTGTTAAAGGTCTGATCGAACTTGACGTGGCCAGCCGGCAATTGCGGCTCGCCGATCGTGGTCGTGCCGTTGCGCGTTGCGAACGCGAAGCGCTCGCGGTACATGTAGTAGCCGTCCGCGATTTGGTACGTCACGTCGACTTCGCCGGGCTTCTCCGACGCGCTGAATTTGAACGCGACCGCGGGATCCAGGAAATCGTCCGCCGCGCGGGCGAGCGTGCTGAACTGCCCGAGGATCAGGCAACCAAGCAGGAAGAATACGGTGCGTAGCGCATTGCGCGCGCGCCGGTCGAGACCGTTAAACATGGAGAGGACGTTGGGTTTCAGCAGTGATCCACTGGCCGTACGCGGCCGACGCCGTCGCTTGCCATAAGAGGATTTCCGGCGTGTCGTAGGGATGGTGAGCCTGAATGTACTGTTCGAGTTCGAGCGCGCGTGGCGCGCTGGTCTTGAACAGCAACTGGATTTCCTGCGCCGTTTCAATCGCGCCCTGCCAGTGATAGCTGGACTGTACGGAGCCTAATTGCGTGACACAGGCGCAGAGCCGCGCGGCCAAGGCATTCGCAGCAAGCTTCTGAGCCGCGGCCGCATCCGGCACCGTCGTCAGAATCAAGGTCACGTTCACGCTCACAGATGGCTCCGGCAAGGCACGATTCAGGTGCGCATATCGTATCACCTAGCCTTGTCCGCCCGCCGACCGCCGCGCGGCGACCATGCGGCAGATGGCCGTTGCCACCGCATTTCTGGCGCACCAAACAAAAAAGCCAGGCTTGATGCCTGGCTTTTTGGATGCTGGGAAGCTTACTCAGCTTCTTGCACTTCGACTTCTTCAACTTCCGGACGGTCGAGCAATTCGACCAGTGCCATCGGAGCGTTGTCGCCGACGCGGAAGCCAAACTTCAGGACGCGCAGGTAGCCGCCCGGACGGGTAGCGTAACGCGGGCCCAGAACTTCGAACAGCTTCGTGACCGAGTCACGATCGCGCAGGCGGTTGAACGCCAGACGACGATTTGCCAGCGACGGCTTCTTGCCGAGCGTGATCAGCGGCTCGACAACCTTACGGAGTTCTTTTGCTTTCGGCAGCGTGGTCTTGATGACTTCGTGCTCGATCAGCGAGTTGGACATATTACGGAGCATTGCCAGACGGTGGCTGCTCGTGCGGTTCAGTTTCCGCAAACCATGACGGTGACGCATGTTAATTCCTTCGATTCAAAGTTTTGGTCCAGCTCTTCTATCGCGCTCGAACTACCTGCGGTTTCCCAAAGGTAGCGAGTGCACGGGCCGGTAGTGAAAAAAGGCAAGACGCGGATTTTAAAGGAAAATCCGCGTCTTTGCCAGTGCAGCGGCGGGTTCTGTCCCGGGATTACTTATCGAGACCAGCCGGCGGCCAGTTTTCGAGTTTCATGCCGAGCGTCAAACCACGCGACGCCAGTACTTCCTTGATTTCGTTCAACGACTTGCGGCCCAGATTCGGCGTCTTCAGCAACTCGTTTTCCGTGCGCTGGATCAGGTCACCGATGTAGTAAATGTTCTCGGCCTTCAGGCAGTTCGCGGAACGAACCGTCAGTTCGAGATCATCGACCGGACGCAGCAGGATCGGATCGATCTGCGGCGCACGCGACGGCGCTTCAGCCGTGGCTTCAGTGCCTTCTAGTGCAGCAAAGACCGACAGTTGATCGACCAGAATGCGCGCCGACTGGCGGATCGCTTCTTCCGGCGAAATCACACCGTTGGTTTCGATGTTCATCACGAGCTTGTCGAGGTCGGTACGCTGTTCGACGCGAGCGCTTTCAACGGCGTAGCTCACGCGGCGAACCGGCGAGAACGACGCGTCCAGCACGATACGGCCGATAATCTTGGCCGACTCTTCGCCGTAACGACGCACGTTGCCCGGCACATAACCACGGCCCTTCTCGACCTTGATCTGCACGTCGAGCTTGCCGCCCTTCGACAGATGCGCAATCACGTGATCCGGGTTGATCACTTCGCAATCGTGCGCGAGTTCGATGTCGCCAGCGGTGACAACGCCCTCGCCTTCCTTGCGCAGCGTAACCGTCACTTCGTCACGGTTATGCAGCTTGAACACCACGCCCTTCAGGTTCAACAACAGGTTGACCACATCCTCTTGCACACCGTCGAGCGTCGAATACTCATGTACGACGCCTGCGATCGTCACTTCGGTCGGCGCGTAGCCGATCATCGACGACAGCAGCACGCGCCGGAGCGCGTTACCCAAGGTGTGGCCGTAACCGCGTTCAAACGGTTCCATGACCACTTTCGCATGGCTCTCACCAAGCGATTCAACAGCGATGATCTTGGGCTTCAACAAACTGGTTTGCATAGGTTTTCCTTTTCAATACCCTCGGCTCGTTACACCGATAAGGCTGACCGGTAACAACCTGAAAATAAACAGCCGAGACGCCCCCTTGCGCAACGCAATCGGGGTGCCCCGGCCGTTAATCCGATTACCGCGAATACAATTCGACGATCAGGCTTTCGTTGATATCGCCAGCGATGTCGCTGCGTTCCGGCTTCGACTTGAACGTGCCTTCGAACTTCTTCGAATCGACAGCGACCCAGCTCGGCAGACCACCTTGCTCAGCCAGCGACAGCGCTTCGAGAATACGCGCCTGCTTCTTCTTCGTCTCGCGCACTGCGACGACGTCGCCTGCCTTCACTTGCATCGACGGGATGTTCGACACAACGCCGTTCACGACGATCGCCTTGTGGCTCACGAGCTGACGTGCTTCAGCGCGCGTCGAGCCGAAGCCCATGCGATACACAACGTTGTCCAGACGCGATTCGAGCAATTGCAGCAGGTTTTCACCCGTGTTGCCCTTCAGGCGGTCGGCTTCAGCGAAGTAACGACGGAATTGACGCTCGAGGACACCGTAGATGCGCTTCACTTTTTGCTTTTCGCGCAACTGCGTGCCGTAGTCGGACGTACGTGCGCCCGAGGTGCGGCCGTGTTGGCCGGGCTTGCTGTCAAGCTTGCACTTGTCAGCGAGCGAACGACGGGCGCTCTTCAGGAAGAGGTCAGTGCCTTCACGGCGGGACAGCTTGGCCTTAGGGCCGATATAACGTGCCACGTTGATTCCTTTGTTGATTGATCACGCGGATGCATCCACCCGCGCTAGTCCGAACCCTTTGGGTCGAACGGTGGGCTTAGTCAATTCAATAACGCAAGCAGCCTGCCGCCGCCCAAGGCGGCAACAGGCGCTAGCAAAATCGGCGTCTTAGATACGACGACGCTTCGGCGGACGGCAGCCGTTGTGCGGGACCGGGGTCACGTCGGAGATCGCGGTGATCTTGATGCCAAGACCATGCAACGCGCGCACCGCCGACTCGCGGCCAGGACCGGGGCCCTTGATCCGCACTTCGAGGTTCTTCACGCCGTATTCCATCGCCACGCGGCCAGCCGATTCGGCCGCCACCTGGGCTGCAAACGGGGTCGATTTACGCGAACCCTTGAAGCCCTGACCACCTGACGTTGCCCAAGCAAGTGCATTGCCTTGACGATCGGTGATCGTGATGATGGTGTTGTTGAACGACGCGTGAACGTGAACCACGCCCTCGGCGACGTTCTTCTTGACCTTCTTGCGAACGCGTTGCGCCGCGGAGTTGTTCGAAGCCTTAGCCATTACGTTTTCCTGTAACTGTCAGTTCCGCTTACTTCTTCAGCGATTGCGCTGCACGACGCGGACCCTTGCGCGTACGGGCATTCGTACGCGTACGTTGGCCGCGCAGGGGCAAGCCCTTACGATGCCGAACGCCACGGTAGCAGCCGAGATCCATCAGGCGCTTAATGTTCATCGTCGTTTCACGGCGCAGATCGCCTTCAACGATGAACTTGCCGACTTCTTCACGCAGCTTTTCGAGGTCTGCGTCGTTCAGGTCTTTGACCTTCTTCGAAAATGCCACACCAGCAGCGACGCAGATGTCGCGCGAGCGCGTGCGGCCGACACCGTAAATAGCCGTCAGGCCGATTTCGGTATGCTGGTGATTCGGGATGTTAACCCCTGCGATACGAGCCATTGTTTTTCCTCAAACAAAAAGCGCAGCAAAAAGCGCGGCGTTCAGCCTTGACGCTGTTTGTGGCGCGGATCAGAGCTGCAAATCACGCGCACAACGCCTTTGCGCTTGATGATCTTGCAATTGCGGCAAATGCGCTTAACCGATGCCATCACTTTCATGATATTACCCTTTTTTCAAATCACTTCGCCCGGAACACGATCCGCGCACGCGACAGATCGTAAGGCGTCAATTCAACCGTCACCTTGTCGCCCGGCAAGATTCGGATGTAGTGCATCCGCATCTTCCCGGATATGTGTCCCAATACGACATGGCCGTTTTCCAGCTTCACCCTGAAGGTAGCGTTAGGCAGGTTTTCGATGACTTCACCCTGCATCTGGATAACATCGTCTTTGGCCATAAGTCCTTTCAACGCATCGGGACGCCGCCGCCTTTGAAATTAGCTTTCTTCAGCAGCGATTCATACTGTTGCGACATAACGTACGACTGCACCTGCGCCATGAAATCCATTGTGACGACGACAATGATCAGCAGCGACGTTCCACCAAAATAAAACGGCACGTTCCAGCGCAGCACCAGAAACTCCGGCAGCAGACAAACAAACACGATGTAGATCGCACCGGCCAGCGTCAGACGAGTCAGGATGCGGTCGATGTATCGCGCCGTTTGATCGCCCGGGCGGATGCCTGGAACGAAAGCGCCACTCTTTTTCAGGTTGTCGGCCGTCTCTCTGCTGTTGAACACCAGTGCGGTGTAGAAGAAACAGAAGAAAACGATCGCCAACGCGTACAGCAACACGTACACGGGTTGACCGGGCTTAAGGGCTTCGGCCACGTTGTGCAACGTGTCTGCGAACCAACTGGTACGCGACCCCGAACTAAACCAGTTCAGGATGGTTGCCGGGAAGAGAATGATCGACGATGCGAAGATCGGCGGAATCACGCCCGACATGTTCAGCTTCAGCGGCAGATGCGAAGACTGTCCGCCGTAAATCTTGTTACCGACTTGCCGCTTAGCGTAGTTCACAAGAATCTTGCGCTGGCCGCGTTCGATGAACACCACCAGATACGTTACAGCAGCAATCAGCGCGACGACGATAATCGCGGATATCGGACTCATCGAACCGGTTTGCACCAGTGAAACGAGACCACCGATCGCATTCGGGAAACCCGCTGCAATCCCGCCGAAAATAATGATCGAGATACCGTTGCCAAGCCCGCGCTCCGTGATCTGCTCACCGAGCCACATCAGGAACATCGTGCCGGTCACCAGCGTCACGACCGTCGTCAACCGAAAAACCATTCCCGGATCGATCACCAGAGCAGGCTGATTTTCCAGCGCCACGGCAATGCCGAACGCCTGGAACGTCGCCAGCAGGACCGTAAAGATACGCGTGTACTGCGTGATCTTCCGTTGACCCGCCTGCCCTTCCTTTTTCAACGCTTCGAGTTGCGGCGAGACAATTGCCAGCAACTGCATGATGATCGACGCCGAAATATACGGCATGATCCCCAGCGCAAAAATCGTGAACCGCGAAAGTGCGCCACCCGAGAACATGTTGAACATGCCAAGGATGCCGCCCGACTGGCTTTGGAACAACTTTGCCAGTTGGTCCGGGTCAATACCCGGCACCGGAATATGCGCGCCGACACGGTAGACGACCAGCGCCAGCAGCAGGAACACTGCCCGCCGACGCAGATCGCCGAACTTCGCCGCGCTGCGACCGGGTTTTGCGAGACTCGGGCTGTTAGCCAAGTACCTTCTCCGATGCAAATGCTAGTGACGGCAAATAACTTGCGCGTTACTCGGCAAAAGAGCCGCCGGCTGCTTCGATAGCAGCGCGCGCACCCTTCGTCGCACCCAGACCCTTCACAACGACCTTGCGCTTGAGCTCGCCCGTCGCGATGATCTTGGCGCTCTTGATCAGCTCGCCGACCAAGCCGGCTTGCTTCAGAGCCAGCAGATCGATTTCGTCGACCGGCAGCTTTTCCAGATCCGAGAGACGCACTTCACCGACGAATTCCTTCGTCAACGAGGTGAAGCCACGCTTCGGCAGGCGACGTTGCAGCGGCATTTGACCGCCCTCGAAGCCAACCTTGTGAAAGCCGCCCGAACGCGACTTCTGACCCTTGTGACCACGGCCAGCGGTCTTGCCGAGGCCGGAGCCGATACCGCGTCCAACGCGACGCTTTGCGTGCTTCGCGCCTTCAGCCGGCTTCAGGTTATTCAATTCCATTATCAACTCCTTGAGTCCTGGTCAGCCGCTTAGCTGATGACCTTAACGAGGTACGAAACCTTGTTGATCATGCCGCGCACGGCCGGCGTGTCCTGCAACTCGCTAACCGAGTTGAGTCGGCGCAGACCCAAGCCACGCACCGTTGCACGGTGCGTTTCACGGGTGCCGATCAGGCTCTTGACGAGCTGGACCTTGACAGTTTTATCAGACATGGTGTCCACCTTAGCCCAGAATATCTTCGACGGACTTGCCGCGCTTCGCCGCGATGTCACCCGGCGTGGACTGCTTACGCAGACCGTCGAGCGTTGCACGAACGAGGTTGTACGGGTTCGTCGAACCGTGGCTCTTGGCCACAACGTTCTGCACGCCCATCACGTCGAACACTGCGCGCATCGGGCCGCCAGCGATCACACCGGTACCGTCCTTGGCCGGAGCCAGGAGGACCATCGATGCGCCGTGCTTACCGTGCACTTCGTGTTGCAGGGTACCGTTCTTGAGCGGCACCTTGAACATGTTGCGGCGAGCCTGTTCCATCGCCTTCTGAACAGCGACCGGCACTTCCTTCGCCTTGCCCTTGCCCATACCGACGCGGCCATCACCGTCGCCAACCACGGTCAGTGCGGCGAAACCGAGAATCCGGCCACCCTTCACGACCTTGGTCACGCGGTTGACCGAAATCATCTTTTCGCGCAGGCCGTCGTCGCGTTCGTCAGCCTGAACTTTCGCTTGCATCTTTGCCATGACGAATTCTTCCCTTAGAACTTGAGTCCGGCTTCGCGCGCCGCATCAGCCAGCGCTTTCACGCGGCCGTGGTAACGGAAACCCGAACGGTCGAAGGCGACGGATTCGATGCCGGCAGCCTTAGCCTTTTCTGCGATGCGCTTACCGATCAAGGTCGCAGCATTGACGTTGCCGCCCTTGCCCGTCTGATCAGCGAGTTGCGCACGCACTTCGGCCTCGAGCGTCGACGCGCTGGCGAGCACCTTGGTGCCGCACGGCGAGAACACTTGCGCATAGATGTGCGTGTTCGTGCGATGCACGGCGAGACGCGCGACCTGCAGCTCAGCGATCTTGATACGCGTCTGACGAGCGCGGCGCAGGCGAGATTGAGTCTTATCCATGATTGCGCACCCTTACTTCTTCTTCGTTTCTTTGAGGATCACAACCTCGTTGGCGTAACGCACACCCTTGCCCTTATAGGGCTCCGGCGGGCGATAGCCGCGCACTTCTGCAGCGACCTGGCCAACTTGTTGCTTATTGATCCCCTTGATCACGATTTCGGTTTGCGTCGGGGTTTCAGCCTTGACGCCTTCCGGCATCTGGTGCACCACGGGGTGCGAGAAACCCAGCGACAGATTCAGCTTGTCGCCTTGCGCTTGTGCGCGGTAACCGACGCCAACCAGCGTCAGCTTGCGCTCGAAACCCTTCGTCACGCCGTTCACCATGTTCGCCACCAGTGCGCGCATCGTGCCCGACATCGCATTCGCTTCGCGGCTTTCGCCAACCGGCTCGAACTTCAGCGTGCCGTTGTCGTTCACCACCTTCACGAGGCTGTTCGCAGCCTGCGAAATCGTACCCAGCGGACCCTTGACGGTAATGCAATCGTCGCTCAGGGCCACTTCTGCGCCTTGCAGCGCGACCGGGCTTTTACCTACTCGAGACATGTTTCTCTCCTTTCGGCCTTAAGCGACGTAGCAGATGACTTCGCCGCCAACGCCCGTTGCACGCGCCTTGCGGTCCGTCATCACGCCCTTCGGCGTCGACACGATTGCCACGCCGAGGCCATTCATGACCACGGGGATGTCGTTACGGCCGCGGTACACACGCAGACCAGGCTTCGAGACGCGTTCAATGCGCTCGATGACCGGACGGCCGGCGTAGTACTTCAACACGATGTTCAATTCAGACTTCGCACCTTCGGACTTCACTGCGAAATCATCGATATAGCCTTCGTCCTTCAGGACCTGCGCAATCGCAACCTTGACTTTCGACGAGGGCATAGTCACCGAGACTTTCTCAACCATCTGCGCATTGCGGATGCGAGTCAGCATATC
This sequence comes from Paraburkholderia aromaticivorans, assembly GCF_012689525.1. NCBI lineage: Bacteria > Pseudomonadati > Pseudomonadota > Betaproteobacteria > Burkholderiales > Burkholderiaceae > Paraburkholderia > Paraburkholderia aromaticivorans. Next base: position 4,236,142 of record NZ_CP051516.1, read on the forward strand.
GGCGATAGGATCACTCATGCTCATTTACGTTTCTCCTATTACCAGCTCGCCTTGGTCAGGCCAGGGATCTCGCCGCGGAACGCGATTTCGCGAATCTTGTTACGCGCCAGCCCGAATTTACGGAACGTGCCACGCGGGCGACCAGTAATTGCGCAACGGTTGCGCTTACGGGTCGGGTTAGAGTTGCGCGGCAGTTGTTGCAGTTCCAGACGTGCTGCGTAATGCTCTTCGTCCGACTTGCTCATATCGCCAATGATCGCTTTCAGCTCAATACGCTTGGGAGCGTACTTAGCGGCCAGGCGAGCACGCTTCTTTTCACGTTCGATCAGTGCCAGTTTAGCCACGGTAACCTCAGTTTCTGAACGGGAACTTGAAGCTGGCGAGCAGAGCCTTTGCTTCGTCGTCGGTCTTCGCAGTCGTCGTGATGCTGATGTTCAGCCCACGCAGTGCGTCGATCTTGTCGTAGTCGATTTCGGGGAAAATGATCTGCTCTTTCACACCGATGTTGTAGTTGCCGCGACCATCGAACGCACGACCCGAGACGCCACGGAAGTCACGCACCCGGGGGAGCGCGACCGTCACGAAACGGTCCAGAAATTCGTACATTGCTTGACCACGCAACGTGACCATTGCACCGATCGGATAGCCTTGACGGATCTTGAAGCCAGCGATTGCCTTGCGTGCCTTCGTGATCACCGGCTTCTGGCCTGCGATCTTCGTCAGGTCGCCAACGGCGTTTTCGATGATCTTCTTGTCAGCAACCGCTTCGCCAAGGCCCATGTTCAGGGTGATCTTGGTGATGCGCGGCACTTCCATCACGGACTTGTAACCGAACTTCTCGATGAGGCCGGGTACAACCTTCTCTTTGTAAAACTCTTGCAAACGAGCCATTTTTTTACTCCGCAGCGTCAGGCGCTCAGCTCGGCACCGGTCGTCTTAAGGAAACGGACTTTCTTGTCTCCTTCGACCTTGATGCCTACACGCGACGCCTTGCCATTCGCGTCGACCAATGCGACGTTCGAAATTTGCAGCGGCATCGTCTTGGCTTCTACACCGCCCGTCGTACCCTTCATCGGGTTCGGCTTGACGTGTTTCTTGACGAGGTTAATGCCCTCGACAATCACTTTGTCTTCGCCAACGGACAGCACGACGCCGCGCTTGCCTTTATCTTTGCCGGTGATGACGATAACTTCGTCACCTTTGCGAATCTTGTTCATCGCGACTCCTTACAGCACTTCAGGTGCCAACGAAACGATCTTCATGAATCGTTCGCTGCGCAACTCGCGCGTGACAGGCCCGAAAATACGGGTGCCAATAGGTTCGAGCTTTGCATTCAACAACACTGCGGCATTGCCATCGAACTTGATCAGCGAGCCGTCCTGACGGCGCACGCCCTTAGCGGTGCGAACCACCACGGCGTTGTAAATTTCGCCTTTCTTCACGCGCCCGCGCGGCGTTGCTTCTTTGACGGTCACCTTGATGATGTCGCCAATGCTGGCATAACGACGCTTCGAGCCGCCGAGCACCTTGATGCACATGACTTCACGCGCACCCGTGTTGTCGGCCACTTCAAGCCGAGTTTCGGTCTGGATCATGGTTTATCTTTCCCAACTTAATCCGGTCACACCACCATGGCGTACCCGGTCAGTCTTGGTCCCGTCAGCCAATCGGCTGCTTGGGTATGAACAGCAGCGACGGCAAACGAAACCCGCCATCGCAATCCGGTGAATCCTTCGGAACAGACTGGCGCCTGAACCGCTTCCCCCACCAACTTCGCCCGCGACGGGGCTCCCATAAAAGAGGGAAGACCGAGATTATAACAAATAATCCCGGCCTTGCAAGCGAAACTTACTGCGATTTCAGTTACTAGTTGCTTCTACAACTTTGCGGCGTCAGATGACGCGAGCAGCCTCGACCAGGCGAGCCACAACCCAAGCTTTCGTCTTCGAAATCGGACGCGTTTCCTGGATTTCAACGAGATCGCCCTCGTTGTACGTGTTCGCATCGTCGTGCGCGTGGTACTTCTTCGAACGCACAACGTACTTGCCGTAGATCGGGTGCTTCACGCGGTGCTCGACCAGCACGGTGACCGTCTTGTCCATCTTGTTGCTGACGACCTTGCCGACCAGCGTCCGCTTGAGCGAGGTTTTTACGCTATCGTTCATTTCTGGTTCGCCTTCTCAGTCAGGACGGTCCGCACACGTGCGATGTCGCGACGGACCTTCTTCAGCTGGCTCGTGTTGGTGAGCTGCTGGGTCGCGAGTTGCATGCGCAGGCCGAATTGCGCCTTCAACAGGTCCGACAGCTCCTTGTTGAGCGCGGCCTGATCTTTCTGGTGAAGTTCGGAAGCCTTCATCATTTGCTCCTTAGGCGCCGAGCTGACGCACGATAAACGTCGTCTTGAGCGGCAGCTTAGCTGCAGCCAGACGGAACGCTTCGCGTGCCAGCTCTTCGGTTACGCCGTCCATTTCGTACAGCATCTTGCCCGGTTGAATCTCTGCGACGTAGTACTCAGGGTTACCTTTACCGTTACCCATCCGTACTTCAGCCGGCTTGTGCGAGATCGGCTTGTCCGGGAAGATGCGGATCCAGATGCGGCCACCACGCTTGATGTGACGCGTCATTGCACGACGTGCCGCTTCAATCTGGCGCGCGGTCAAGCGACCACGACCGATAGCCTTCAGGCCGAACTCACCGAACGACACCGCGTTGCCACGGGTAGCGACACCGGTGTTACGACCCTTCTGCTCTTTGCGATACTTTCTGCGTTTCGGTTGCAGCATCGTTATTCTCCAGTCTTCCCGTCGCCGCCGGCACCGCCAGCACGACGAGGAGCGCCACGGCGTGCACCTGCCGGGCCACCACCCTCACCATCGCGACGCGGACGGCGATCGCCACCCGGACGTGCGTTGCGGCGCGGACGCTTTTCTTCGGCGACTTCTTCGACCACCGGTGCGTCGTTGCGGCCGAGCGTGTCGCCCTTGTAGACCCACACCTTCACACCGATGATGCCGTACGTCGTCTTCGCTTCCGAAGTTGCGTAGTCGATATCAGCACGCAGCGTATGAAGCGGCACGCGACCTTCGCGATACCATTCCGTACGAGCGATTTCGATACCGTTCAGGCGGCCCGCGCTCATGATCTTGATGCCTTGAGCACCCAGACGCATTGCGTTTTGCATCGCACGCTTCATCGCGCGGCGGAACATAATCCGGCGCTCGAGCTGTTGCGTGATCGAATCCGCGATCAGTTGCGCATCGGTTTCCGGCTTGCGGATTTCTTCGATGTTGACGTGGACCGGAACGCCCATGCGGCGTTGCAGTTCCGACTTCAGCAGTTCGATATCTTCGCCCTTCTTACCGATAACGACACCCGGACGCGAGCTATAAATCGTAATGCGCGCGTTTTTCGCCGGACGCTCGATAACGACGCGGCCAACCGAAGCGTTCTTCAGCTTCTTCTTCAGGTATTCACGAACACCGATGTCTTCCTGCAACATCGCCGCGAAATTGTTGTTGTTCGCGTACCAACGCGACGCCCAATTGCGGCTGACGGCCAAACGGAAGCCAGTCGGATGAATTTTCTGTCCCATCGTATGACCCCTTAATTCCCGACCGTCACAGTGATGTGACAGGATTGCTTCTCGATGCGGTTACCGCGGCCTTTAGCGCGCGCGGTAAAACGCTTGAGCGAGGCAGCCTTGTCGACCATGATGCTCGTTACCTTGAGCTCGTCGATATCCGCGCCTTCGTTATGCTCCGCATTCGCGATCGCCGACAGCACGACCTTTTTCACGATTCCCGCAGCCTTCTTCGGCGAGAACGTCAGGACGTTCAGCGCCTTGTCGACCGGCAAACCGCGGATCTGGTCAGCCACAAGGCGCGTTTTCTGCGCCGAGATGCGGGCACCGCGATGAATTGCTTTCACTTCCATCATGAGCCCCTTATTTCTTAGCCTTCTTGTCGGCTGCATGACCCTTGAACGTCCGGGTCAATGCAAACTCGCCAAGCTTGTGGCCGACCATGTTTTCCGAGATGTACACCGGGACGTGTTGACGGCCGTTATGCACGGCAATCGTCAGACCGATGAAATCCGGCAGAATCGTCGAACGACGCGACCAGGTTTTGATCGGCTTTTTGTCACGCGCAGCGGCTGCCGACTCAACTTTCTTCAGCAAATGGGCGTCGCAGAACGGACCTTTTTTTACAGAACGTGCCATTGCCTACTCCTTAACGCTTGTGACGGCGCTGGACGATCATGCTCGTCGTGCGCTTGTTGCTGCGGGTGCGATAACCCTTAGCAGGCGTGCCCCACGGGCTCACCGGATCGCGACCTGCAGCCGTCTTGCCTTCACCACCACCGTGCGGGTGATCGACCGGGTTCATTGCAACGCCACGCACCGTCGGGCGGATACCGCGCCAGCGGTTTGCGCCAGCCTTACCGATTTGACGGAGGCTATGCTCTTCGTTGCCAACTTCACCAATCGTCGCGCGGCACTCAACGTGCACGCGGCGGATTTCACCCGAACGCAAGCGGACCTGTGCGTAGATGCCTTCACGAGCCAACAGCATCGCCGACGTACCAGCCGAACGCGCCATTTGCGCGCCCTTGCCCGGCAGCATTTCGATGCAGTGAATCGTCGTACCGACCGGAATGTTGCGGATCGGCAGCGTGTTACCCGCGCGGATCGGAGCTTCCGAACCCGACATCAGCTGCTGACCAACCGTCACGCCCTTCGGAGCGATGATGTACTTGCGCTCGCCGTCCGCGTACAGAACCAGCGCGATGTTCGCGCTACGGTTCGGATCGTACTCAAGACGTTCGACCTTCGCCGGAATGCCGTCTTTGTTGCGACGGAAATCGACGACACGATAGTGATGCTTGTGACCACCACCCTTATGGCGCGTGGTGATGTGACCGTTGTTGTTACGGCCGGCGGTCGAGGATTGCGAGTCGAGCAGCGGTGCGTACGGCTTGCCCTTATGCAGATCCTTGTTGACCACCTTGACCATCGCACGGCGACCCGGCGAAGTCGGCTTAACTTTAACGATTGCCATGATTACTTGGCCTCCGCTTCAAAGTTGATTTCCTGGCCGGGCTTCAGGCAGACGTACGCCTTCTTCACGTCCTTGCGCTTGCCCATGAAGCGACCAAAGCGCTTGGCTTTGCCCTTCGAGACCAGCACGTTGACGGAATTGACTTCCACCTTGAACAGCAGCTCGACTGCAGCTTTCACTTCCTGCTTCGTGGCATCGGGCGCGACTTCGAACACGACTTGTTCGTTCTTGTCGGCCACCAGCGTCGCCTTTTCGGAGATCACCGGCGCGAGCAGGACCTGCATCAAACGATGATCGTTCTTGCGAATCTCGCTCATGACAGCAACTCCTCGATCTGGGCGACCGCAGCCTTCGTGATCAGGATCTTCTTGAAGTAGATCAGCGACAGCGGGTCGGCGTAACGCGGCTCGACAACTGCCACATGGGCCAAGTTGCGCGACGCGAGGTACAGGTTTTCGTCAACCGTGTCGGTAATCACCAGCACGGAGTCGAGACCCATCGCCTTGAATTTTTCGGCCAGCAGCTTCGTCTTCGGCGCTTCGAGCGTCAGCTCGTCGACCACCGAGATGCGGCCTTCGCGGGCCAGCTGCGAGAAGATCGAGCAGAGACCTGCGCGATGCATCTTCTTGTTGACCTTGTGCGAAAAGTTTTCTTCCGGCGAATTTGGGAAGATCCGGCCACCGCCGCGCCACAGCGGGCTCGACGACATACCGGCGCGGGCGCGGCCCGTACCCTTCTGGCGCCACGGCTTCTTGGTCGTGTGCTTGACTTGCTCACGGTCCTTCTGCGCGCGGTTGCCGCTACGGGCATTCGCTTGATACGCCACCACAACCTGGTGAATCAGGGCTTCGTTGTAATCGCGGCCGAACACGACGTCCGACGCGCTAACGCCTGCACCTTCCTGACCATTGGCATTCAGGAGCTTAAGTTCCATTATTTCGCTCCTTTCACGGCACGCGTCTTCACGGCCGGCGTAACGAATACCTTGCCACCCTTCGCACCCGGAACGGCGCCCTTGACCAGCAACAGCTTGCGGTCAGCGTCGATACGAGCGATTTCGAGGTTTTGCACGGTTACCGTATCGTCACCCATGTGACCGGTCATGCGCTTACCCGGGAAAACACGACCCGGATCCTGCGCCATACCGATCGAGCCCGGCACGTTGTGCGAGCGCGAGTTACCGTGCGATGCACGGCCGGATGCGAAGTTGTAACGCTTGATGGTACCGGCGTAGCCCTTACCGATCGACACGCCTTGCACGTCGACCTTTTGGCCTACTTCGAACAGGTCGGGACCGACCACGGTGCCGCTCGACAACTCGGCAGCCTTGGCAGCATCGATCTGGAATTCTTTGAGGATTTCACCGGCTTGAACACCGGCTTTGGCGAGATGACCGGCCAACGGCTTCGTCACACGCGATGCACGGCGCGTACCGAATGCAACCTGCACGGCCGTGTAGCCGTCGGTTTCAACAGTCTTGATCTGCGTCACGCGGTTGTCGGACACGTCCAGCACGGTAACGGGAATCGAATCCCCTTCTGCCGTGAAGATACGGGTCATGCCAACCTTGCGACCTACGAGTCCAAGGCTCATCGTTTTCTCCATTCCCGACTGCGATTGGTCGGGGCTAATTTACAAAATGCCGGTGCCGTTTCGGGCATGAATTCATGCTGCAGCACACCGACTTTTTTGCGCCAATGCGCGAAAAGCCTTGCATTATAGCGAGGCCTTTCGTTTTCCGCAAGCAATCAATGACTTAGCGTTGCCCGACAGGCCGGACAACCGCTGGAAGCCTTATTGCAGCTTGATTTCCACGTCCACGCCAGCCGGCAGATCCAGCTTCATCAGTGCGTCAACGGTCTTGTCCGTCGGATCGACGATGTCCATGAGGCGTTGGTGCGTACGGATTTCGAGCTGATCGCGCGACGTCTTGTTGACGTGCGGCGACCGCAGGATGTCGAAGCGTTGAATGCGGGTCGGCAGGGGCACCGGACCACGAACGATTGCGCCAGTCCGCTTTGCCGTGTCGACGATTTCAGCTGCCGATTGATCGATCAGGCGATAGTCGAAAGCCTTCAGGCGAATACGGATTTTCTGGTTCTGCATGACAATTCCTTGGAAAAGAGCGAGGCGGTATTGCACCGCCAGACAATAAAAGAACGTAGAGCCGGGCGCCCGCTGAGGGCCGGCACCCGGCTCCGGGCACCACTTACTGCAAGTTCAATCCGCGATTTTACTCGAGAATCTTGGCAACCACACCTGCGCCGACCGTACGGCCGCCTTCGCGGATTGCGAAACGCAGACCTTCTTCCATCGCGATCGGGTTGATCAGCTTCACCGTGATCGACACGTTGTCGCCCGGCATGACCATTTCCTTGTCCTTCGGCAACTCGATCGAGCCCGTCACGTCCGTCGTACGGAAGTAGAACTGCGGACGATAGTTGTTGAAGAACGGCGTATGACGGCCACCTTCGTCCTTGCTCAGCACGTACACTTCAGCCGTGAAGTGCGTGTGCGGGTTGATCGAACCCGGCTTCGCCAGCACCTGGCCACGCTCCACGTCTTCACGCTTCGTGCCGCGCAGCAGGATACCCACGTTGTCGCCTGCCTGACCCTGGTCCAGCAGCTTGCGGAACATTTCCACGCCCGTGCAGGTCGTCTTCACCGTCGGCTTGATGCCGATGATTTCGATTTCCTCGCCAACCTTCACGACGCCGCGCTCGATACGACCCGTCACCACCGTGCCGCGACCCGAGATCGAGAACACGTCTTCCACCGGCATCAGGAACGCACCGTCGATCGCGCGCTCCGGCGTCGGGATGTACGTGTCCAGCGCGTCGGCCAGGTTCATGATCGCCACTTCGCCCAGCTCGCCCGTGTCGCCTTCCAGCGCCAGCTTGGCCGAACCCTTGATGATTGGCGTGTCGTCGCCCGGGAAGTCGTACTTCGACAGAAGCTCGCGCACTTCCATTTCCACCAGCTCGAGCAGCTCGGCGTCGTCCACCATGTCGCACTTGTTCAGGAACACGATGATGTACGGCACACCAACCTGACGCGCCAGCAGGATGTGCTCACGCGTTTGCGGCATCGGGCCGTCAGCAGCCGAGCACACCAGGATCGCGCCGTCCATCTGCGCTGCGCCCGTGATCATGTTCTTCACATAGTCAGCGTGGCCCGGGCAGTCGACGTGGGCGTAGTGGCGGTTAGCCGTTTCGTACTCGACGTGTGCCGTGTTGATCGTGATACCACGTGCCTTTTCTTCCGGCGCCGCGTCGATCTGGTCGTACGCCTTTGCTTCGCCGCCAAACTTCTTGGTCAGCACCGTCGTGATCGCTGCCGTCAGCGTGGTCTTGCCGTGGTCAACGTGACCGATCGTGCCGACGTTCACGTGCGGCTTGGTCCGTTCGAATTTACCTTTAGCCATGTTTCTCTTCTTTCAAAAAGTTAATCGTTGAATGACTTGCCGCGCGATTACTTCGACTTCGCGTTGATGATCGCTTCGGACACGTTACGCGGTGCTTCGGAGTAGTGCTTGAACTCCATCGTGTACGTTGCACGACCTTGGGTCAGCGAACGCAGCGACGTCGAGTAGCCGAACATTTCCGACAGCGGCACTTCAGCGCGAACAATCTTGCCGCCGCCAACCATGTCGTCCATGCCCTGAACGATACCGCGACGGCCCGACAGGTCGCCCATCACGTTGCCCATGTAGTCTTCCGGCGTTTCGACTTCGACGGCCATCATCGGTTCGAGGATGACCGGCTGAGCCTTGCGCATTGCTTCCTTGAACGCCATCGAACCGGCCATCCGGAACGCATTTTCGTTCGAGTCAACGTCGTGGTACGAACCGAACGTCAGGTGAACCTTGACGTCGACGACCGGGAAGCCTGCCAGCACGCCTGCCTTCAGCGTTTCCTGGATGCCCTTGTCCACCGCCGGGATGTATTCGCGCGGAATCACACCGCCCTTGATCTCGTCGAGGAACTCGTAGCCCTTGCCCTGCTCATTCGGCTCGAGCGTGATGACCGCGTGACCGTATTGGCCACGACCACCCGACTGCTTGACGAACTTGCCGTCAACGTCTTCCGCCTTGCCGCGAATCGTTTCGCGGTATGCAACCTGCGGCTTGCCGACGGTCGCTTCCACGCCGAATTCGCGCTTCATCCGGTCAACCAGAATTTCCAGGTGGAGTTCGCCCATGCCCGAAATAATGGTTTGGCCCGATTCTTCGTCCGTTTGAACGCGGAACGACGGATCTTCCTGTGCCAGACGGTTCAATGCCAGACCCATTTTTTCCTGGTCGGGCTTCGTCTTCGGCTCAACAGCCTGCGAAATCACCGGCTCCGGGAAAATCATGCGTTCGAGCACGATCGGGTGCAGCGGATCGCACAGCGTATCGCCCGTGGTGGCATCTTTCAGGCCAACAGCAGCAGCGATGTCGCCTGCGTGCACTTCCTTGATTTCTTCACGCTGGTTTGCGTGCATCAGCAGAATACGACCGAGACGTTCCTTCTTGTCCTTGGTCGCGTTCAGCAGGGTGTCGCCCGACTTCGTCGTACCTGAGTACACACGGAAGAAGATCAACTGGCCGACAAACGGATCGGTCATGATCTTGAATGCGAGCGACGAGAACTTCTCGTCGTCGGCCGCGCGGCGCTCAGCCTTCTCACCGTTTTCGAGTTCACCCGTAACCGGCGGAATGTCGACAGGCGACGGCAGGAAGTCGAGCACGGCGTCCAGCATCCGTTGCACGCCCTTGTTCTTGAACGCGGTGCCGCACAGCATCGGCTGGATTTCGCAAGCGATCGTACGGTCGCGCAGACCCTTGGTGATTTCCGCTTCCGTCAGTTCGCCCGACTCGAGGTACTTGTTCATCAGCTCTTCGTTCGACTCAGCCGCAGCTTCGACCATCTTCTCGCGCCATTCGTTGCACGTGTCAACGAGCTCAGCCGGGATTTCTTCGTACGAGAACTTCGTGCCTTGGGACGCCTCGTCCCAAATGATCGCTTTCATCTTCAGCAGATCGACGACACCCGTGAAGTTTTCTTCCGCGCCGATAGGCACCACGACCGGAACGGGGTTCGCCTTCAGACGCAGCTTGAGCTGTTCGTAAACCTTGAAGAAGTTCGCGCCGGTACGGTCCATCTTGTTGATGAACGCGAGACGGGGAACCTTGTACTTGTTAGCCTGACGCCACACGGTTTCCGACTGGGGCTGAACGCCGCCCACGGCGCAGTACACCATGCACGCGCCGTCGAGCACGCGCATCGAGCGCTCAACTTCAATCGTGAAGTCGACGTGGCCCGGGGTGTCGATGATGTTGATGCGGTGCTCAGCGCGGTCGCCGGCCATGCCTTTCCAGAACGCCGTGGTAGCAGCGGACGTGATCGTAATGCCGCGTTCCTGTTCCTGCTCCATCCAGTCCATGGTGGCAGCGCCGTCGTGAACTTCACCAATCTTGTGGTTCACGCCGGTGTAGAACAAGATGCGCTCGGTCGTCGTCGTTTTGCCGGCGTCGATGTGAGCGCTAATACCGATGTTACGGTAGCGCTCGATAGGTGTCTTGCGAGCCACTTTGATCCTCTATTGGGATGACGCGATGCGAGAAAATGCCCATCGCGCTGTAACACAAACGGGCGAGGCGCTTTGTAAGCGCACCCGCCCGGAATTTCTTTCCGCTTTTTCTGCTAAACCCGGGTTCGGGAAGCTTAGAAACGGAAGTGCGAGAACGCCTTGTTGGCTTCTGCCATCCGGTGAACTTCGTCGCGCTTCTTCATTGCGCCGCCACGGCCTTCGGCCGCTTCGGAGAGTTCACCTGCCAGACGCAGGGCCATCGACTTCTCGCTGCGCTTCTTCGCGGCTTCACGCAGCCAACGCATCGCCAATGCCATACGACGCGACGGGCGCACTTCGACCGGAACCTGATAGTTCGCACCACCAACGCGGCGGCTCTTCACTTCGACCACCGGCTTGACGTTGTTGAGCGCTACCGTGAACACTTCCAGCGGGTCCTTGCCACCCTTGGTCTGGATCTGTTCGAAAGCGCCGTACACGATACGCTCGGCAACCGACTTCTTGCCGGAGAGCATCAGCACGTTCATGAACTTAGCTACATCAACGTTACCGAACTTCGGATCCGGCAACACTTCCCGCTTGGGGACTTCGCGACGACGCGGCATGTTTCTTCCTTTAACTTTTCAGTTGGAGCTACTTTTAGCCCCTCGGCCACCAACTAACCCGATTCATCTCTAACGACTTACCAGCCTGGTCGGGTGACCACTTACTCGACAGCACCGGCGATTCCGGCACCACCGCTATTACCGCCTTTGCAGGCGACCTGAAACTACTGACCGGCTAATTACTTGCCAGCCTTGGCACGCTTCGCACCGTACTTCGAGCGAGCCTGCTTGCGATCCTTGACGCCCTGGGTATCCAGCGAGCCGCGAACCATGTGGTAACGCACACCAGGCAAGTCTTTCACACGGCCGCCGCGAATCAGCACGACCGAGTGTTCCTGCAGGTTGTGGCCTTCACCACCGATGTACGAAATGACTTCGAAGCCGTTCGTCAGACGAACCTTGGCAACCTTACGCAGTGCCGAGTTAGGCTTCTTCGGCGTCGTGGTGTACACACGGGTGCACACGCCGCGACGCTGGGGGCAGTCCTGCAAAGCCGGGCTCTTGCTCTTCGTCGTTTCCGACGCGCGGCCTTTGCGAACCAGTTGATTGATGGTTGGCATTGTTTATTCCTGAAATTGAACAAAATCGACGCATCTGTTTCCGGGCAAAGCAGAAACGATTGCGCATCGAACTTCCGGACAGGGTAGTCAGCGTACGAATTGACTTCGCGCGCAGGCACTCCAAGAACCGGAACCTAGCATAATATTCCGAAATTACTAAGGGAGTCAACAGGTTGCGATGTTTCGTACCCCTGTCGACCCGCTCAGGCACTCGCTGAGAGCTTAGTCCGCGGCGACGACTTCCAGCAATTCGTCGCCGAAACGGTCTAGTTTGCGCGCGCCCATACCCGGAATGCCGCGCAAATCCTCGATCGAGTCGGGGCCGTTGCGGGCAATTTCCGCCAAGGTCGCATCGTGGAAAATCACGTACGCCGGCACGCCGTCGCTCTTCGCGGTTTCGGTGCGCCATGCGCGCAGCCGCTCCCAGCGCGCGCGTTCGCGCGGGCCCATGCCGATCGTCGGGTCGGCACGCTCACTGGTGCGGCCGGACGATTGACGCGTGCGCGTAGGCTTCACGTAGCGGCGCATCGTGACGTTCTGCTCGCCCTTGAGCACCGGCTTGCTTGCCTCGGTCAGGACAAGCGAGCCAAATCCCTCATGGTCGACCGTTAGATAGCCGAACGCGACCAGTTGGCGAAATACCGCGCGCCACTCCGGCTCGCCCAACGCCGAACCGATGCCGAACGTGGTCAGCTTCTCGTGACCACGCTGCACGATTTTCTCGCTGCTGCTACCACGCAGGATGTCGATCAGATGGCCGGCGCCGAAGTGAAAGCCGCTCGCCCGCTGCGCGCGAAACACGCACGACAGCGCCATCCGCGACTCACGTGTCGCATCCCATGTGTCCGGCGGTTCAAGGCAGTTGTCGCAGTTGCCGCAAGGCTTGCTCGACTCACCGAAATACGCGAGCAGTCGCACTCTCCGGCAGGTCGCCGCCTCGCACAGTCCGAGCAACGCATCCAGTTTGCCGGTCTGTACGCGTTTGTGCGCGTCGTCAGCGTCGGACTCGTCGATCATCTTGCGCTGCTGCACGACGTCGCCGAGACCGTAGGCCATCCATGCGTTCGCCGGCATGCCGTCGCGGCCCGCGCGACCCGTTTCCTGGTAGTAGCCTTCGACGCTCTTCGGCAAGTCGAGGTGAGCGACGAAACGCACGTCCGGTTTGTCGATGCCCATGCCGAATGCGATCGTCGCGCACATCACGATCCCTTCCTCGCGCTGAAACATCTCCTGATGCTTCTGGCGGATTTCGAATTCCATGCCGGCGTGATACGGCAGCGCGCGCATCCCTTTTTCCTTCAGCCACTCCGCCGTCTCTTCGACCTTGCGACGCGACAGGCAATAGACGACGCCGGCGTCGGTCGTGCCGTCCGGCTTCGAATGCTCCGCGCGGATGAAGTCCAGCAACTGCGTACGCGCATTGTCCTTCTCGACGATGCGATAACGGATGTTCGGCCGGTCGAAGCTCGACACGAAAATGCGCGCGTCGTCCAACGCGAGGCGGTGGATGATCTCGTCGCGCGTGATTGCATCAGCGGTGGCCGTCAGCGCAATTCGCGGCACGTTCGGGAATCGCTCGTGCAGCACCGACAATTGAATGTATTCCGGTCGGAAATCGTGCCCCCATTGCGACACGCAATGCGCTTCGTCGATGGCGAACAATCCGATGCGCGTGCGCTCCAGCAGTTCCTGGAAACGGGGTGTCATCAAACGTTCTGGCGCCACGTAGAGCAGATCGATTTCGCCTTCGCGCAATGCGCGCTCGGTCGCCATCGCCTCGGCGCTCGACAGCGTCGAATTCAGATACGCCGCACGCACGCCCACTTCGGTGAGCGCGGCGACCTGGTCCTGCATCAGCGCGATCAGCGGAGAAACGACGATGCCGGCGCCGAAGCCGCCTTCCCGGCGCACCAGCGACGGAATCTGATAGCAGAGGGACTTGCCTCCGCCCGTCGGCATCAGCACGAGACAATCGCCGCCGCCGGCGACGTGCTCGACAATTTCGCCCTGCTGTCCTCTGAACGCGGGGTAACCGAAGACTTCGTTGAGGATTTCGAGCGGACGGGACATGAATTTGAGAGAAGCAGCGTGATGCCGGTGACACGAATTTTACCAACGCATTCGTGCTGCGCCTGCGCTTTGATGCAGCGTTAGCCGTTCGGCCTACCAATCCGCAAAAAAACGCAAAAAGAAAAGCGCATAAAAAAAGCCGCTCAGTCGAAACTGAGCGGCTTCGCTGGCCGGTGAGCCCCAAGCGGCTTGCGCCGCCAGGACTTACTCGCCTGAGTGCTGCTGTTCGGCGGCCGGGGTTTCCGGCGTACCAAATTCGAACGACTCTTCCGCTGCGATCTGATCGAAACGCTCGCGGTCCGACAGTTCCTTGCTCTTGCGTGCCTTGTGGAACGCGAGACCCGTACCGGCCGGAATCAGGCGGCCGACGATCACGTTTTCTTTCAGACCACGCAGGTCGTCGCGCTTGCCCATGATCGCCGCTTCGGTCAGCACGCGGGTCGTTTCCTGGAACGACGCCGCCGAGATGAACGAATCGGTCGACAACGAGGCCTTCGTGATACCGAGCAAGACGTTTTCGTACGTTGCCGGACGCTTGTCTTCCGCGATCATACGGTCGTTCTCGTCGAGCATATCCGACCGCTCGACCTGTTCGCCCGGGATGAAGCGCGTATCGCCGTTATCCGAAATCTGCACGCGACGCAGCATCTGACGAACAATCACTTCAATGTGCTTGTCGTTGATCTTCACGCCTTGCAGACGGTACACGTCCTGCACTTCGTCCACGATGTAACGCGACAGCGCTTCGATACCTTGCAGACGCAAGATGTCGTGCGGATCGGCAGGACCGTCGACAATCATTTCGCCCTTGTTGACGACCTGACCATCGTGCACCAGAACCTGCTTTTCCTTCGCGATCAGGAACTCGTGCTGATTGCCTTCGAGGTCCGTGATAACGAGACGCTGCTTGCCCTTCGTGTCCTTACCGAACGATGTCGTACCCGTGACTTCCGCCAGGATACCTGCGTCCTTAGGCGAACGTGCTTCGAACAGTTCGGCCACACGCGGCAGACCACCGGTAATGTCACGCGTTTTCTGCGATTCAACCGGAATACGTGCCAGCACTTCACCGACCTGCACCTGCTGACCATCCTTCACGGTGATCAGAGCGCCGACCTGGAAGCCGATCTGCACCGAGTGCTCGGTGTTCGGGATCTTGACTTCTTCGCCGTTCGCATCGAGCAGCTTGACCTGCGGACGCACCGTCTTCGCGGCTTGCGAGCCACGACGCTTCACGTCGATCACGACCAGCGTGGACAGACCCGTCACATCGTCGATCTGCTTCGCAACGGTCACGCCTTCTTCGACGTTTTCGAACTTCACCGTACCGCCCCACTCGGTGATGATCGGACGCGTCAGCGGATCCCACGTTGCCAGTTGCGTACCGGCCTTGATCTGCGCGCCGTCCAGTTGCAACAGCGTCGCGCCGTACGGCACCTTGTGACGTTCGCGCTCGCGACCGTGGTCGTCGGTGATCATCGCTTCGCCCGAACGCGAGATGACGATCTGCTCGCCCTTCGCGTTGGTGACGTAACGCATCGTCGCCGTGAAACGCACCGTGCCGTTCGACTTCGCTTCAACCGACGAAGCCACTGCCGCACGCGACGCCGCACCACCGATGTGGAACGTACGCATCGTGAGCTGCGTGCCCGGTTCACCGATCGACTGCGCAGCGATCACGCCGACTGCTTCACCGACGTTGACCGACGAGCCGCGGCCCAGGTCGCGGCCGTAGCAGGCTGCGCACAGACCGTAACGCGTTTCGCAAGTCAGCGGCGTACGCACGCGCACTTCGTCGATACCGAGGCGTTCGATTTCTTCGACCGCGTCTTCGTCGAGCAACGTGCCCGTTTCGTACAGCGTTTCCTGCGATTCCGGATTAACGACGTCAGCCACCGTCACGCGACCAAGGATACGGTCACGCAGCGCTTCGACGACTTCACCGCCTTCGACCAACGCCTTCATGGCGACGCCGTTGGACGTACCGCAATCGTCCTCGACCACCACCAGATCTTGCGTCACGTCGACGAGACGACGCGTCAGGTAACCCGAGTTTGCCGTCTTCAGTGCCGTATCAGCCAGACCCTTACGTGCGCCGTGGGTCGAGATGAAGTACTGCAACACGTTCAGGCCTTCACGGAAGTTCGCCGTAATCGGCGTCTCGATGATCGAGCCGTCCGGCTTCGCCATCAGGCCACGCATACCAGCCAGCTGACGAATCTGAACCGCGGAACCACGAGCACCCGAGTCCGCCATCATGTAAATCGAGTTGAACGATTCCTGACGCGTTTCGTTGCCGTCGCGATCCGTGACCGGTTCCGTCGACAGCTGTTCCATCATCGCCTTGCCGACCGCTTCCGACGTTGCCGACCAGATGTCGACCACGTTGTTGTAGCGTTCTTGCGAGGTGACGAGACCCGACATGTACTGACGGTCGTATTCCTTCACCTTCTTCGCGGCGTCGCCGACGATGGTTTCCTTCTGCGGCGGCACGAGCATGTCGTCGACGCAGATCGAGATACCAGCGCGCGTTGCCAGACGGAAACCCGACTGCATCAACTGATCGGCAAAAATCACCGTTTCACGCAGACCGCACTTGCGGAATGCGGTGTTGATGAGGCGCGAGATTTCCTTCTTCTTCAGCGGCTTGTTCAGCACCGAGAACGGCAGGCCCGGCGGCAGAATTTCCGACAGGATCGAACGGCCGACGGTCGTCGCGTACAGCGTGATCTTCGGCACGAACGCTGGCGCACCTTCCGACTTGTCTTCGTTATGGACCATTTCGGTGATCCGCACGTTGACGCGCGAGACGAGCTCGACTTCCTTGTTCTCGTACGCACGCAGCGCTTCCGAGACGCCCGTGAACGTCAGGCCTTCGCCCTTGGCGTTCACTGCTTCACGAGTCGCGTAGTACAAACCGAGCACGATATCCTGCGACGGCACGATCGACGGATCGCCGTTGGCCGGGAACAGAACGTTGTTCGACGCCAGCATCAGCGTGCGCGCTTCCATCTGCGCTTCGAGCGACAGCGGCACGTGAACAGCCATCTGGTCACCGTCGAAGTCGGCGTTGAACGCCGCGCAAACGAGCGGATGCAGCTGAATTGCCTTACCTTCGATCAGCACCGGCTCGAAAGCCTGAATGCCAAGACGGTGAAGAGTAGGCGCACGGTTCAGCATGACCGGATGTTCGCGAATGACTTCTTCGAGAATGTCCCACACCACCGCCGTCTGGTTCTCGACTTCCTTCTTCGCAGCCTTGATGGTGGTAGCAACACCCATCACTTCGAGCTTGTTGAAGATGAACGGCTTGAACAGTTCGAGCGCCATCAGCTTCGGCAGACCGCACTGATGCAGCTTGAGCGTCGGGCCGACCACGATCACCGAACGGCCCGAGTAGTCGACGCGCTTACCGAGCAAGTTCTGACGGAAACGACCGCCCTTACCCTTGATCATGTCAGCAAGCGACTTCAGCGGACGCTTGTTCGCGCCGGTCATGGCCTTACCGCGACGACCGTTGTCGAGCAGCGAATCGACGGCTTCCTGCAGCATCCGCTTTTCGTTGCGGACGATGATTTCAGGCGCCTTCAGTTCGAGCAGACGCTTCAACCGGTTGTTACGGTTGATCACCCGGCGATACAGGTCGTTCAGGTCCGACGTCGCGAAACGGCCGCCGTCCAGCGGCACCAGCGGACGCAGTTCCGGCGGCAGCACCGGCAGCACTTCGAGCACCATCCAGTCAGGCTTGATGCCCGAACGCTGGAAAGCCTCGAGCACCTTCAGGCGCTTCGCGTACTTCTTGATCTTCGCTTCCGAACCCGTGTTCTTGAGTTCGGTGCGCAGCATCTCGACCTGTTCGTCGATGTTGATCGCGCGCAGCAGTTCGCGCACGCCTTCCGCACCCATCTCGGCGCGGAATTCGTCGCCGTATTCTTCGACCTTGTTGTAGTAATCCTCTTCCGTCATGATCTGCCGCGCTTTCAGCGGCGTCATGCCCGGATCGATCACCACGTATGCTTCGAAGTACAGCACGCGTTCGATATCGCGCAGCGTCATGTCGAGCACCATGCCCAGACGCGACGGCAGCGACTTCAGGAACCAGATGTGCGCAACCGGCGAGGCCAGTTCAATGTGGCCCATCCGTTCGCGACGCACCTTCGCCAGCGTCACTTCGACGCCGCACTTCTCGCAGATCACGCCACGGTGCTTCAGGCGCTTGTACTTGCCGCACAGGCATTCGTAGTCTTTGATCGGCCCGAAGATCTTCGCGCAGAACAAACCATCGCGTTCCGGCTTGAACGTCCGGTAGTTGATGGTTTCCGGCTTCTTCACTTCACCGAACGACCACGAACGGATCTTGTCCGGCGAAGCCAGACCGATCTTGATCGCGTCAAAAACTTCAGGCTGTTGGACTTGCTTGAATAGATCGAGCAGAGCTTTCATTGCTTTCTCTCCGTAGTCCGATTAGTTGCGGTCGAGGTCGATGTCGATACCGAGCGAGCGGATTTCCTTCACCAACACGTTGAAGGATTCCGGCATGCCGGCGTCGATCACGTGATCGCCCTTGACCAGGTTTTCATAAACCTTGGTCCGGCCTGCCACGTCGTCCGACTTCACCGTCAGCATTTCCTGCAGCACGTACGATGCGCCGTACGCTTCGAGCGCCCACACTTCCATTTCACCGAAACGCTGGCCACCGAATTGCGCCTTACCGCCCAACGGCTGCTGCGTCACGAGCGAGTACGGGCCCGTGGAACGCGCGTGCATCTTGTCGTCGACCAAGTGGTGCAGTTTCAGGTAGTGCATGTAGCCGACCGTCACCGTACGTTCGAACATTTCGCCCGTGCGGCCGTCGTACAGACGCACCTGATTCTTCGACGGCGTCATGCCGAGGTTCTTCGCGATGTCGTCCGGGAATGCCAGGTCCAGCGCGCGCGACATTTCTTCTTCCGTCGCGCCGTCGAACACCGGCGTCGCGAACGGCACGCCTTCGCGCAGGTTCTTCGCCAGTTCGACGATCTCGTCGTCCGTGAAGCTGTCCAGCTCTTCGGCGCGGCCCGACTCGTTGTAGATCTTGGTCAGGAATTCGCGCAGTTCAGTGATCTTCGCCTGACGCTGCAGCATTTCGCCGATACGCCAGCCGAGACCCTTCGCGGCCCAACCCAGATGCACTTCGAGAACCTGACCCACGTTCATCCGCGACGGCACGCCGAGCGGGTTCAGAACGACGTCAGCCGGACGGCCGTCGGCCATGTACGGCATGTCTTCGATCGGAACGATCTTCGACACCACACCCTTGTTACCGTGACGGCCGGCCATCTTGTCGCCAGGCTGCAGGCGGCGCTTGACTGCCAGATATACCTTGACCATCTTCAACACGCCCGGCGGCAGTTCGTCGCCTTGCGTGAGCTTCTTGCGCTTTTCTTCGAACGCCAGATCGAACTGGTGACGCTTCTGTTCGATCGAGTCCTTGATGGCTTCGAGCTGTGCCGCTGCTTCTTCGTCCGCGAGGCGGATGTCGAACCAGTGGTAGTGATCCAGATCTTGCAGGTAAGCCTGTTCGATCTTCGTGCCCTTGGCCAGCTTCTTCGGACCGCCGTTCGCGACCTTGCCGTCGAGCATACGTGCGAGACGCTGGAACGCGTCGCCTTCCACGATACGCAACTGGTCGTTCAGGTCGAGGCGATAGCGCTTCAGTTCATCGTCGATGATCTGTTGCGCACGCTTGTCGCGCTGAATGCCTTCACGCGTGAACACCTGGACGTCGATCACCGTGCCGCTCATGCCCGACGGCACGCGCAGCGACGTGTCCTTCACGTCCGAAGCCTTTTCACCGAAGATCGCGCGCAGCAACTTTTCTTCCGGCGTCAGTTGGGTTTCGCCCTTCGGCGTGACCTTGCCGACCAGCACGTCGCCTGCTTCGACTTCAGCGCCGATGTAGACGATGCCCGACTCATCGAGACGGCCGAGTTGCACTTCAGCCAGGTTCGAGATGTCGCGCGTGATTTCTTCCGGTCCGAGCTTCGTATCGCGAGCAACGACGTTCAGTTCTTCGATATGGATCGACGTGTAACGGTCGTCAGCAACCACCTTCTCCGAGATCAAAATCGAGTCTTCGAAGTTGTAGCCGTTCCACGGCATGAACGCGACCAGCATGTTCTGGCCGAGAGCCAGTTCACCGAGGTCGGTCGATGCGCCGTCAGCCAGCACGTCGCCACGCGACACGATGTCGCCGACCTTCACGATCGGGCGCTGGTTGATGTTCGTGTTCTGGTTCGAACGCGTGTACTTGATCAGGTTGTAGATGTCCACGCCGACGTCGCCAGCAACCGCTTCATCGTCGTTCACGCGGATCACCATACGGCCTGCGTCGACGTAGTCCACCACGCCACCGCGGAATGCCTGAACCGTCGTACCCGAGTCGACTGCCACCGTGCGCTCGATACCCGTACCGACCACGGCCTTTTCAGGACGCAGACACGGCACAGCCTGACGCTGCATGTTCGAACCCATCAATGCGCGGTTCGCGTCATCGTGCTCGAGGAACGGAATCAGCGATGCTGCCACCGACACGATCTGCGACGGCGCCACGTCCATGTACTGGATGCGGTCCGGCGTGACCATCAGCGTTTCGCCTGCTTCACGTGACGACACCAGTTCGTCGGTCAGCGAGCCGTCAGCAGCAACCGCCGCGTTCGCCTGAGCGATCACGTAACGGCCTTCTTCGATCGCCGACAGATAGTCGATCTGATCGGTCACCTTGCTGTCCACGACCTTGCGATACGGCGTTTCGAGGAAGCCGTATTCGTTCAGGTGCGCGTACAGAGCGAGCGAGTTGATCAGGCCGATGTTCGGACCTTCCGGCGTTTCAATCGGGCACACACGACCGTAGTGAGTCGGGTGCACGTCGCGGACTTCAAAGCCAGCGCGCTCACGCGTCAAACCGCCCGGGCCAAGAGCCGAAACACGGCGCTTGTGGGTGATTTCCGACAGCGGGTTCGTTTGGTCCATGAACTGCGACAGCTGCGACGAACCGAAGAACTCGCGAATCGCCGACGAAATCGGCTTCGAGTTGATCAGGTCGTGCGGCATCAGGTTTTCGCTTTCGGCCTGACCGAGGCGTTCCTTCACAGCACGTTCGACACGCACGAGACCTGCGCGGAACTGGTTTTCCGCCAGTTCGCCGACGCAACGCACACGACGATTGCCCAAGTGGTCGATGTCGTCCACTTCGCCCTTGCCGTTACGCAACTCGACCAGGATCTTGATCGTGGCGAGGATGTCGTCGTCTTGCAGCGTCATCGGTCCGACGATTTCGTCGCGGCCGACACGGCGATTGAACTTCATACGACCCACCTTGGACAGGTCGTATGCGTCTTCGCTGTAGAACAGACGGTTGAACAGCGCCTCGACCGCTTCTTCGGTCGGCGGTTCGCCCGGACGCATCATGCGGTAGATCGCGATGCGTGCGGCCATCTTGTCCGCGGTTTCGTCGATACGCAGCGTCGACGAGATGTACGGACCTTGATCCAGATCGTTCGTGTAGAGCGTCTGGATGTCTTTGATCTTCGACTCGCGCAGCTTCTCGAGGACGGTTTCCGTGATTTCGTCGTTCGCGTTGGCGATGACTTCACCGGTGTCGCCGTCGACGACGTTCTTCGCCAGCACGCGGCCGAGCAGATAGTCTTCCGGGACCGAGATGAACTTGGTCTTCGCGTTGTCGAGGTCGCGAATGTGCTTCGCGTTGATCCGCTTGTCCTTCTGGACGATCACGTTGCCATCACGGTCCGTGATGTCGAAACGCGCGACTTCACCACGCAGACGCTCCGGCACGAATTCCATCTGTGCGCCTTCCGGCATCAGCGTGAAATTGTCGAACACGAAGAAGTTTGCGAGGATCTGTTCCGGCGTGAGCCCGATTGCCTTCAGCAGGATCGTGACCGGCATCTTACGGCGACGATCGACGCGGAAGTACAGCACGTCCTTCGGGTCGAACTCGAAATCGAGCCACGAACCGCGGTAAGGAATGATACGTGCCGAGAACAGGAGCTTGCCCGAGCTGTGCGTCTTGCCCTTGTCGTGTTCGAAAAACACGCCCGGCGAACGGTGCAGCTGCGAAACGATCACACGTTCCGTGCCGTTGATGACGAACGAACCGGTCGGCGTCATGAGCGGAATTTCGCCCATGTACACTTCCTGTTCCTTCACTTCCTTGACGACCGGCTTGCTCGGCGATTCCTTGTCGAGCAGCACCAGGCGCACTTTCGCGCGCAGGGCCGAGCAGTACGTCAAACCGCGCTGCTGACATTCCTTGATGTTGAATGCCGGCGGCGACAGCATGTAGCTGACGAACTCTAGACGAGCGAACCCGTTATGCGAAACAATCGGGAAAACGGAAGTAAACGCAGCTTGCAGGCCTTCCGGCTTGCGTTGCGTGGACGACGTGTCTGCTTGCAGAAACGTGCTGAATGATTCAAGCTGGGTAGCCAGCAGGAAAGGTACTTGGTGAACGATGGGGCGCTTCGCAAAACTCTTGCGAATACGCTTCTTCTCGGTGAAGGAATATTGCATACGATCTCCGAATCACGGCGGGCATTGTTGTCGAGGCAGGATACCTTGATGAGACAACCCGAGTGTTCACCGACTGAGACCCGATGGCCGTCCGATGGCCTGAACGAGCCTAGAAGCTTGGTGGTTGGCCGCTACCAACCGCTGGCTGACGGCAGCGGATGCCTATGTTGCCCGCTACCCGACCAAACTTGCCTTCTGCAGTCGCTTCAGAAGACAAAGAGAAACGCCGGTCAATGTTGCCGAATGGCGGTTTTCTTTGGCCTCTGGGAGCCACATTCTTGCCGAAAAGGCTAGGCAAAAACGCGTCCCCCACAAAGCACAAAAAGGCCGGCGGTGGAAAACCGCCAGCCTTCGCACAGCGCGCTGAAACTTACTTGATTTCAGCTTTCGCGCCGGCTTCTTCCAGCTTCTTCTTGGCTTCTTCAGCAGCAGCCTTCGGCACCGCTTCCTTAACAGGCTTCGGTGCGCCGTCGACCAGATCCTTCGCTTCCTTCAGGCCGAGACCCGTCAGTTCACGAACAGCCTTAATGACCGAAACCTTGTTCGCGCCGACTTCCGTCAGGTTGACCGTGAATTCGGTTTGCTCTTCAGCAACAGCTGCAGCTGCGCCTGCCGGGCCTGCCACTGCAACAGCCGCTGCCGACACGCCAAACTTTTCTTCGAACGCCTTGACCAGTTCGTTCAGTTCCAGAACCGACATCGAGCTTACTGCCTCGAGGATGTCTTCTTTTGCGATTGCCATTTGAAATACTCCTAAATTGAATTCGGATACAGCCAGCGATCAATCACGCTCGACTGAAGTGCGTTACGCAGCGGTTTCTTCGCCTTGTTTCTTTTCTGCCAGCGCGGCCAGAGCGCGCGCAAAGCCGGAAACAGGTGCTTGCATAACGTACAACAGCTTGGCGAGCAGTTCTTCGCGGCTCGGGATGTTTGCCAGCGCTTGCACGCCAGCCTTGTCCATCACCTTGCCTTCGTAGGAACCGGCCTTGATGATCAACTTGTCATTGGTTTTGCCAAAGTCGTTGACGACCTTAGCAGCAGCAATTGCATCTTCCGAGATGCCGTAGATCAGCGGACCAGTCATCTGCTCTGCCAGCGGAGCAAACGGGGTACCTTCGACAGCGCGACGCGCCAACGTGTTTTTCAACACGCGAAGGTAAACCTGTTGCTCACGCGCTTTCGCGCGCAGCTTGGTCAGATCGCCAACCGCGATTCCACGATACTCAGCCAGAACCACGGTCTGGGCTTTCGCGACTTGCGCGGCAACCTCAGCGACGACGGCCTGCTTGCTTTCTTTGTTAAGTGGCACGGTTAACCTCCAGATTCGATACACGCAGCGTGCGCCTTGTGTACCGCGTTCAATAACGGCGTCCGACCAGTCAGGAGTATTTCGACCGCCTGATACCCACATTGCTGCGGATATCAACCGGCTTCATCACTACAAAACCTTTTCGGGTTCGCCATCTGCGTTGGCTTTACATTAAGGACTCGCCTACCTGCTGCGTGCCCGCCAACGGTCTTTGACAACCGGTCGCTCGATGCAGACTGCCACCTTACGACCGCCCAAAGCCCATAAAACCGCCCCGACTTACGCCGAGGCGATGAAATCTATCACTGTGCTGCGATCGATGCCTGGTCGACGCGAACGCCAACACCCATCGTGCTCGACAGCGCAACCTTGCGCAGGTAGACACCCTTGCTCGTTGCCGGCTTCGCTTTTTGCAGCGCGTCGACGAGAGCGTTCAGGTTGCTACGCAGAGCCGTCGGCTCGAACGAAGCACGGCCGATGGTGGCGTGGATGATACCGCCCTTGTCGACACGGAATTGCACCTGACCAGCCTTGGCGTTCTTCACGGCAGTCGCGACGTCCGGCGTAACCGTACCGACCTTCGGGTTCGGCATCAGGCCGCGCGGGCCGAGGATTTGACCGAGCGTACCGACAACGCGCATCGTGTCCGGCGAAGCGATCACAATGTCGAAGTCCAGCTTGCCGGCCTTAACTTGTTCAGCCAGGTCTTCCATACCGACGACTTCAGCGCCCGCTGCACGAGCTTGCTCAGCTTTTTCGCCCTGTGCGAACACTGCGACGCGAACCGACTTACCCGTACCAGCCGGCAGCACGACCGAGCCACGAACCACTTGGTCCGACTTCTTCGCGTCGATGCCGAGTTGCACGGCGACGTCGATCGACTCGTCGAACTTCGCGCTTGCGCATTCCTTCACGAGCGACAGAGCTTCGTCGATTGCGTACAGCTTTTGACGATCAACCTTGGCTGCAAATGCTTGCAGACGTTTTGAAAGCTTAGCCATTTACACGCCCTCCACGGTGATGCCCATCGAGCGGGCGCTACCAGCGATCGTACGAACCGCTGCGTCCAGATCAGCTGCCGTCAGATCGGGCATCTTGGTCTTGGCGATGTCTTCAGCTTGAGCGCGGGTGATCTTGCCGACCTTGTCGGTATGCGGCTTGCTCGAACCCTTGTCGATCTTCGCTGCCTTCTTAATCAGAACCGTTGCCGGCGGCGTCTTCAGAACGAACGTGAAGCTCTTGTCCGCGAACGCGGTGATCACGACCGGAGTCGGCAGACCCGGCTCCAGTGCTTGAGTCTGCGCGTTGAACGCCTTGCAGAACTCCATGATGTTCAGGCCGCGTTGGCCCAGTGCCGGACCGACCGGCGGCGACGGATTGGCTTTACCTGCAGGAATCTGCAGCTTGATAAAGCCGATGATTTTCTTTGCCATGTTGAAAAAACCTCTTTGGAACACCGCACGGGTACATGCGGGCGTTCAGTGAGTAGTAGCGCGCGTTCGCCGAAAAATTGGGTACTTACGCTCCTCAACGGCCATTACGCGGACCGTAAGCGCGAAATACGGAACGCACCGACTGGTGCGCTCCGTAGAATTCTGGATTACAGCTTTTCGACCTGGCCGAATTCCAGCTCGACCGGCGTTGCGCGGCCGAAGATTGTAACGGAAACACGGACGCGCGACTTTTCGTAGTTCACTTCTTCGACGCTGCCGTTGAAATCCGTGAACGGACCGTCCTTCACCCGCACCATCTCGCCGACTTCGAACAGGGTTTTTGGACGCGGCTTCTCCACGCCCTCCTGCATTTGCGACATGATCTTCTCAACTTCCCGCGGGGAAATCGGACTCGGACGATTTCGTGCACCGCCTACGAAACCCGTCACCTTTGCCGTGTTTTTCACGAGGTGCCACGTCTCGTCAGTCATTTCCATTTCGACGAGCACATAGCCCGGGAAGAAACGACGCTCGGTCACCGATTTGTGACCGCCTTTCACCTCGACCACTTCTTCAGTCGGAACAAGGATTTGACCAAACTGGTCTTGCATGCCAGCACGTTCGATGCGCTCTTGGAGCGCACGTTGCACGCTCTTCTCCATGCCGGAGTAGGCGTGCACGACGTACCAACGTTTGCCGCTCGGGGATGCCGGAGTATCGCTCATATCATTTCCAACCCAGAATCACCGAGAAAATCGCCCATTCGATGGACTTATCACTAATCCAAAGAAAAATCGCCATGACGAACACGAAGCCGAACACTACGAGGGTTGTCTGGGTAGCCTCTTTGCGAGTCGGCCAAACAACCTTACGGACTTCCTTGTACGAATCTTTGGCGAAAGCGATGAAACCCTTGCCAGGCGCGGAGAGAAGACCGACCGCAACACCCGCGATCGCACCAACAGCCAAGGCGGCTCCGCGGACGTACCATTCCTGGCCGCTGAGCCAGAAGAACCCCACGAACCCGGCCAAGACTAACAATACGCCCGCGACGAGCATCAGCTTGTCGCCGGATGTATTTACAGTTTCGACGGAAGGATTCGCCATAACACCTTAACGAAGCGCCGCATACGGCGCGAGAGTTGGCAGGGGCAGAGGGAATCGAACCCCCAACCTTCGGTTTTGGAGACCGACGCTCTGCCAGTTGAGCTATACCCCTAAACCATTTGGGGTTGACGACACCGCCAACCCCGAAACTACCGATTAACGAGAACTATCTGGCGTTACTCGAGAATCTTGGCAACCACACCTGCGCCGACCGTACGGCCGCCTTCGCGGATAGCGAAACGCAGACCTTCTTCCATCGCGATCGGGTTGATCAGCTTCACCGTGATCGACACGTTGTCGCCCGGCATGACCATTTCCTTGTCCTTCGGCAACTCGATCGAGCCCGTCACGTCCGTCGTACGGAAGTAGAACTGCGGACGATAGTTGTTGAAGAACGGCGTATGACGGCCACCTTCGTCCTTGCTCAGCACGTACACTTCAGCCGTGAAGTGCGTGTGCGGGTTGATCGAACCCGGCTTCGCCAGCACCTGGCCACGCTCCACGTCTTCACGCTTCGTGCCGCGCAGCAGGATACCCACGTTGTCGCCTGCCTGACCCTGGTCCAGCAGCTTGCGGAACATTTCCACGCCCGTGCAGGTCGTCTTCACCGTCGGCTTGATGCCGATGATTTCGATTTCCTCGCCAACCTTCACGACGCCGCGCTCGATACGACCCGTCACCACCGTGCCGCGACCCGAGATCGAGAACACGTCTTCCACCGGCATCAGGAACGCACCGTCGATCGCGCGCTCCGGCGTCGGGATGTACGTGTCCAGCGCGTCGGCCAGGTTCATGATCGCCACTTCGCCCAGCTCGCCCGTGTCGCCTTCCAGCGCCAGCTTGGCCGAACCCTTGATGATTGGCGTGTCGTCGCCCGGGAAGTCGTACTTCGACAGAAGCTCGCGCACTTCCATTTCCACCAGCTCGAGCAGCTCGGCGTCGTCCACCATGTCGCACTTGTTCAGGAACACGATGATGTACGGCACACCAACCTGACGCGCCAGCAGGATGTGCTCACGCGTTTGCGGCATCGGGCCGTCAGCAGCCGAGCACACCAGGATCGCGCCGTCCATCTGCGCTGCGCCCGTGATCATGTTCTTCACATAGTCAGCGTGGCCCGGGCAGTCGACGTGGGCGTAGTGGCGGTTAGCCGTTTCGTACTCGACGTGTGCCGTGTTGATCGTGATACCACGTGCCTTTTCTTCCGGCGCCGCGTCGATCTGGTCGTACGCCTTTGCTTCGCCGCCAAACTTCTTGGTCAGCACCGTCGTGATCGCTGCCGTCAGCGTGGTCTTGCCGTGGTCAACGTGACCGATCGTGCCGACGTTCACGTGCGGCTTGGTCCGCTCAAACTTACCCTTGGCCATTTTCGACTCCTAAGAGGATTTTTCCGTACGTTGCGCCGGGCGCAAACAATCACCGAGACTTCTGGTGCCCATGGGCAGGATCGAACTGCCGACCTCTCCCTTACCAAGGGAGTGCTCTACCACTGAGCCACATGGGCGCTACTTCTGTATTGCTGGAGCGGGTGAAGGGAATCGAACCCTCGTCGTAAGCTTGGAAGGCTTCTGCTCTACCATTGAGCTACACCCGCAAGGATCCATGGATTCCCAACAACTACTACAACTTGCATTCTGGTGGAGGAGGTTGGATTCGAACCAACGTAGGCGTAAGCCAACAGATTTACAGTCTGCCCCCTTTAGCCACTCGGGCACCCCTCCGCAGAGAACTGATGATTATGGGGGAACAACCGCTTGTTGTCAAGACTTGACTGACCGTTCCAAACCCAAGGCTCTCACTTATATAGTGATTTCAGCACTTCTTTAAACGCAGAAACCCCACCTTTGCGGGGTGGGGTTTCTGTTGCTGCTAGGGAGCCTGACGATTACCTACTTTCACACGGGTAATCCGCACTATCATCGGCGTGGAGTCGTTTCACGGTCCTGTTCGGGATGGGAAGGGGTGGGACCGACTCGCTATGATCATCAGGCATGACTTGTTGCCGTACTGCCGGTGGGGCAGTACCGCCAATCTGGAAGAAGTAGTTTCTGGTGATGCTCACCAGAGCTAAAGCGTTGGGCTGTGTTGTTCGAGGCACAACAAACGATCACTCAACCGTGCGCAAGACACACCGGTTATAGGATCAAGCCTTACGGGCAATTAGTATCAGTTAGCTTAACGCATTACTGCGCTTCCACACCTGACCTATCAACGTCCTGGTCTTGAACGACCCTTCAAGGGGCTCGAAGCCCCGGGGATATCTCATCTTAAGGCGAGTTTCCCGCTTAGATGCTTTCAGCGGTTATCTCTTCCGAACATAGCTACCCGGCGATGCCACTGGCGTGACAACCGGTACACCAGAGGTTCGTCCACTCCGGTCCTCTCGTACTAGGAGCAGCCCCCTTCAAATATCCAGCGCCCACGGCAGATAGGGACCAAACTGTCTCACGACGTTTTAAACCCAGCTCACGTACCTCTTTAAATGGCGAACAGCCATACCCTTGGGACCGGCTACAGCCCCAGGATGAGATGAGCCGACATCGAGGTGCCAAACACCGCCGTCGATATGAACTCTTGGGCGGTATCAGCCTGTTATCCCCAGAGTACCTTTTATCCGTTGAGCGATGGCCCTTCCATACAGAACCACCGGATCACTATGACCTGCTTTCGCACCTGCTCGACTTGTCGGTCTCGCAGTTAAGCACGCTTATGCCATTGCACTATCAGCACGATTTCCGACCGTACCTAGCGTACCTTCGTACTCCTCCGTTACACTTTGGGAGGAGACCGCCCCAGTCAAACTGCCTACCATGCACTGTCCCCGATCCGGATTACGGACCAAGGTTAGAACCTCAAACAAACCAGGGTGGTATTTCAAGGGCGGCTCCACGCAGACTGGCGTCCACGCTTCAAAGCCTCCCACCTATCCTACACAGACCGGTTCAAAGTCCAATGCAAAGCTACAGTAAAGGTTCATGGGGTCTTTCCGTCTAGCCGCGGGGAGATTGCATCATCACAAACACTTCAACTTCGCTGAGTCTCGGGAGGAGACAGTGTGGCCATCGTTACGCCATTCGTGCAGGTCGGAACTTACCCGACAAGGAATTTCGCTACCTTAGGACCGTTATAGTTACGGCCGCCGTTTACCGGGACTTCAATCAAGAGCTTGCACCCCATCATTTAATCTTCCGGCACCGGGCAGGCGTCACACCCTATACGTCCACTTTCGTGTTTGCAGAGTGCTGTGTTTTTATTAAACAGTCGCAGCCACCAGTTTATTGCAACCCCTTCACCCTTCTGGCGCAGGCCAGTCAAGCTACAGGGGCGTACCTTATCCCGAAGTTACGGTACCAATTTGCCGAGTTCCTTCTCCCGAGTTCTCTCAAGCGCCTTAGAATACTCATCTCGCCCACCTGTGTCGGTTTGCGGTACGGTCTTGTTAAACTGAAGCTTAGAGGCTTTTCTTGGAACCACTTCCAGTTGCTTCACCGCCTAAGCGGCTCGTCCCATGCCCTTGAATTGCGCACCCGGATTTGCCTGAGTGCCTTCTCCAACACAGAAACCGGGACTTCCAACACCCGGACAACCTTCCGCGATCCGTCCCCCCATCGCATTTAACAATGGTGCAGGAATATTAACCTGCTTCCCATCAGCTACGCATTTCTGCCTCGCCTTAGGGGCCGACTCACCCTACGCCGATGAACGTTGCGTAGGAAACCTTGGGCTTACGGCGAGGGGGCCTTTCACCCCCTTTATCGCTACTCATGTCAGCATTCGCACTTCCGATACCTCCAGCGCACTTTTCAATGCACCTTCGCAGGCTTACGGAACGCTCTCCTACCATGCACATAAATGTGCATCCGCAGCTTCGGTATATTGCTTAGCCCCGTTACATCTTCCGCGCAGGACGACTCGATCAGTGAGCTATTACGCTTTCTTTAAAGGATGGCTGCTTCTAAGCCAACCTCCTGACTGTTTTAGCCTTCCCACTTCGTTTCCCACTTAGCAATATTTGGGGACCTTAGCTGGCGGTCTGGGTTGTTTCCCTCTTGACACCGGACGTTAGCACCCGATGTCTGTCTCCCGTGATTGCACTCTTCGGTATTCGGAGTTTGCTATGGCGTAGTAATCCGCAATGGACCCCACAACCATGACAGTGCTCTACCCCCGAAGGTGATACACGAGGCACTACCTAAATAGTTTTCGGAGAGAACCAGCTATTTCCAGGTTTGTTTAGCCTTTCACCCCTATCCACAGCTCATCCCCTAACTTTTCAACGTTAGTGGGTTCGGACCTCCAGTACGTGTTACCGCACCTTCATCCTGGCCATGGATAGATCACCTGGTTTCGGGTCTACACCCAGCGACTGAATCGCCCTGTTCGGACTCGCTTTCGCTACGCCTGCCCTAATCGGTTAAGCTTGCCACTGAATGTAAGTCGCTGACCCATTATACAAAAGGTACGCCGTCACCCTCTTTCAAAGGCTCCGACTGTTTGTATGCATGCGGTTTCAGGATCTATTTCACTCCCCTCCCGGGGTTCTTTTCGCCTTTCCCTCACGGTACTGGTTCACTATCGGTCGATCACGAGTATTTAGCCTTGGAGGATGGTCCCCCCATCTTCAGACAGGATTTCACGTGTCCCGCCCTACTTTCCGTACACCTAGTTCTTCCTCGCTGTTTTCGTCTACAGGGCTATCACCTGCTATGGCCGCACTTTCCAGAGCGTTCGACTAACAATGAAGATAAAGAGTACAGGCTGGTCCCATTTCGCTCGCCACTACTCTGGGAATCTCGGTTGATTTCTTTTCCTGCGGTTACTTAGATGTTTCAGTTCACCGCGTTCGCTTCACGTAGCCTATGTATTCAGCTACGGATACTCCATACGGAGTGGGTTTCCCCATTCGGATATCGGTGGATCAAAGCTCGTTTGCCAGCTCCCCACCGCTTTTCGCAGGCTACCGCGTCCTTCATCGCCTGTGATCGCCAAGGCATCCACCACATGCACTTGTTCGCTTGACCCTATAACGAGTGTGTCTCGCCACCCCTGTGTTGCCACAGCAGCAGTTCAACAGTCGCTACAGGTTGAGTATTCGTGTTGCGCCGTATTCCAAAAGCGATCTTTCGATCTCTCTTTTCATACATTGATACAATCACAACCCTGATTCACCTACTCACACACCCATCTCTAGATGTCCTTTCGTGAATCTCTTTACTACTTCTTCCTGATTGTTAAAGAACGACAGCCGATATCGCGGTTGCTATAACCGCGTATCACTCTGACTGGCTCAATCGCCAATGCACAACGCTCTGCTTCTCACAGCAACGCTACGCATTGAGGATTGGTGGAGGATGACGGGATCGAACCGACGACCCCCTGCTTGCAAAGCAGGTGCTCTCCCAGCTGAGCTAATCCCCCAGTCATACACAGATATCGCTATCTGTACGGATACCCCAGGGGTTGATCAATTAGCGCAGCCACCGCAGAAACAGTGGTGGGTCTGGATGGATTCGAACCATCGACCCCCGCCTTATCAAGACGGTGCTCTAACCAACTGAGCTACAGACCCCTGAGTCTGTCCATTTTCACAGCCGATAAGCGTGAGCGCTCAACGTTCGACACGTCTAGCTCGAGAAAGGAGGTGATCCAGCCGCACCTTCCGATACGGCTACCTTGTTACGACTTCACCCCAGTCATGAATCCTACCGTGGTGACCGTCCTCCTTGCGGTTAGACTAGCCACTTCTGGTAAAACCCACTCCCATGGTGTGACGGGCGGTGTGTACAAGACCCGGGAACGTATTCACCGCGGCATGCTGATCCGCGATTACTAGCGATTCCAGCTTCACGCACTCGAGTTGCAGAGTGCGATCCGGACTACGATCGGTTTTCTGGGATTGGCTCCCCCTCGCGGGTTGGCGACCCTCTGTTCCGACCATTGTATGACGTGTGAAGCCCTACCCATAAGGGCCATGAGGACTTGACGTCATCCCCACCTTCCTCCGGTTTGTCACCGGCAGTCTCCCTAGAGTGCTCTTGCGTAGCAACTAGGGACAAGGGTTGCGCTCGTTGCGGGACTTAACCCAACATCTCACGACACGAGCTGACGACAGCCA